>NZ_AQWR01000027.1 GCF_000375645.1 Porphyromonas bennonis DSM 23058 = JCM 16335 | reverse complement strand
TTAAGAGGAAGAATAATGAGGCAAAGAACTTCAACATTATGTCTAAAATCGCTCTTTTCTTTGTCGACAAAATGAAGGAAAAAAGCGGCAAAAGACTCATCACCCAATTCCGGACCAACGCCACTCTGAAGCCCTCCGAGCTGCTATCTATCAAGCTGTGAGCNCATTCCCCAAAAACGTCAGCCCTGACCCTCTGTATGGCAACCACAGCTTTTTGCCCCTGCGTATTCCACCAATAATGCCCAATCTCAATGACCGAGGTCTTTACTCTGCAACCTTTCTCCATACCTTCAACAAGGAGAAACATTCGCAACACATGATACTCACCACAAGTGGTTAGTAGTGTGAAGTACTGCTTCTGTTGTAACTTCTGTGCTCTTGTTGTCTTGACTTGCAGACTTGCCCTACATTGAGGGCAAGTGCAAGTATCTATAGGCTGCTCTAAAGTCCAACTATAACCACAATCCATACAAGTCGTACGACCTTTAGGTAAGCGGTAGGCAAAGTGGTCTATGCACTCTCGGAATGCCCACTGGTGCTGTGCTTTTGTTATCGGGCATAGTCTCGTACTCAGTGCCAATACGGCTTTCTCAAACTTGTTCTTAGGTTTCATAAGGCAAGGGTGTCAAATAGTGTGGGTTGCGGTTGTGTAGAAGATGTTGTCTCGGTTCTTTCAGTTCTCTTGGGTCGCTCATTTCGCTTCTGCAATTTGACAAGTTCCTCTTGTTGGTATTACTTGATAGCTTCCTGCCGTGCTTGCTTTTTCTCTTCTTCGGAGAGCTCTACAACGTGATTGACCACAACATTGCAACCAGATACTTTGTCCACCTCTATATCATCTTCATCATAATAGTGAACTGCCATTGAGTATATCTCCTCATCAGCAAAGCCATTACAACCACTTCTTTGCATCTCACTCAAGATGTAGAGAATGCACTCCTCTATGTTCTTATGGGACTTCTGTAGATTGGGCGCAAACAAATGGTCTGTCATCGCACGCTGATTGAGAAATACGATTTTGGTACGGCTATAAAGCATTCTTCTCCATCTAATGCAGAAAAGCTATTTTGAAGTAGACTTCATACATCACTGATTTCAATTGTAGACGGGAGAGAATAGAGAAATTGCATCCGGAGAGACGGATGATTGGAGCTACGAGAGAGGATTTTTTCATTCATACGGTCTGGCAACGCACCATAAAAAGACGGATGAACAAAACAAAAGTATCGTAACTCGTTGGAGTTACGATACTTATACTTTTTCGGTAGTGCTCACTGGCGGTGCTGCCAGAGTACTTAAAGCGGAGAGGGAGGGATTCGAACCCCCGGAAGCTCGCACTTCAACGGTTTTCAAGACCGCCGCAATCGACCACTCTGCCACCTCTCCAGTATGTCTCCCTGACCCCCTCCAACCGTGGCGCAAAGGTACGAAATATTATCTTCCTTACAAGTGGATCAGCCCAAGTAGCTCCTAAGGTTGGTCTTATCGCAATCGTTGCGCAGCTGGCGGATCGCCTTTTCGCGGATCTGTCGGACGCGCTCTCTGCTAAGGTCTATGGCAGCACCTATCTCATCCAGGCTCATCTCCGGCTGTCCTCCGAGACCGAAGGTGTGTACCAGCACGAAGCGCTCCCTCTCATTGAGACAGTCCATGGCGACGCTGATCTCATCAGATAGAGACTCATTGATCAGCCGATGATCTACCTCGGGGGCCTCATCATCAGTCATCACGTCGAGGAGAGTATTGGTCTCACCGTCCTCAAAGGTCTTGTCGACGCTGATCTCTCCCTTGTCGATCTGGATGATGTCGATCACCTTATCCAGATCCATATCCAGCTCATCAGCAAGCTCCTCAGGAGAGGGCTGGCGCTGATGGATCTGCTCAAATCGGTCACGGGCATTCTTCAGCTTAGTGACATTACCGACCTGATTCTGAGGCAGGCGGACTATACGTCCCTGGTCTCCTAGTGCCTTGAGGATGCTCTGACGGATCCACCAGACGGCGTAGGTGATGAACTTGAACCCCCTCGATCCATCAAAACCCTGTGCAGCACGTATCATACCCAGGTTGCCCTCATTGATGAGATCGATCAGTGGCAGCCCGAGATCCTGGTACTGCTTCGCCACACTGATCACAAATCGGAGATTAGCTCTGACAAGCTTGTCGACAGCCTCATGAGAGTGCTCGTCATGGCGCTGGATGCGCATAGCAAGCTCAGCCTCCTCGTCAGCGGTGATCATTTCCTCCTTCGCCACCTCCTTCATATAACGATTCATCACCGCATCATCACGACTGGTGATGGACTTTTCTATCTTAAGCTGTCTCATGATTGACTAATTCTCCACGTATTATCCATATCTCTGGTCACACTCTACAGCACTACAAATAGTAAGCCAATGCTATCGAGCTGACTTCTTTTCTTACCGATCATAGGTAGCATGATCAACTATGGGACGAATAGACATCAGCCCAAGTAGGTCTTGAGGTGAGTCTCCTCGCTTGCTTCACGGAGATGACGAAGTCCTTTCTCCTTGATCTGTCTGGCACGCTCTCGAGAGACATTGAGCCTCATGCCGATCTCCTCGAGGGTCATCTCTGTCTGACCTGCTAGTCCGAAGAACATCTTGAGCACCTCAGCCTCCCTCTCAGGGATCATGGTGAGAGCGCTCTCTATCTCTGTGGCGAGGGACTCATGCATCAGGGAGTGGTCGGCAACGGGCGAGTCGTCATCTGGCAGTACATCCAGCAGACTGCTGGTCTCTCCCTGCTCAAATGGCGCATCCACACTCACGTCACGACTATCCAGCTCCAGCACCTCGCGGACCTTGTCCTCATCCATGCCGGTGGCAGCAGCAAGCTCAGAGACAGATGGCTTGCGCTGATTGTCTGCCTCAAAGGAGTTCCGCGCTTTGATGATCTTGGATAGGTTCCCCACCTGATTCTGTGGGATCCGAACCATACGCGACTGCTCGGCAAGTGCTGAGAGGATGCTCTGTCGTATCCACCAGACAGCGTAGGAGATGAACTTGAAGCCCTTGGTCTCATCAAACTTCTCTGCCGCCTTGATGAGCCCAATATTGCCCTCATTGATCAGGTCCGGGAGCTCCATCCCCTGATTTTGGTACTGCTTGGCCACAGATACCACAAAGCGAAGATTAGCTCTCACCAGCTTATCCAGAGCACGAGTCCCCTCCCGCCCACCTCGGTGGATGAGCTGGGCCAGCTGCACCTCCTCGTCCGGGGTAATCAATTTCTCCCGGCCGATTTCAGTTAGGTACCGCTCCAGAGAGTCGGAGTTGCGGTTAGTGATAGACTTTTGAATCTTAAGCTGTCTCATGCGTAAGTAGTAGTGTGAAAGCAAGCATGGCAATGCCATTTGTAACGGCAAAGATACCAATTGTTTTAATTCTCAAATACGGTCAGATTAGGCGCTTTTTAGGCTAATGAATTTCGATCTGACTTCGGAAGTTCCAGTTATTGCATAGCTGATCATGTAGTCACTTTGTGATGTTTATTGATGGATAAATAATAAACTGGGTACTAAGAGGTTTAGTGGTTTTTTCTCGGAGTGTCTGACCCCGATGGATATGGCGGCAAACTAATATCGGTAATAGTGATGACTAATACCGATATTAGTTGTCTCTATTACCGGTAAAAGAAATCACCCTGATTATTTGCCGTCGCTGACCCTTTCATCTCGCATATGGTGTGAGGACGTACAGATAAAAAATACTCAGAAGTGGGTATTTAGATCCCGGTTATCTTTTGGCACATTTGCAATTCAGAGAAAAAAGATAGTAAGCATCATGAGACTCACGCAGCTCCACACGGGAGAGACCGGTACCATCGTCTATCATACAGCTCCGAGGTCCTTTCGGAAGCGGTTGCTGGAGATGGGGTTTGTCCCCGGCGCTAAGGTGCACGTGATCCGCAATGCGCCTCTCCTCGATCCGGTCGAGTACAGCATCCTTGGGTACCGACTCACCCTACGCCGGTCGGAGGCAGAGACTATCGAGGTGTCGCCTGTTGAGTCCTCTGAGACTCAGCCCGGACACCTTTCGTCCGATCACTTAGTCGGCACGCCTCCTCCCCTTGCGGAAAAAAGTCTCCCCAAGACAAAGGGACCGGTGGCAAGCGAGGTGACGGTCGCTTTTGTCGGAAATCCTAATTGTGGCAAGACCTCACTCTTCAACGCTGCCAGTGGCTCTCACCAGCAGGTGAGCAACTATGCAGGCGTGACTGTGGCGGCTGCCGTGGCGGACTACCGACAGGGGGATACGCTCTTCCACTTGGTCGATCTGCCGGGGACTTACTCCCTCTCCTCTTACGGTCCGGAGGAGAAGTTTGTGACCCATCAGCTCTTCGAGAGCGAGACCCCGCCTGATGTGATCGTCAATGTTGTCGACGGATCCAATCTGGAGCGAAACCTATACATGACAGTCCAGCTCATGGAGGCCGGGGTGCCGACCATTGTGGCGCTGAATATGTACGACGAGCTGAGGGATAGCGGCACAAGGCTTGATGTCAAGGCGCTGTCGAGACGGCTCGGTATGCCGGTGATCCCGACCATCGGTCGGACCGGTGAGGGGTTGAGGGAGCTCTTTGCTACTGTGGCTCGTCTACACCGGGAGCGACTGGACGCGGTTCATCGACCCACTGGGCCGAGTGTGAAGTATGAGGGGGCGCTCCGTCAGTCCATTGAGGAGGTGACCCGGCTCATCGAGTCGGAGACCTCTCTTGGTGATGAGAGCGCCTGGCTCCGGCCTGACTTCCTCGCCATCAAGTTGCTGGAGCAGGATCAGACGCTTAGGGACTATGTGTCTCACCGTGATCCCGCCGGTGCCCGGATGCTGGAGCAGGTGGACAAGATTGCCGAGAGCCAAACCGGAGCGGATGAGACTGAGAGTGCACTCGAGCAGCAGTTGATCGATAGTCGATATCGGCATATTAGGACGATACTTGACGGGATCTATATCCGGCGGAGCGAGGGACGGTCCACCCGGATTGATAAGCGGATCGATGACATAGTGACTCATCGCGCTTGGGGGTTCCCGATCTTCCTGCTCCTGATGTTTCTCACCTTTGAGCTCACCTTCGCCCTCGGTCAGTACCCTATGGACTGGATAGAGAGTGGTATGGGGTGGCTCGGTAGTCTGCTGGAGCGGACGATGAGCGAGGGTCCCCTGAGGTCGCTGCTGGTAGATGGTGTGATAGGCGGAGTAGGGGGCGTGCTGGTTTTCCTACCCAACATCCTCATCCTCTACCTCTGCATCAGTCTGATGGAGGACACGGGCTACCTCGCCAGGGCCGCTTTTATCATGGATCGCCTTATGGCGGCGATAGGGCTGCACGGCAAGAGCTTTGTACCGATGCTTATGGGTTTTGGTTGCAGTGTCCCGGCGATCATGGGAGCACGCACGATCGAGAGCCAAAAGTCTCGCCTGATCACGATCTTGGTGACGCCCTTCATGAGCTGTAGCGCGCGGCTCCCGGTCTATCTCCTGCTGGTGGGGACCTTCTTCCCCCGGCATGCAGGGGTGGCACTCTTTGCCATTTACCTCCTCGGGATCGTGGTAGGCGTGTTGTCGTCGCTGCTTTTCTCAAAGGTCCTCCCCATGGACGATGAGACCCCCTACGTGATGGAGATGCCGCCCTATCGTGTGCCGGCGGCCAAGACCATTGCGATCCATACCTGGGAGCGGGCGCGACAGTATCTACAGAAAATGGCAACCACGATCCTCGCTGCGACGGTGATCATCTGGGCACTGGGCTACTTCCCCCACATCGACAGCCTGGAGACCCCCGAGGGAGAGGTGCTGGTAGCCTCCTATAAGGATCGGGTAGGACCGGAGGAGGCGGCAAGCTTTGAGACGCTCACGCCGGAGCGACAGCTGCGAGTCATCTCGCAGGAGCAGTCGTACATCGGACGGCTGGGGAGGGCTGTCTCGCCCATCTTCGCCCCACAGCACTTTGACTGGCGTCTCTCTGTGTCGACGCTAACCGGTGTGGCTGCAAAAGAGGTGGTGGTGAGTACGCTCGGAGTGCTTTATGTGGGGGATGAGGAGGATACCTCGTCCCTCTCGGAGCGGCTCCGTCAGGCTACCTATCCGGATGGGAGCCCGGTGCTGACGATCCCGACGGTGGTCGCTTTCCTTGTCTTCGTCCTGCTCTACTTCCCCTGTATCGCTACGTTTGTCGCAGTGGGGAGGGAGACCGGCTCCTACAAGTGGGCGGTCTTTGACGCCGTCTATGCGACGGCTGTCGCTTGGCTACTCTCCTGGCTTGCCTACCTGCTGACGGCGCTACTTATCTGACCAGCAGGCGGCGGATCGGATCCCGCCAGTCCTCCTCATTCTTGCAGGTGTAGGCGACCATGCCGAGGGATCGAGCCATGTCGGTATTGGCGGGTCCGTCGTCGAGGAAGAGTGTCTCCTCAGGTAGCAGATTGCCCTCCTCGAGGACCCTTAGGAAGATCTCCCGCTCCGGCTTGCACATCCCCATAGTGTAGGAGGTGAAGACGCACTCAAAGAAGTCCGACAGCGGTCTGCCGGAGGAGATGAAGTCCTTGCTCTCGAAGTAGTCATACAGCAGAGGATTCGTATTGGAGAGTGCCAGTACACGATGGTGTGGTGCGATCTCCTCCTCGAGGAAGGTGAGCTTCTCCTCACAGACGCGCTTGAGGAAGCCGAGGAGTGCCCACCGGAGCTGCTCTATGGTGATCTCCCTGTGGTAGGTCTCGGAGAGATGGTGCGCAAAGTCCTCCGTGTTGATCCGCCCGCTCTCGTAGTCGAGGAAGCCGCCGGTCTGGCGGTAGGCGTCCAGCATCTCGTCTGCATCCGTGACTCCCAGCTCTCTCAGCCGATCGACAGCTACTGATCTGTGGAGGTCTATCAGCACCCCTCCTACATCAACTAATACGTTCTTGATCATCTTTCTCTTCCTTTGTGTTGCGAGTGCAATGATAGACAAAAATGGGGAACTGCCCGACTTTGTCTCCCCTTAAATGGCTACATTTGTCTCAAAGGAACTAAGCGAAACATTTTTTCTTATGAAAACATTAGTTGTTGTGGGACATCCCCATTTGGAAGAGTCTACTGTGTCAAAAGGCTGGCTTGAGGGTCTGAGAGCGATGAGTGATCCCGACCTTACCATCCACTGCCTCGCCGATGCCTGCGGGTCGGGCATGACCTTTGACGTGGAGGCGGAGAAGAAGCTGCTCCGTGAGGCGGATCGGGTGATCCTGCAGTTTCCTCTCTACTGGATGTCCGTCCCCGGGGTGATGAAGTGCTGGATCGACCAGGTGTGGGGCGCCGGTTCAGCAGCCGGTGGAGAGGGCACGCTCGACGGTAAGCTGATCGATCTTGCCACCTCTGCCGGTGTCCCCTCGGAGGAGGTGTATGGAGAGGGCGGTCTGCAGGGCCTCTTTGTCCCCATCATCAGCAGCATCGGTTATGCGGGTGCAAGGTTTGGGCGCATATTCTCCTTCTTCAGTGCCGATGCTGAGGACGTCAGCGAGCGGCTCCCCGAGAGCGTCGAGTACTACAAGCAATTCTGCGCCGAGTGACGAGCGATGAGTGGAAGTAAGGACAAGGTGGTCTACGTCTGCAGCAACTGCGGCGAGGACTTCCCCAAGTGGCTGGGGCGCTGTCCCTCCTGTGGGGAGTGGGATAGTCTCAAGGAGTTTCGTGTCCGGGACGACCTCCCGGGGGTGAAGATCCGAAGCGATCGCACGGAGGGAGGACACCGGCCGGTGCCGCTCTGTGAGGTGTCGCCCGAGAGCGCTCCGCGTATGGATATGCGTGACGGTGAACTCAATCGCGTCCTTGGCGGAGGTCTCGTCAAGGGGTCCCTCGTCCTTATGGGAGGTGAGCCGGGCATCGGCAAGAGTACCCTCGTCCTGCAGAGCGTGCTACGTAATCCCGACATCACCACGCTCTACGTCAGCGGGGAAGAGAGCATGGGGCAGATACGCATTCGGGCGGAGCGTATCACTGACGCCTCGGCGATCTCCCGATGTCTCCTCTACTCGGAGACGGACGTCGAGACGATCATAGAGACTGCTCAGTCCTCACGCCCTGATCTGCTGGTCGTCGACTCCATCCAGACGATGCGCACCACCCGCAGTGACTCCGCGCCCGGCAGCCTCGCGCAGGTGAGGGAGTGTACCTCGGCGCTGATGGCTTTTGCGAAGCACACCAATATCCCGGTGATCATCATCGGCCACATCACCAAGGATGGTGAGATCGCCGGACCAAAGATCATGGAGCACTTGGTCGATACTGTCCTGCGCTTCGAGGGCGATCGAAACCACCAGTATAGGATTCTCAGGTCTCTGAAAAATCGCTTTGGCAACACCTCTGAGATCGGCCTCTACGAGATGAGGCAGGAGGGGCTCCGGCAGGTGACCAATCCTTCCGAGATGCTCCTCTCTGGTAACGACCAGAGCCTGAGCGGGATCTGCATCGGGGTGACCATGGAGGGGATCCGCCCGCTCCTCGTGGAGACTCAGGCATTAGTCTCCTCGGCAGTCTACAATTATCCTCAGCACGCTGCCACGGGGACAGACCTCCGGCGTGCCAATATGCTCCTTGCCGTGCTGGAGAAGAGAGCCAACTTTAAGCTTGTGCAGAAGGATGTCTTCCTTAATATCGCCGGCGGGCTCTACATTACCGACCCGGGCATCGACCTCGCCATCCTCTCTGCCGTACTCTCCTCCAGTCTTGACCTCCCGATTAGCCGTGAGATCTGCGTCACCGGTGAGGTTGGCCTGAGCGGTGAGGTGCGCGCTGTGTCTCGTATCGCTCAGCGTGTCGCAGAGGCGGAGAAGATCGGCTTCCGCCAGATCATCATCCCTCAGGACAATGCCAAGAGCCTTGATCTCAGCAGGAGCTCCTCCATAAGGGTCGTGCCGGTCAGTCGGGTGGATGAAGCCTTTAGATACCTATTTAAGTCGTAATGGATCGTCGTCCCATCGCTAATCCCCTCGCTCGTCCGCTCTACGTAATGGCGAAGCCGGCCGGGTCGCTCTGCAACCTCGCCTGCACCTATTGCTATTATCTGGAGAAGAAAGAGCTCTACCGAGACGTGCCATCACCTCAGAGCCAGCAGATGAGCGATGAGGTGCTGGAGCGGTATGTGCGAGAGTACATCGGCAGTCAGTCAACCGAGGAGGTGGTCTTTACCTGGCACGGGGGTGAGGCGCTTTTGCGTCCCCTCTCTTTTTATCAAAAGGCGATTCGGCTCCAGCGCAAGTATGCCGGAGGGCACCGCATCATCAATACGCTTCAGACCAATGGCACTCTGCTCAATGATGAGTGGTGTCGATTCTTCAAGGCTAACCACTTCCTCATCGGCATCTCTCTTGATGGAGAGCGTGCCTACCACGATGCCCTAAGGCGCACCCCGAGCGACAAGCCCTCCTTTGATCGCGTGATGCGTGGTGTGCGACTGCTGCAGAGGCACGGGGTGGACTTCAATATCCTCGCCGTCGTCAATGCGCTCAATGCAGATGATCCCGAGGGGTTTTACTCTTTCTTCAAGTCCATTGGCTGCCACTACATACAGTTTGCGCCCATCGTCGAGCGTTATCATCCAGATGGTCGCTTGGCGACTGTCGGGGAGCCTGACGAAGAGAGTCAGTTGTCCTACTTCTCCGTCACGCCGGAGCAGTGGGGAGACTTCCTCTGCGGCCTCTTCGATGTCTGGGTGAGGGATGGCGTAGGAGAATACTTTATCCAGCTCTTCGATGCAACGCTCGCCAATTGGATGGGTGTCCAGCCGGGCGTCTGCACGATGGCGAAGTACTGCGGTCACGCCGGCGTGATGGAGTATAATGGGGATGTCTACAGCTGCGATCACTTCGTCTTCCCGCAGTATAAGCTGGGGAATATCCGCTCCAGTACGCTGATAGAGATGATGTACAGCCCGAGACAGCAGAGGTTTGGGCGCAATAAGTACGATGCCCTGCCGAGACAGTGCCGGGAGTGTCCCTTCCTCTTTGCCTGTTGGGGCGAGTGTCCCAAGAACCGCTTTATCAAGGACGAGTACGGGGAGCCGGGTCTCAATTACCTCTGTCGCGGCTTTTACAAGTTCTTTGACCACGTCGCGCCCTATATGGACTATATGCGGAGCCAGCTGGAGCAGGAGCAGCCCCCGGCCGCAATCATGTACCTACTCCGCTGCGATCCCCACCACTTCGAGGATAAGTAAGTACAAAGAAATAGTAGTGAGAATGGGGTACAATCCCATGAGCTCACGGCTTTGAGTCCTGAGCCGCATCCGCAACACTACTTGTGGTCACAAGGGATACCGAAATTTGTCCTTTACACAAGAGTCTTTCCCCGCCGCTCACATGAGAAAAATAGGCGAATCTTCTTTGAGGTCACAACTTAGTGGGCTTTACGCAAAAAGAGGTCTCCCCGCCAGATGACAGGAAGACCTCTTTCGTTGAAATCCTTGTGGGGTTGGCTCCGGATCAGTAGTGCCTCTCAGGGTACATATCATCCCACCAGGTGGGGTCGTCCTTGAGCCACTTCTGGAACCATGCCATCATCGATCGCATCCAGATCTGACGGCGGTGGAGCTCCATCACGTGGTGATCCTCTCCGTAGACGCGGATCATCTCCACCGGTCGTCCGAGGATCTTGAGTGCATTGTAGAGCTGGACGCTCTCCCCGAAGGGGACATTGGTATCCGATGTGCCATGGGTGAGGAGCAGAGGAGTGTGGATCTTGTCGGCACGGAAGAGCGGGCTATGCTTGGCATAGAGATCAGGATTATTCCACGGATAGCTATCCGTACTGGCGACTGTACTGTAACCGATGCCCCAGGTACCCTGTCCCCAGTAGGAGGAGAGCGCACTGATGCCGGCGTGGCTGATGGCGCAGGCAAAGAGATCCGTCTTGGTGAGGAGATACTGGGTCATAAAGCCTCCGTAGCTGGCACCGAAGCAGCCGATCCGTTTGGCATTGACATAGGAATGGCTGTCGACAAAACCCTTCGTCGCAGCGATGATCTCATCAGCGGTCCGGTCACCCCAGGCATTGACATGCCGGGCAGCATACTCCTGTCCCCAGCCGATGGTCCCGCTGGGATTGAGCACCAGCACAACATAGTCTTGTGCGGCATACATCGGCTGAGAGTAGTACCAGTCAAACATCCGCCCTACAGGAGATGTGCCACCGTAGTAGTACACGAGGAGTGGATACTTCTTCTGAGGGTCAAAGGTAGGAGGAAGGTAGAAGCGTCCCGGGACCTGACTACCATCCGACATGGTGAAACTCCAGTCCTCCACGCTTCCCATCTTCAGATCCTTCATCCGCTCTGAGGCAAGATCTCTGAGGAGTGAGGAGGTGCGGCGTGTAACGTCTCCCAGGTAAGCATTTGCTACCCTATTGGTACTCTCACCGACGTAAGCAAAGGTCTTGCACTGAGCATCCACGGCGTAGGATCCGACATAGTCCACGCTCACCGGCAGGAGGCTGATCTTGCCACTCCTTAGGTCAAGCGTGTAGAGCCTCTGGTAGTCGCGGTCGGCGGCACGGAAGATCGCCTGCATTCGATCCTGAGCCAGCCGGATCGACTGCACGGATGGAGCGAAATCCTTCGTGAAGACTTTTGCCGTCCTACTCTTCCTGTCGTAGAGATAGATATCCGTCTCGTACGTATTTGTCGTCATGCCCTCCGGGAGGTTTCGTCCAAGGCCATCAAAGGCTTCGGGATTGCCCAGGATAAGCAATTTGCCCGAATCGTTGGTGTAGCCAACGTAGGAGAGATTAGGCGAAGGGGCGAAGAGGGTGTCGACCGCCATCGTCTCCAGATCCATCTCGTAGTAACCTGTGGCATAGAAGGGGGACTCCGTAACATCGTCATCCGTCACGGAGAAGATGATCCGCCTGCTGTCCGGACTAATGTCCTCCAGGCCCACAGAGCGATAGCCGTAGGTGAGAGGACGGTAGTCGCGTGTGGCGAAGTCAAAGAGGTAAAGGTCATACCGGGTTCGTGGTCCCATCAGCCCCCTATGGTCATCGCGTCCGAGCGCCCGATCCACGTAAGTGGACTGTCTGTCACCAGTGGTCTCCTTATAGAAGATCAAGCGGTCCTCGGTCGGAGCCACCGTAAAGGATCCGTCCGGAATGGCTTCGCAGAGGAGCTCCTCAGCACCTGTGGCAGGATCGTAGGTCATCAGGCTTCTGCCAAGATCGGTCTGCACCGTATAGTAGAGCTTATCCGTGCGAGGCATCCAGCTACCGCGACCGGCACCATCAGGAAGAGTCCCTATGCGACGGGTTCCCTCATAGAGCGTCGAGGAGTAGAGTCGCTTCAGATCAGCAAGTCTGACAGAGGAAAGTATGGTAAAGCGACCGCTTGGGGACATGCTGACACCTGTCAGGGTCTCCCCGGTGAGGCCGAAGTCCATACTCATATACTCGACCGGGTCGGTCCTGAGGGAGACGGTATGGCCGGCTCGCTTGGGGACCACAGACATTACCAGCTCTACTGAGTCCCGAGCCTCAATGGTAATGGCCAGAGAACGACGTGCAGAGGGGTATATGGTCAGGTCAAACTGATCCTCACGAGGACTATCGAGCACTCTATTCTTCTGTCCTATAACTCTTCCATCAAAGGCGAGCTTGTAGGGCATCGTGCAGGAAACCAAAAGGGTCGCCTTCTCATACGCAGTAGAGAGTAAGGCAGTCGACAGTCGGTACAGCTTACCACCCTCGAGCCGAATAACCGTGTCCGCCGGTGCGATCAGGTCCGACAGCAAGTGGCTGTCGGCTGCGACTGCGGGCTGATCCGTCGAGGTAGTAAAGGAGTCTCGGGACTTGCCATAGAGATTAACACTATCGGTCTGCATCGGAGCGGTAAGCGTCGTTGCAGGGAGTGCCCGGTAGTGCAGGATGGTCAGGGTATCGGTCGGCAGAGCAGCTAATGCTTGTCCACCAGCTAATACAGAAAGAACTAGTGTTAGGAGTACTTTCTTCATAACAGATAAGAATATGTAGTGTATGGGGTAGAAAGTCGAGTCAGAGGAGCCGTGCTCAAGGCATAGATGGAGGAGCCGGATCCGGACATGGAAGCATAGGTGGCACCAGCAGCATAGAGCTGATCCTTGATCTCTGCCAGCTCAGGATGACGTGCAAAGACGGGGATCTCAAAGTCGTTTACCACTCGGTTGCGCCACTCAGTCACCGGTCGCCTAAGGATCTCCTCGAGAGGCTCGGGCGGTGCGGAGATACCTATTTCCTGATACGCCTCAGCTGTAGAGACATGGATCCCGGGCAGGATCAGAGTGAGTACCCAGTCGCTCAGGTCGAGAGGGGAAGGGCTCAGTAGCTCTCCCACTCCACGCCCTATCTGAGGACTTTTAGTGAGGAAGAATGGGCAGTCGGCACCAAGCCTTAGAGCCATATCCGCCAGCCGCTTATCCGACAGGTCGGGGGCATAAAGCTGCCTCAGCATCAGTAGCATCGATGAGGCATCGGACGAGCCGCCCCCCAGACCGGCACCTGTGGGGATTCGCTTACGGAGTATCACCTCAAGTGGGGGAACGGGTACCCCTTCCTCCCGCATCAGCGTCATTGCCCGGACGACTATATTCTGCTCCGGATCGCCAAAGCCTCCATCATCAAGGGCATCCCTCTCTGCCGGCACCACCTCTAAAGCATCGCAGAGCGGGATCTTGTAGAAGAGCGTCTCCAATTCGTGGTAACCGTCCGGTCTCACACCGGTGATGCGAAGACCAATATTGATCTTGGCCTGAGGAAAAGCGATCATCCTTTACTTGGTTTCAAAGGTCCTCAGCAGGGCTATCTCGTCCGCCCAGCGATCCGGATTGGGCGTCTCGAGGATCAGGGGGATACTATCAGTACGAGGATCGCGGACAATGCACTCGAAGAGAGCTATCCCGATCTCGCCATCCCCAAGCGACTCATGACGGTCTACACGAGATCCGACCCCTTTCTTGGAGTCATTCAAGTGCATGCCGCAGAGATAGTCCAGCCCAATCAATTCCTCGTAGGACTTCATCATAGCTCGGTATCCCTCCTCCGTCAGGATGTCATATCCTGCTGCGGTCGCATGGCAGGTGTCGATACAGACGCCGACACGACTCTTGTCCTCCACAGCATCAATGATCTCAGCAATCTGCTCAAAGGTAAAGCCAAGGTTGGATCCCTGACCGGCGGTATTCTCGATCACAGCTTTCACGCCCGCCGTTCGCTCAAGCGAGATATTGATCCCCTCGGCGATCTGTGCCAGACACTCAGATACAGAGGTCTCACCGAGGTTGGCACCCGGGTGGAAGTTTACCATACTCAGCCCCAGCTGCTCACATCGCTGCATCTCATCCGTAAGGGCATGACGGCTCTTCTTCATCACCTCCTCCCGAGGCGAGCCGAGGTTGATCAGGTAACTAGCATGGGGCAAGACGTAACGTGGCTCAAAGCCGCACTCAGTCATATTGGTTTTGAAGGCTTCGATGTCCTCCTCCTTCAGCGGCTTAGGGAACCACTGACGCTGGTTTCGGGTAAAAAGAGCAAAAGCATTGGCGCCAATCTCCTTCGCATTAAGTGGAGCATTCTGCACCCCGCCCGCACTGGAGACGTGTGCGCCGATATATTTCATCATTGTAAGTAGGGTATCAATAGAGTGTTACTTCAGTATCCTCTAGCGGCACACCATGTCCCTCCACTGTGGTACCGGTGAGACGGATCCCACGAAGCGTGTGGGCTTGGTCTAGCTTGATCTTCTGCGGGATCGGATTATTGACAATATTTGAGAATTCGCCCCTTGCCAGCGGCTGCCAGCTCTTACCATCCTTAGTTCCCTCCAACAGGTAGGTAAAGGGGAGCGTCGTGGCATCGCGACCCTTAGCAGGTGTGTAGATAAGTCCCTGTACACTTAGCTCTTTGCCAAAGAGGATCTCTAATGGACTAACACTCGAGACGGTCCAGCCCTGCTTGGGGAGAGGCGTAATCCCGGGCATGCCATCGACCAGCTCTGAGCTTGACAGCGGCGGCAGTACGAGGGCATTGATGTGACGAATGAAGACTGAGCCTCCGCGACCCTCATCAATGACAAGACGGATCTTACTGTACCGAGCCTGCACCTCCAGTGGCAGAAGTCTCTTGTAACCGATTGTGGTTCCCTGGGCAATCTGAGACCAGGTACCATCATCCATCAGGCCATCGACGTGGAATTTCTCGACCCTTTGGCCACGAGAGAGGTCCTCTTGTAGGAGGATCACCCCCACCTGCATATCGGGATCAAGCTCTGTCACGACACTTCCTCCCACCTTGATCTCGTGAGCAAGATCCTCTGTAGCGGCACGCTGTTCATTGAGCTGACGGATCCACTGACCCAGCTCACCCACACGCTTCACATCCCGCTCATCCAGCAGTCCATCCCGAGTGGGAGGGATATTGAGCAGGAGGACCGAGTTACGCCCCACAGACTGAAGGTAGATGTCAGACAGCTGCTGCAGGGACTTCGGTCCCTCCTCCGGGTGCCAGAACCATCCCGGACGGATCGACACGTCCACCTCGCTCGGATACCAGTAGAGGGACCCTGCCTTAGCTAGCATCTCCCGACTGCCGAGATCTCCAGACATAGCGTTGATGTCAAGAGCCTTGTAGAGGCTGTCACTCTCGGGATAGGAGTCCGGTGAGAGGACGGTAGCACTCCACTCCGTCTCACGACCGAGACCGCTCTCATTGCCCACCCAGCGGATATCCTCACCCATAATCGCACTGACGGCATTGGGCTGCAGCTTATGGATCGTGTCGAAGACCCGCTTCCAATCATACTCCTGTACCTTTCCATTAGGTCCCTCACCGCAAGCACCATCAAACCACACCTCATAGATATCTCCATAGTCGGAGAGAAGCTCGGTAAGCTGAGCAATATAGAGGTCGTTGTAGTCCTTGCCGGTACCATAAGATGCTGCATTGCGGTCCCAGGGAGAGAGGTAGACACCCAGCTTCATATCATACTTCTTACACGATGCGGAGAGATCCCTCAGCACGTCGCCCTCGCCATTGCGCCATGGGGAGGACTTCACCGAGTGGTCCGTGGTCTCCGTCTGCCAGAGACAGAACCCATCGTGGTGCTTACAGGTAAGTATCACGAGGCGAAAGCCGGCATCCTTCAGGGTCTTCACCCACTGATCTGTGTCTAGATGCTCGGGGATGAAAATGGCAGGATCCTCAGTCCCATCGCCCCACTCCTGATTGGTGAAGGTATTGACCCCAAAGTGGATAAAAGCGGTCAGCTCCAGCTCATGCCACGCCTGTTGCTTCTCAGATGGGATCAGCTGTGAGGCCATCTCTAGCTTTGTATCGAGCGTAGCTCCCTTGGGGAAGTCCACGCGCTGAGTGTAATAGGTACTCTGCTTTGCGCCTTCGCAAGAGGTCAAGAGACCGAGCAGCGGAAAGGCTAGAGCTAAGAGTGCAGGTAATTTAGTTGATCGTTTCATGATATTCGGTTTTCGTTTTTAGAGACATATATCGGAGAAGGACGCCAATGGCGATCAGGCAGACTATGGAGATCAGCACGGAGACGATCCCAAGGGGAAGAGGACTCCATGGCTCTGGGTCGCCAAAGAGCAAGAGGAGATAGACAAGCAGATTATTCAGGGCATGCATAGGGACAGAGACCCTTAGCCCCCCATAGAGAGCGGCATAGCCCAGCAGCACTCCCATGAAGGCGCGAGACAAGAGTCCACTCCACTCCATGTGTATCAGCGAGAAGAGTATAGCCACCACCCACACTGCAGTATGCCCGCTCCGGGTGACGGAGAGGACCCACTGCTGCAGCACGCCACGGAAGAGATACTCCTCGGCCAGCGGAGCGACCACCACGAGGGCGATCAACGCCAGCGTGATCCCTCCCACGCTGTGGTCCGAGATCATCATCTCGGTGACGCGCTCCACCTGTAGGGAAAAAGGAGCAAGCACCTCCGGCTCCGGGATCATCCGCATCAGGTCCTCCAGCAAGGACGAGGGAACGAGAGCCAAGAGAGCTACTGCAAGACCCAGCACCACCTGCAGCAGACTCACATACGCAAGTGGGTGGAAGAATGGACTTAGGTGGCGAGCCTTGTAGTAAGTATTGAGTAGAAGAGGAGGAACCCAGAAGACCAACAGTGAAGAGCAGATCTGGGAAACCAGTAACGACTTTGTCTCCGAGAGGGAGGTCATACTGAGGGCCGGAGTGATCAGGAAAGAGAACACACCCGCCATAATCAACATCACCGCAAAGAGGAAAACCAATTGGCTAAAGCGGGCATTGCTCTTCAGGTCGTATGTGGGATGGATGGTCATGAGAATATAGTTAAGTCTCTCGTCTGTGAGACTGACTCAGCTAAGCTTGACAAGTGTCCGTTCCGGTGTGGTGAGGCACTCCAGCCCATCGGATAGCACCAGGTAAGTGTCCTCGATCCCAAGCGCACCGACACCGGGGAGGATGATCTTGGGTTCAAAGGCGATCACCATACCCTCCTCCAGCACACCCGGCCAGCGACCGGTGAGGATCGGGAGCTCATTGATCTCCAGTCCAACGCCATGCCCAACGTAGCGGGCTCTCAGCTCATCTCCCATGAAGTGATCCGCCACGCCAAATTGCTCCGCTAAGTGAAGGCAATGATTGTAGATCTCACCGATGGGGAAGCCGGGCTCTCCCACCTCCTCAAGCCACTCGTGCATACGGAGCGAGATCTCGTGGCAGCGAAAAGCCTCATCCGGAAGAGTACCCACGTAGTAGGTCCGCGTGCAGTCCGACTGATACTGGGTGTAGTCACCCGCCAAGTCCACCATCACTGTCTCTCCGGGGCGAATAACGTGCCCGGCAGCACCGAGTGGGAAGGAAGCCACCCCCCTTCCTCCCATAGTAAAGTCGTAAGGGGAGGCGCAGGAGGCATTGTCCCCGGCGATGACACTGCCTGAGAAGCTCTCCATCTGCGTCCCAAAGGTGCGGAAAAGACCTACCCAGCCACGCTTGCGCATCTCATACTCGAGAGCAAACTGCCACTCTAGGTCAGTCATACCCGGCTCGTAGAGCTGCGGGGCAATCTCATAGATCTCAGAGTGACGAGCGGCGGTCTCCCTGATCAAGCGTATCTCACCCGGTGTCTTAGTCATACGCACCTGCCGCATCAGAGCTCCGGCATCAACAGAGCTGACGCCTGAGGGGGCGAGCTTGCTCAGCCGCTCATAGTCCACCTGAGTGAGATAGCTCTTCTCCAGAGCTGTATGCTGATCAATGCGATACCCGAGTGACTCTAAAGCCGCAGGGATCTGCTCAGGCTTGCGCACCGGGATCACCCTGGCGGGATCGAAGTCTGAGAGCCGATTGACTGTCCTGTCAGGGAAGTAGACCGGCTCACCCTCCCCAGACACATACATCCATCCGGAGACTACACTCCCCGTCAGATAGAGCTGTGACGGGATACTCCGCAGGAGAAGGCTCTCGCAGCCCTCGTGGGACATGGCTTGTCTGATCTTGGCGAGCCTACAGCTCAGTTCTTCCGGGGAAAGTGACATAAAAATATTGAGTTAGAGTAGTTATTCAGTTTTCACTGCTAAGATACCAAAGATTACATTACATAGCAGACAATTGAGTCCTCCTCTCTGGGGTGACGCATTTGGATCTTGAGGGATCGAGAATACTCCAAGTGTCAGTCATAACCAGCTGACATTTAACATCTTAGGCTTGTTTACGTCGGGTGTTATCTGTAACTTAGTAGCTGATAATCAACGACATAAATCACTGTTTTCAGCTTTATTTCTCCATGGAAAGTATCTTTTCATCCTCTCTGCGGTCCCGGATCATCGCCATTGGCGGCCTGGCGATCACCGAGGGCATGACGCTCGATGAGCTCCGCCACCAGATCTTCCCCCATCCAACGGTTGCCGAGATCTTCCACGAGGCTGCCTATATGGCTGAGGACTGATCATCTGTATATACGACGCAAAGGTCGTGACGCCCGATGTGGTGTCACGACCTTTGTGCTTGAGAGGCGCCATCGCCATCAGACCCTATTTCCTCTGCCTTTCGCACTATCTCATCGGACGAGTCCGGACTGTGCGATAGACACTTGGTCCTCACCTGGAGGAGACAAGGTTATTCGGTTGGCGCTTTGGCAGGCTTGGGGATCTTGAAGCTGACCGGGATGTGAAAGCGGGCTCTTACAGGTTGCCCATTCTCCATGCCAGGTTTCCACTTAGGCATGGCATTGACCACTCTTAGAGCCTCTTTGTCCAGTGACTCATGGATGCTTCGTTTTACCTCGGCATTGGAGATAGAGCCATCCTTTTCGACGACGAAAGAGACCACCACACGCCCTTCGATATGACCATCAACAGCCTCCTTTGGGTATTGGATGTTTTGGGCGATCCACTGCATCATAGCTTTTTCTCCACCGGGAAACTCAGGCATATCCTCTAAGAACTCAGAGACCTCTTCCTTAGCCTCTGCAGATTGCTGGGATTTGAAGCTGATTGGAACAAAGAAGCGGGTCCTTACAGGTTGCCCATTCTCCATGCCCGGTTTCCACTTAGGCATGGCATTTACCACTCTTAGAGCCTCTTTGTCTAGTGACTCGTGGACACTTTTTATTACCTCGGCATTGGAGATAGAGCCATCCTTTTCAACAAAGAAAGAGACTATCACACTCCCCTCAATATTGGCCTTAGCAGCCTCCTTAGGGTATTGGATGTTTTGGGCGATCCACTGCATCATAGCTTTTTCTCCACCGGGAAACTCAGGTAGTACATCTACGTGCCTTGATGCTTTATCTACAGTTTGTGGCGGAGCCACTTCTGTTGCGGTGCTAGCTTCAGCCTGCTCGATGGTTACCATCTGAGTACCGAGTGCCAAGAAGGCAAGTACCGGGAGGGCCGACAGAGCGTAAACTATAGCTAGTTTCTTGTTCGTTTTGTTCTTGCTGTTCATCATTACGATTCGTTTCTTTAGGTTATGCATAGAAAATGAGAGCGAGGGTAGCTCTACCTTTCGGCCTAGTGTACACTCCAGTAACTGGTACTGGTAGGTCTTTCGGTCGCTTCCCTCTCGCAGCACCCCTTGGTCTGCTAAGTACTCAAGGTTTGTGCGCAGTTGGCGGAGCAATCCCCACGCACATGGATTCCACCACTGTAAGGGCTGCAGCACCATACTAATGATGATATCCCAATAGTGCTTCTGCCTGATGTGCTCCAGCTCATGCGACAGAATAGTGGGTGTGATATCGCTATTGGATAATGACTTGGGGATAAAGATCGCCTTCCCAATCGTGAAGGGGGCTAGCTCTTCATCCATCTCGTAGAGTGTGGCATTATGGCTGAGCTCTCGCTTCGTGGAGGTGCGGCATAGTCTATAGAGTCTGTACCCGCCCGAGGTTAGCCAGATGAGCGTACTCGCTGCACCGATAGCCCAAGTTGCCATCAGCACTCTGGTCCAGTCTATTGTGTTTTCCCTTGTCGCAGGAGCAGTGATGGTTGGCTCCTCCTCTATCACAATAGTAAAGCTGGGGAGCAGCCTATCTTCTGCCTCTTTTACATCCCTTTCTGGTACTGCTATAGAGAGCAGAGGGAGCAGAAGGCTAGAGGCGATGGCGATAAGGTAATACCATCGCTTGGCTCGGAGTAGGGTGCTTTTGCGGAGCAATACCACTCCGAGGAGGTAAAAGAGAGCAATCCCTACTCCCGACAGACCTAGATATTTCAGCCAAGTCATCATGCCGACTACTCCTCTTCAATTAGTTTCAGGATCTCCGAGATCTCCTCCCTGCTTACCTTCTCCTCCTGTGCAAAGTGCTGTACCAGACTCTTGTACGATCCTTTGAAGAAGTTAGAGACTATATATTTAATGGTCTTATCGGTGTACTCCTCACGGCTCACCAGAGGGGCATAGATGTGACCACGTCGCTTCCCCGTGCGAGTAACATATCCTTTGTTCTCCAGCTTGCTGACCACCGAAGCCACTGTAGTGTAAGGGGTATCCGAATGCTCCATCAGGGGGATGGCATCGCTTATCTCACCTTCTCCGATATGCCATAGTGCACGCATAAAGTCCTCCTCGAGAGGGGATAGTCCGTTTAGAAAGTTTGGCTCGCTCATATTGTTGTTATCTACGATTGATGTACTTACTACGATTTGTTCGTAGCAAATCTACGACAATTTCGTAGATAAACAAACTTTCGCCCAATATTTACAGCACGCAATGCCAGAAGTGGCTTACAGACAAGCTTCTTGGCGTTCAGCATTCCGGCAGTATTCCGTAACCTTCCCGGTTTTCAAAGGTCTCCTGTATGCTTTCCGGATAGCTTCTTTGTGAAGGAGTGATCTTTAAGAGGTGCCCTGTCGTCAGTCTGGTCTGGGGTAATCTGATATTTGATGATCTCTCTCCTGTCATTGAAGACTATATGGATCTTAGAACCATAGAGCCACCCCCGTGGTACTCTTCCCCTTTGTTGGCCACCCTGTAGAGCGTAGACTCAGGGGTGACGCAAGAGAGAGAAGACACCTCCAAACTAAACCCGGTAAAAGACTTGACTAATACCGGTATTAGTGCACTCTAATATCGGTAAAAGAAAACGCTAATACCGACATTAGACTCGGCGTTTCCTGTAGGCTGTCTCAGAGCCAGGGATGATGCATTTGAGTTTTACAGCTAAGAAGTGATAATCTATGCTGCTGTGCCATCTCATGGACCAACCCTCTCCTGATGCTCCCGCCTGCAGATCCCGCAGGGGCAGAGCCCCGGAGGGATCATCGCTCCATAGCCCGCGTGTCGAGGCACGAAGTGCCGAAGACCGCGGGAGAGGATGCAAGAAAGATATACGACCCCGCCAGGGTGTCGCACTTATCAGGGAGTCATGCTACCAGTGCGACACCCTTGCGGGGTCGCAGTGTCGCTTGCGATGACTGGTCCACGGGTCTTCGGGGCTACGCCCCTCGACCACGTGGCTAGGAAGCGGGCACCCGCAAGGGGTGCTTCGTACCACACTCCTCGCGATGAGATGAATGGCTTCTGTACCACTCAAATGCGTCACCCCTTGTCTCAGAGCCGATTGCGCTCGGAGGACTTGACGGTCGACCGGCGCTGCTTATTTTCCTTGGAGCTAAAGCGCCATGTGATCGTCGCACTGATGTACGATAGGTCTTGATCCTCCACCTGTGCAAATCCTATGTCTCCGATCCGCGTGGCGTACCTGCTGATGTGCTTTCTCAGTGGGTCGTGCCACTTGAGCGTCAGGTCAAGTCCCTTACTCGGTAGGGAGCCGTGGATACTGAGGTCTAAGTAGTGCACCGGCTCCACAAGGAATATGCCGGAGTAGCCCTTGCCGATATAGGTATAGTCTAGGCTCATATCCACGTGGCCGAGGATCAGGCTGTTGCCCAGGTGGAGGTATGGCTGTGGTCTGCTCAGTCGCTTCACTTCATCGCCGACCCTTACTGCGGCTGAGCTGCCGAAGAGTCCGAGCGAGATATTCGGGTTGTAGACTCCGTATCTGTGGTTGAAGTTGGCTAATAGGGAGCCGCTCCAGTAGTCCCCCTCAAAGTTGTCCCACGAGTTAATGAATCGATGTCGGTCAGTCGGATCGGTCCTGTAGGTGACGAAGATCGGATCCTTGGTGCGGGTCAGCTTTCCGCTCAGGTAGATACTCCTGACAGACACGACGTACTGCAGTGTGGTCATGAGCTGTCTCTTGAGGTTGGGATTGCCTACCTGGCTGTTGTACCTATTGAGGTAGTAGGTGCTGTTGCTGAGCTGTCCGAGGGAGGGTCTCAGCGCAACGGATCGGATGCTGAGATTGTGAGACCATATCCCGGAGGAGAGGGAGAGGGCGAAGTAGGGAAGTATATTTCCATAGCTTGCGACCTCGTCGGTCTCTGACATCTCGGTACGCTGGTACTCATATCGCAGTCCCCCACTTAGTGAGACCTTATCGAGGGAGTGGGTATACTCTGCATAGAGGGCATTCACTGTCTCGTCGTATCCGGTCTCCTTATCTGTCATACGGGGGAGTCCGGTGGTGGTCGCGGAGAGATGGATGAGATTGACCTCGTCCCCCACCAGTAGGTTGCCGTGGTCGCCGAGACTATAGTGGACCTGACCGATACCTGCCAGCAGTCGATACCTGCTGCCATTGGTGGTGGTGACCCGGCGTGAGGTCTCGCCGGGGGTGCTCTCATCGACAGACTGCTGGCGATCCGCCCGAGTGTCGAGGTAGTCGGCTGAGAGGTCTAAGCTGAGCCGCTCCGATGGGGAGTATCTCCCGGTCAGAGTGACCTGGCTCTGAGATCCTCTCTCGGATAGAGAGGAGTGTGAGCTGCTTGTGAGCTGCCTCGTGCCGGACTCCGATATCTCATACGATGCATCACCGAGGTCTTGCATATGGTAGCTGTCCCGACTGCCGTCCAGCGTCACCTCCCATCTCTTGCTTGGTCGGTACGAGATTCCGGTACCCATCGACAGAGTGTTCATATAGGTTTTGCTGAGGAGGAGGGTACTCATGTCCTCTCGCGGAGGTGCCCATTGGGTATAGGTCATGTCCTGACGAGCAGCTCTGCCAAATCTATTGTATTCTAAGTTGCCGAAGAGACTCACCCGATCATTTTGGTAAGCGAGGTTGCACCACTCTCGGTGGGAGTTGAGGTGGTTGCGTGTGTAGCTTGCCCCGAGTGTGGAGGAGAGCCCTTGGAGTCGCTCATTACTCTGTATCTCGACGACCGCACCCGTTGTGCCGGGATACTTCACCCCGGGATTGGTGATCAGGGAGACGGACTTTATTCGCTTAGGGTCCAGCTGCCTGACTTCCTCCATGCGACGTACTTTTCTCCCATTGATGTAGTACGTCACGCTTCCTGACACGAGAGATCGGAGGCTGCCATTATCGTCCACTATGCCGGGGAGCGTGAGGAGCAGGTCTCTCATGGAGGCTTTAGTCGCGAGGATTGTCCCCTCCACAGACATGCGTAAGCCGCCGGTGGTGGGGCTGAGGCTCTTCCGCTCGCCGATCACCATAAGATCGTCAAGGAGGGACGGCTCAGCGACCAGTTGGATCACAAGTGTCGAAGTGGCACTCTCTACACGTCTGTAGGAGGCTTGGTATCCCAGTGAGGAGATGCGTAGGAGGGTCGGCAGGCTCACCCCGTCCAGCGTGAAGCGCCCCATCTCGTCCGCAACCAGCCCGCCTATGACGGTGCTGTCGGAGGGGTTGCAACGGGCGATGGTGGCGAAGGAGATACCCGCTCCTGTCTCATCCACCACCTGGCCGGCTATCGTATGATCTTGGGCAATTGCCGGGAGGGAAAGTATGAGGAGGAGTAGGCTTAGGGCAAGTTGTCTTTTCATGGCGTGCATGGTGATGACGATAGACTTATTTTGTGTCCCAAAGGTACTTTTTTTTTTAACATGTCAGGGGGAGTCTCAGGGCAGGGGTGACGCATTTGAGTGGTACAGAAACCATTCAACTCATTGTAAAGAGTGGTGAACGATGCACCCCGACAGGGGTGCCCGCTTTTTAGNCCCGGGTCGNGGGGCGTAGCCCCGACGACCCGGGGGTCAGGCGTTGCCAGCGATCCCGCGACCCCGCTAGGGTGTCGCACTGATTGACTGACTGGTATGTGCGACACCCTGGCGGGGTCGTACACCTTGAATGCGTCGTCGTTTCCCGGGGTCTTCGGCACTACGTGCCTCGACACCCGGTCTAAAAAGCGATGATCCCTCCGGGGCTTCGCCCCTGCGGGATCGGCAGGCGGTAGCAGCAGGGCTGGGA
>NZ_AQWR01000026.1 GCF_000375645.1 Porphyromonas bennonis DSM 23058 = JCM 16335 | reverse complement strand
AGGGTGTCGCACTTATCAGGGAGTCAGGCAATCAGTGCGACACCCTAGCGGGGTCGCTGGGGTAACGCCGACCCATCGTAACCCGGAGTCTTCGGGGCTGCGCCCCTCGACATCCGGGCTAAACGACGAGCACCCCTGTCGGGGTGCCTCGCTGCCCGTGCTCCTGCCTGCGATTCAGTATTGGTGAATCCCCGGGTGAACCTCATCAATGCCCCCGTTGGACGATCCCGTAGAGGGGAACCCCTCGTCCGACTCGTCCGACAAGATAGGCACTCGGCTGGTGCCTGCACCCCGGGGGGACGAGATCTCGGGATTTGTCGGTATCTTTAGCGGTACAAGCAGACAGCTACACCTATGACAGAGACAGATCAGAGAGCCATGCTCCAGGCGACCATCTGGAGGATCGCCGACGAGGTGCGCGGCACCGTGGACGGCTGGGACTTCAAGCAGTACGTGCTGGGGATCCTCTTCTACCGCTTCATCAGCGAGAACTTCACCAAGTTTATGAACGGCCCCACGGGGAAGTACGACTACACCACCTTCCCCGAGGAGAGCATCACGCCGGCGATGATCACCATGGCGACGCGCAATAAGGGCTTCTTCATCTACCCCCGCCAGCTCTTCTGCAATGTCGTCCGCGATGCGGAGCACAATCCGGACCTCAATACCGACCTCAAGGCGATCTTCGACGCCATCGAGGCCTCTGCCATCGGCTTCGAGTCGGAGCGCGACATACGGGGGCTCTTCGCCGACTTCGATACCACCAGCTCCCGCCTCGGCAATACGGTGGCGGAGAAGAATAAGCGGCTCACAGCCATCCTCCGCGGCATCGACTCGCTCCGCTTCGGGGACTTCGAGGATCACCGGATCGACCTCTTCGGGGATGCGTACGAGTTCCTGATCTCCAATTACGCCGCCAATGCCGGCAAGTCGGGGGGCGAATTCTTCACCCCGCAGTGCGTCTCCGCTCTTCTCGCACGGATCGCCCTCGACGGCAAGGAGAGTGTCAATAAGATCTACGACCCCGCCTGCGGCTCCGGGTCGCTGCTCCTGCAGGCGAGGAAGCAATTTGGAGACAAGATCATCAGCGAGAAGTACATCGGTCAGGAGATCAATCAGACGACCTACAACCTGGCGCGGATGAATATGTTTCTCCACAACGTCAATTACAATAACTTCGACATCGCTCTCGGGGACACGCTCCTCGAACCCCGCTTCGGCGATGAGAAGCCCTTCGACGCCATTGTCTCCAATCCTCCCTACTCGATCAAGTGGGTCGGCAGCGGTGACCCGACGCTGATCAATGACGACCGCTTCGCCCCGGCGGGCGTGCTCGCCCCTAAGTCGAAGGCAGACTACGCCTTTATCCTCCACTCCCTCTACCACCTCTCCGCCACCGGGCGCGCCGCCATCGTCTGCTTCCCCGGTGTCTTCTACCGCGGCGGGGCGGAGCAGAAGATCCGGAAGTACCTCGTCCGGGAGAATTACATCGAGACCATCATCGCCCTGCCGCCCAACCTCTTCTACGGCACCTCCATCGCCACCAATATCCTTGTCCTCTCCAAGCACAAGCCCGACACGAGGATCCAATTCGTCGACGCCGGCGGTGAGGACTTCTTCACCAAGGAGACCAATCAAAACGTCCTCTCCGACGAGCAGATCGAGCGGATCGTGGAGCTCTTCCGCCGGAAGGAGGATGTCCCCCACGTCGTCGCCATGGTGGATGAGGACGATATCGCCGCCGGGGACTACAACCTCTCCGTCTCCTCCTACGTCGAGCCGAGGGACACCCGCGAGGAGATCGACATCCGCAGGCTCAATGCCGACCTCGCCCACATCGTCGAGCGCATCACCCGCCTCCGCACCGAGATCGACGCCATCATCAGCGAGATAGAGGCATGAGCTACTTAGACAAACTCCTCGCCGGACGCCCCGTCACCTGGAAGCCCCTCGGCGATGTGGCGGAGATAAAGAGAGGAAAGAGGGTGGTCAGAAAGGATCTTATGGCAAAAGGGTCATACGCTGTGTTTCAAAATAGTCTCACGCCCCTTGGATTCTTTGACAAGTGGAATGTGTCTCAAAACTCTTGCTTTGTTGTAGCAGCCGGTGCTGCGGGCGAGATTGGCTACAGTCGAGAGAACTTCTGGGCTGCGGACGACATCTATTATTTTGGCTCATCTGGCAATCTCATAGACAGGTATCTCTATCATTTCCTTTTGTCATCCAAGTTCAAGATCACCTCAAAAGTAAGAAAAGCCAGCATACCGCGTCTCTCTCGCAGCGTACTTGAACGACTTGAAATTCCCATCCCGCCGAGGGACGTACAGGAGGAGATAGTGAGGGTCTTAGATAGGTTTACAGAGCTGGAGGCAGAGCTGGAAGCAGAGCTGGAGACAGAGCTGGAAGCTCGCCAAAAGCAGTACGCCTACTACCGCGATCTCCTCCTCAGCTTCCCCGACGATGCCGTCACCTACCTCCCCCTCGGTGATGTCGTTGACATCAGAAGAGGAAAGAGGGTGGTCAGAAAGGATCTTGCCGAAGAGGGATCTTATGCTGTGTTCCAAAACAGTCTCACTCCCCTTGGCTACTTTGACAAATGGAATGTTCCCAAGGACTCTTGCTTTGTAGTTGCTGCAGGTGCTGCAGGTGAGATTGGCTACAGTCGAGAGAATTTCTGGGCTGCGGATGACATCTATTATTTTGAGTCATCCGGCAATCTCATAGACAGGTATCTCTACCATTTCCTCTTGTCCTCCAAGCATATGATCACCTCAAAAGTGAGAAAAGCCAGCATACCGCGTCTCTCAAGAATTGCTCTCGAGAGACTTCCTATCCCCATCCCACCGCTGGAGGAGCAGGAGCGGATCGTCGGGATACTGGACCGCTTTGAGACACTTGCCCACTCGATCACCGAGGGACTGCCGAGAGAGCTGGAGCTGAGACGAATGCAGTACAGCTACTACCGAGACCTCCTCCTCACCTTCACCCCTCAAGACTAATAGAGACACGCACCATGAGACCCTACCGGACCGGCTCCATCGCCGAGACCAATAACTACATCGTCCTCGAGGAGTACACCAAGCTCTCCCGCCTGCAGGAGACCCCCGCCGGCTACCAGAGCGAGGCGGACCTGGAGGAGGAGCTGCTCAGCGACCTGCAGGCGCAGGGCTACAGCTACATCATCCTCCACTCTCCCGGCGAGATGCTCGCCAACGCCCGCACCTGCATAGAGCGGCTCAATGACGTCACCTTCACCGACGCCGAGCGGGACCGCTTCACTGTGGAGTACCTCGACCGCCCGAGCGACACGCCGATCGACAAGACGGAGATGATCCAGACCAACCACGTCTACGACTTCACCTTTGACGACGGTCATGTACAGAATATCTACCTCGTCGATAAGGAGCGACTCTCCCGCAACTACCTGCAGGTGACCCACCAGTACGCCGTCACCGGTCTCCACGACAATAGGTACGACGTGACGATACTCGTCAATGGCCTGCCCCTCGTCCAGATCGAGCTCAAGCTGAGAGGCGTCGCACTGAGGGAGGCATTTAATCAGATCCACCGCTACAGCAAGGAGAGCTTCAATCTCGACACCTCCCTCTACCGCTTCCTACAGCTCTTCGTCATCTCCAATGGCACCGACACCCGCTACTTCGCCAATATCCTCAAGCCGACCAAGGGGAGCTACGACTTTACGATGAACTGGGCGACGGCGCGCAATCAGCCGATCAAGGATCTCAAGGACTTCACCGCCACCTTCCTCCAGAAGCGGACCCTCCTCGAGGTGCTCCTCAAGTACACCATCCTCAATACCTCTCGCGAGCTGATGACGATGCGCCCCTACCAGATCGCCGCCACGGAGCGGATCCTCTGGAAGATCCGCTCCGCTCACGAGGCAAAGCAGTGGAGCACGCCGGAGGGCGGGGGCTACATCTGGCACACCACCGGGTCAGGGAAGACACTGACGAGCTTCAAGGCGGCACAGCTCGCCACCGGGCTCGACTTCATCCGGAAGGTCTTCTTCGTCGTCGACCGCAAGGATCTCGACAATCAGACGATGACGGAGTACAAGCGATTCTCCCCCGACAGCATCACCGGCACCGAGAGCACTCGCGAGCTGAGGGCCAATATTGAGAGACCGGACGACCGGATCATCGTTACCACGATCCAGAAGCTCAATAACCTGATGAAGAGTGAGCCCGACCTCGAGATCTACAACGAGGAGGTTGTCTTCATCTTCGACGAGGCACACCGGTCCCAGTTTGGCGAGGCGCAGCGCAACCTCCGGAAGAGATTCAGGAAGTACTACCAATTTGGCTTCACCGGCACGCCGATCTTCCCCGAGAATGCCCTCGGGGCGGAGACCACCGGGAGCGTCTTTGGCACCCAGCTACACGCCTACGTCATCACCGATGCGATCCGGGATGAAAAGGTGCTGCGATTTAAGGTGGACTACAACGACGTCCGCCCTCGATTTAAGGGCTACGAGACGGAGACAGATCCCGACAAGCTCTCCGCCTATGAGCGAAACGATGCGCTCCTCCACCCGGAGCGCATCCGCGAGATCTCCCGATACATCCTCGACAACTTCCGGATCAAGACCGGGCGCACCAGTCCCACAGCCAAGGGCTTCAATGCGATGCTCGCCGCCAGCTCCGTCGATGCGGCAAAGCTTTACTACGAGACGCTGACCGCACTGCAGGCAGGGAGTGACCACCCGCTGCAGATAGCCACCATCTTCTCCTACGCCCCCAATGAGGAGCAGAGCTCCTACGGGGAGATAGAGGACGAGAGCTTCGAGCCGACGGCGCTGAGCCTGAGTGGTAAGGAGTTTCTCCACCGGGCGATCATGGACTACAACGCCCACTTCGGCACCTCCTACGACGTGGATGGGGAGAGCTTCCAGCTCTACTACAGGGATCTCTCAGAGAGGGTGAAGCGGGGCGAGGTGGATCTGCTGATCGTGGTCGGGATGTTCCTCACCGGATTTGACGCCCCGGGGCTCAATACCCTCTTTGTCGACAAGAACCTCCGCTACCACGGTCTGATACAGGCCTACTCTCGGACGAATAGAATCCTCGACGCCACCAAGCCCTTCGGCAATATCATCACCTTCCGCGACCTCGAGCAGGCGACGATCGATGCGATCACGCTCTTCGGCAAGCAAAATACCCGTGACGTGATCATCGAGCGGAGCTATGAGGAGTACCTCCACGGCTTTACTGACCCGGTGACCGGGGAGCACCAGGAGGGCTATGACCAGGTGGTGACGGCGCTGGAGGAGGAGTTTCCCGAGCCGGACGAGATCGTCTCAAGTAGCGCCACTCAGGCCAAGGCCTTTGTGAACCTCTTCGGGAAGTATCTCCGACTCATCAATGTGCTGCAGAACTACGACGAGTACACGCTCACCAAGGAGCTGGCCACCATCGATGCCGAGGATAAGGCTGCAGTGGAGCACTTCCGAGACAGCCACTTCCTCACCGATGAGGAGGTGGCTGAGATGGCGAAGACCCATCTCCTGACGGAGCGGAGGGTGCAGGACTACAAGTCCACCTACAACGACATCATCGATAAGTACCGCCCCTCGAAGGAGGAGCCCACACCCGCCCTGCCAGGCGAGAAAAAGGAGCAGGTAGACTGGTCGGACGTGGTCTTCGAGGTGGAGCTGCTCAAGTCGCAGGAGATCGACCTGGACTATATCCTCGGGCTGATCCTCGACTATCACCGCCGGCACGAGGACAAGGAGGGGATCATCGAGGAGATCCGCCGGGTGATCCGCTCCAGTCTCGGCAATCGTGCCAAGGAGGGGCTGGTCGTCGACTTCATCCGGCAGGCAGACTTAGACAGCTTTGCCGACAGAGCCGATATCATCGGTGCCTTCTTCACCTTTGCCCGGAGTGAGCGAGAGCGGGAGGTGCGGGAGCTGATCGACAGCGAGCAACTGAAGGAGGAGCCCGCCAGGCGCTACCTCCGCACCTCACTCAGGCGGGAGTTTGCCTCCAGAGCGGGGACAGACCTGTACGACCTGATGCCTGACCCGGAGCCGCTGGACCCGGACTTTGCCGGGCGGATGGACGAGGTGCATGAGCAGATCAGCCGCTTAGTCGACCGCTATGCCGGTGTCGGTGGCGACTTGTGAGTACAGAGACCCACCCCTCCCCCCCCTCGATCCTGGCAGGGTGTCGCACTTATTGCCTGACTGGTAAGTGCGACACCCAGGCGGGGTCGCAGGATTACTTGCGTTGCCTGGTCCACGGGTCTTCGGGGCTACGCCCCTCGACCTGTGGCTATGGAGCGGGCACCCACAAGGGGTACTTCGTTCCCCACTCTTCACAATTTGATGAACGGCTACGGTGTCTCTCAAATGCGTCACCCCTGTATGAGGAGGTCACCGGTGACTGTCCGGCAGGGCTGCTGAGAGGACCGCTTGTGTCATCATCTGCACTTAGGAGACGAGTGGAGACCGGAGGAGACAAGCGGTGGCGGTTTGGGGTGTATATTTGCAGCCAGGTCGATGATGGAGGTTTATTCGACCAGGGTATGATACAGGGTGAGTGAAAAGTGGTACCTTTACGAGAGTAATGGGATCCGACCACCGGTGGGGTCCATCACTTAGTTATGTTAGATATGCCGGATAATCAATACCATAGTACGACCGATCCGCACTTCGAGACCATACGCCCCTTTACGGACGCTGAGGTGCATGATGCCATCGTGGAGCTGCTGCGGGATGAGGAGTTTCGCCACTTCGCCGATACCTTTGGCTTCGATCTCTCTCCGGAGAGTGAGACGCTGCTGAGCGAGCAGGTGAGGTCGATTTTTGACTTCAAGCGACTCTTCATCAGTGCCGGTCTCTCGGGGCTGCTCGACAAGACCACCTTCTCCACCACCATCTCCGGCACGAGCAACCTCGATCGCGAGGGGCAGACGAAGTATCTCCTCGTCTCCAACCACCGAGACATCATCCTCGACTCCGCCATACTGGATCTGCTCTTCCTGCAGTCGGGTCTCTCCATGCCACGGATGACGCTGGGGGACAATCTTCTGAAGCGTCCCTGGATACGGACTCTCGTGAGACTCTGTGACGGCGTGGTGGTGAAGCGAGGGCTGCCGGTTCGTGAGACCCTGCTGGAGTCTAAGCGTCTCTCGGAGTATATAAGGACTGCCGTGGAGCAGAGGGAGGAGCATATCTGGCTGGCGCAGAGAGATGGTCGGGCGAAGGACTCCGACGACACCACACAGCCCGGTCTGCTGAAGATGCTGACGCTGAGCGCCCCGAGGGGGGCGTCGATCGCCGAGTCTATCGAGAGTCTCCACTTAGTGCCGATGGCGATCTCCTACGAGTATGACCCCTGTGATGCACTCAAGGCGGTGGAGCTGCTTGCCCGCCGGCGCAACCCGGACTACCAGAAGCAGCCGACAGAGGATCTCGTCAGTATGCGTACCGGTCTGAGTGGCAGGAAGGGACGCGTCCATATCAAGGTGGCTGAGCCGCTGCGCGATCTCGCCTCGCTCTACGAGCCGGAGGCAAGCAAGAATGAGCAACTGGCTGCCATTGCCCGGGAGATCGACCGGCAGATCTTCCTGAGCTACCGCTTCTACCCCTCCAACTACATCGCCTACGACATCGTCCGCGGTGGAGACCAATTTGACTCCATGTACAGCCGCAAGGAGCGCCTTCTCTTTGAGCTCTACGTGGAGGAGCAGATGGATGCTGCCAAGGTGGCGACCAAGGATCGAGAGGAGGTGGCACATATGATCTTTGACGCTTATGCCAATCCTCTGGTCAATAACCTCATCACGCGCAAGATCATCCGCAGATAAGTTTTACTAAGAAAGATATTAAGCTCCATGAGTTGGTTTGAGTGCAAAGTCACTTACGAAAAAGAGATCGCCGAGTCCGGCAAAGTCCAGAAGGTCCACGAGTACTACCTCGTCGATGCCCTCACCTTTACCGAGGCTGAGGAGCGTATGAGTGGGGAGATGGAGAGCCGTGGCCCCTTCCGGCTCGACAGCGTCAAGAAGGTCAATTACTCGGAGACGTTCTTCAATAACGGTCAGCTCTTCTACAAGGCCAAGGTCGGCTTCATCCAGCTGGACGAGAAGAATGGCGTAGAGAAGAAGAAGTACACCTATATGCTGGTGCAGGCGAATGACTTTAGGGACGCTCTCGAGGAGCTGGAGAAGCAGATGAAGACGACGCTCGCCGACTGGACCATCGCCTCGATTGCTGAGACCCAGCTGGTGGACGCCTTTCGGTACGAGGCTCCGGAGGCTAAGCCCGCAGAAGCGCAGTAAGAGTGAATCATCCCATGAGTACCATTGCCGATCGCATAGAAGCACTGAGAGGAGAGCTGGGAGAGCAGGTCCGCCTCGTCGCCGTGTCGAAATTTCATCCCGTAGAGAAGCTCCGGGAGGCGTACGATGCGGGGCAGCGTATCTTTGGCGAAAACCGCGTCCAGGAGATGGTGGCGAAGCAGCCGGAGATGCCCGACGATGTGCAGTGGCACCTGATCGGGACGCTTCAGCGAAATAAGGTCAAGTACATTGCCCCCTTCGTAGACACGATCGAGAGTGTCGACTCAGCTAAGCTCCTGAGAGAGATCGAGCGGCAGGCGGCGATCCAGGAGCGTCCCGCAGAGCGGGGGCCGATCCGGTGCCTCCTCCAGATCCATATCTCGGGTGAGGAGTCGAAGCACGGACTGGATGAAAAGGAGCTGCGTGAGCTCCTGGAGTCGGGGCTGATCGACGACTGCCCTCACGTCGAGGTGGTCGGGCTGATGGCGATGGCCTCGCTGACCGATGATATGGAGCTGGTGGAGCGGCAGTTTGCCCGCATGCAGGAGCTTCTCGGTGAGGTGCGCGACCGGTACTTTGCTGATCAGCCCTCCTTCCGTGAGCTCTCCATCGGCATGTCCCAAGACTATAAGATCGCCCTTAGGCACGGCGCGACGTATGTGCGCATCGGCACGGCGATCTTTGGCCCTCGTGAGTACTGACTTACGTTGGGTAACTATTAATTTTGAATCAGTAGAATAGAAGAATCATGAAGAAGACAACAACAATCCTCGCTACTTCCGCCCTTGCCCTCAGCATCTCGCTCAGCGGCTGTGGCTTCCTCCAGAAGATGGACAAGACCGTCCTCGGTGCCGGTACCGGTACCGCAGCAGGTGCCGCCATCGGTGCCGGCATCGGTAATACGGCAGGCAATGCTGGAGCTGGTGCACTCATCGGGGGTATCGTCGGCGGTGTCGCCGGTGGCTTCATCGGCAACCATATGGAGAAGCAGGCCAAGGAGCTCGAGCAGGCTGTCCCTGAGGCTGAGGTGGAGCGCGTCAATAACGGTGAGGCGATCCGTGTCACCTTTGACAGCGGTATCCTCTTCGGCTTTGACAACACCGCCCTTAGTCCCCAGTCTCGGGAGGCGCTCACCCGCTTTGCGGCTAATATGAATGCCAACCCCCAGACCAACATCCGCATCATCGGTCACACCGACAGCACCGGTAAGCATGCCTATAATGTGGGTCTCTCCAAGCGTCGCGCTGAGAGTGTGGTGAACTTCCTCCGCGAGCATCAGGTCTCCAGCACCCGTATGACTCTCGATGGTGTAGGTCCCGACCAGCCCATCGCTGACAACGGCACCCCGGAGGGTCGTGCTAAGAACCGCCGCGTGGAGGTCTTCATCCTGCCGAGCCAGGAGATGATCAACGAGGCTAAGGCCGAGGCTGCCAAGCAGAAGTAAGCAACTATTCCGAGTACAAAAAAGGGAGAGCAGATCCTCAGTGGGTCTGCTCTCCCTTATTAGGTGATGTGCCTGCTCCGATCAGAACATCGGGAGCTGGTAGATGAAGCCGCAGAGCAGCTTATTGGTGGAGGCGGTGGTATCGTCAATGTTATTCTTAAAGTTGCGACCCACGTAGGTGAGGAAGAAGTGGAGATTGCCATCCTCCATCGGGTAGTACTCCACGCCGGCGAAGTAGCCGAGGGAAGTGCGCTGCTTCGTGCCGTCAAACCACTTGTCCGTGCCACCTGCAGAGGCGGTCTCATACATACCCTTGCCGAAGATATTCCAGCTGTCGGAGATGTGGTAATTGAGCTTCAGGACGAAGGAGTTGTACTCCACATTCTCCAGATCATTGATGATCATCTTGCGATTGAGCCCCTCATTGGAGTACATCCAGTCAAAGTGACCGTCCACGGGACCGAAGTCGAAGTGGTTACCGAGGGCGACGTACATCATATTGTGCTCCTTGGACTGGCTCATGTAGGAGTATGACCAGCGGGTGGTCCAGAAGTTTGGCACGATGGTACCATTCCAATTGAACGTGTAAACCAGAGGCACCTTCGTCTCCTCTACCTTATCGTACATGCCGGGGTAGGTGCTCTCGTAGCTGCCGTTGCGGGCGTCGAGTACCTGGAACTGCAGCTGCTGTCCCGGAGTGAAGTCGTAGGCAAAGTTGGCTCCCGTGAGGAAGTTGCTCATGTACTCGATCATATCGGAGTACTCGTAGATCTCAATAGGATTGAGGTCAAACTCGATACCACCGTAGGCAGCGCACTGCTTACCGAGGAACATGGAGAACTTCTCCGTCGGTCGTACGCCGATGCCGGCGATGTCGATCGAGGTGGGGAGGTTATCAATGTTGCCGGAGCTGCCATTGGGGCGATTGATACGCTGCCTCCAGCGGTAGGAGAGCCAGGGAGTGATGTTTCCCTTTGCCTCTATGCGGAGCTGACGGGCGTAGAAATTAAGGCTATTGAAATTCTCTGAGTCCCAAGCGGCATCGAGAGAGGTATTCATATTGAGGAAAAGATTGAACTTATCCTGCTTCGCCTTCACGATGCCCACCTGCTCAGCGAGAGAGGGCTCCGTGGTGTAGTGCTCCTGCTGTGCGGCAGCTGTGGCACCAAAGGCGGTGACGATCAGCCCGCAAGCGAGTAGTCTGAGTGTATTCTTAGACATAGGCGGGGGAGATTACATAAAGAGGTTGAAGTACTTCTGGATCTGCTGCCAGTCGGTCGTCGTCGTCAGGGAGAGCATCAGGAGGATGCGGGCCTTCTGGGGACTGAGAGACTGAGAGGCGATGAACTCGTACTTATTGTCGTCTACTTCAGCGTCGAGAGTGGTATTACCGGACGGGACGCGGGAGGAACGGACTACGAGGATCCCCTGCTCACGAGCCTTCTCCAGGACGGGGAAGACATTCTTGTGGATGTTGCCGTTGCCGAGACCGGCGTGGATCACACCCTTGTAACCACCATTGAGGATCGGGTCAAGCATATCAGCCTCGATATTGGAGTAGGCATAGATGATGCCCACCTTGGGGAGCTTGGTCAGGTTGCTCACGTCGAAGACGATGCGCTGTGCGGTCAGGCCGTAGCTCATATTGTAGTACACCTTGCCGCCAAAGACGTAGCCGATGGGACCGCCGGTGGATGCCTGGAAGGTCTCTACGGAGGTGGTATTAGTCTTGGAGACGATCTGACCTGGGATCAGGATACCATTCATGGCGACCATGACGCCCTTGTCGGCAGAGGCCTTGTCGGCAGCAGCGACAACGGCGTTGTAGAGATTGAGCGGGCCATCAGCACTCATAGCGGTAGAGGAGCGCATAGCACCTACGAGGACGACAGGGCGCTTGCTCTTCACCGTCAGGCTGAGCCAGAAGGCAGTCTCCTCCATGGTGTCAGTTCCGTGAGTGATGACGACGGCGTCAGCCTCGTTATTCTCAAAGATCTCATTGATCCTCTTGGAGAGGGTTAGCCATACATCGTCGGTCATATCCTGTGAGCCGATATTAACGATCTGCTCACCGGTCACCTCGGCGACGTCATTGACCTCAGGCACTGCATCGAGGAGTGTGCCGATGGCTACTTGACCGGCGGTGTAGTTGCTGCCGGTGGTGGAGGAACCTGCACCGGCGATCGTGCCGCCGGTGGCGAGGATGTGGACATGAGGCTTCTGCGCCATCGCTGCCATGCAGAGGGTCATCATCAGTGCGAGGAGACCCAGACGAGATGTTAGTTGTTTCATAACTTTGAGTTTGTGTAAAGGGGGTTATTAATAGATCTGTATGAGTAGCAAGCCTACGGCGATGGCAACACTTGTCGCCACCAGCCCGGGTATCATAAAGGAGTGATTCAGTAGGTATTTTCCGATCTTCGTCGTCCCCGTGCTGTCGAAGTTGATCGCTGCCACCACGGTCGGGTAATTGGGGAGGAAGAAGTAGCCATTAACGGCAGGGAAGAGGGCTATCAGCAGCATAGGTGAGATACCGAGGGCGATGCCCAGCGGAGCCACGGCGCGGATCGTCGCTGCCTGGCTGAAGAGCAGGATGCTCATAAAGAAGAGGGCAAGCCCAAAGAGCCACGGCATCCTCGTCACTACGTCCTGCAGGCTGGTGGTGATCGCGTCGATATTACCATTGATAAAGGTATCTCCCATCCAGGCGATACCGAAGATGGCGATCACAGCCTGCATCCCGGCATTGAATACCGATCCCTTCGTCGCCTTGATCCCGTCGGTCTTGGTGGCGAGGAGGATGATGGCAGCCGTGCTGAGCATAATCATCTCGATAGCCTCCGGCATGCCGAGCTTCACCGTCGTGCCGTCGATGACGAAGTCCGGTCTCAGGGTGGGGATCGATCCCAGGAGGACAATCGCGACCACCGCCACGAGGAAGAGGATCACGCTGAGGCGAGCCTTGAAGGGGGTCTTCGCATTAGGATCCATTTGGGAGAGACGGGATGGCTCGATCAGTCCCTCGCTCATGCGGCGGAGGTACTCGGGGTCCTCCTCCAGCTCCTTTCCTTTATGGAGACAGGTCAGCGCCCCCACAAAGACGCCGACCAGCGTCGCCGGGATACTCACCTTGAGGATGTCGATCAGGCTGATACCCGCCGGAGCGAGGAGGGCGAGGAGCGCCACCGTCGCCGCCGATATCGGGCTGGCGGTGATTGCCTGCTGAGAGGCGATGACGGAGATCGAGAGCGGTCGCTCGGGACGAATCTTTGTCTCCCGCGCCACCTCGGAGATCACCGGTAGGAGGGAGTAGACACCGTGACCGGTACCGGCAAGGAAGGTGAAGAGGTAGCAGACGAATGGGCTGTAGATCGTGATCTTGTCCGGATGACGGCGGAGAAACTTCTCTGCCACCTTGACGAGAAAGTCCAGACCTCCTGCTGCCTGCATACAGGAGACCGCAGAGATCACTGCGGCGATCATAAGCATTACATCGATAGGCGGCGAGGTGGGCATCAGACCAAATCCGAAGACCAGTATCGCCAGTCCTACACCTCCTGTCACACCGAGGCCGATACCACCGAGACGGGCACCGACGACGATGGCTACCAGGATGAAAAACAGCTGGATAAGTAACATGTCGTGTCGTTCTATGGGTTTGCCGGCGCACTATCTCGTCAGCTTTATTGTCACAAATGTACCCATTGTCTCAAGAAATGCAAATTATGGGTCTCCCCCCTGGAGTCCCATCTCCTCGGGACCGGAGTCTCTCCCACAAGAGACTGCCCTGCGGGGAGACGGCGTAATCATAATAATTCGTAAGTTTGTAGGGACCGCATATGGAGGACCTCCTCCCCCTTTATCTATGAGTACCGAAGAGAGTAATCCTATAGACTACGAGATGGTGGTGCAGGCCGCCTTCGACAAGCTGCTGAGCGACTACCTCAGCTCCAATCATCGTAAGCATACGGAGCCGATCCAGAAGGCCTTTCGTCTGGCACGTGACGCCCACAAGGGGGTGAAGCGTCGGAGCGGGGAGCCCTACATCCTCCATCCCATTGCCGTCGCCTCCATCGCCTGCTCGGAGATGGGTCTCGGAAGCACCTCGATCACTGCGGCGCTGCTCCATGACGTGGTGGAGGACACGGAGTACACGGTGGAGGACATCCGGGATATGTTTGGAGACTCTATCGCTCGGATCGTCGACGGTCTGACGAAGCTCTCCGGCGAGATCCTCGTCGAGGTGATGACGGAGACCAATAACACCTCCGGTCAACTGGAGAATATCCGCCGACTCCTGGTGACGTCGACGCAGGACATCCGCATCCTCCTCGTCAAGATCGCCGACCGTCTGCACAACATGCGCACCCTCGACAGCATGCCGGAGACGAAGCAGTCCAAGATCGCCGCAGAGACCCGACTCTTCTACGCCCCACTGGCGGAGCGGCTCGGTATGTATGCGATAATGGAGGAGCTTCAGGATCTCTCGCTGCGGTACATTCACCCGGAGGAGTACCGCGAGGTGCACGACAAGATCTCACAGACCTATACGAGGCGGGAGGGACTCTTCGACAAGTTTTACGAGATCATCAAGCCGGATCTCGATGAAACGGGGCTTACTTACGAGATACAGCACCGGATCAAGAGCACCTACTCGATCTGGAATAAAATGCAGGCCAAGGGTCTGCCGCTGGAGGAGATCTATGACGTCTTTGCGATACGTATCGTCTTTGAGCCGGAGACGGACCGCTCGGAGTATGCCGACTGCTTCCGGATCTACCACGTGCTCACATCCCACTTTGCCCTAAAGGATGACCGCACGCGAGACTGGCTGACTCACCCGAAGCCCAATGGCTACCGGGCGCTCCACATCACCGTGATGGGTCCGACGGGAGAGTGGGTCGAGGTGCAGATACGCTCCCGTCAGATGCATGAAATGGCGGAGCGGGGACTGGCGGCTCACTGGCGCTACAAGACCCACAGCGCCGAGGAGGTCGATCCGGTGGAGGAGCAGATCCTGAGCAACGTCCACACGCTCCTTAATAATCCCGGTCCCAGTGCATCAGACGACTACGAGACGATGATGTACAAGTTTGCCAATCAGGACATGCTCATCTTCACCCGCAAGGGGGATCGGATACGCTGTCCACAGGACTTCACTGTGCTCGACTTTGCCTACCAGCTCGATCCGGAACTGGGACGGCGCTGCATCGGTGCGAAGGTGAATCATGAGATGGTCGACATCTCGGCCAAGCTGCAGAATGGTGACCAGGTGGAGATCCTAACGACTGAGAATACGGAGCCCAAGGAGTCGTGGCTTCAGTATGCCACCAGTCCGACGACGAAGCGGTACATCACCGACTTCCTCCACCGCCGGGAGGCGGATCAGATCGAGGCGGGGCGTAAGGCCTTTGTCCGCTTTGCTGAGGGACGGGGCTACGATCCGGAGCACGTATTGCCGGAGGATGAGCAGGCACCGGTACTCTCTTATCCCTCTCGGGATCAATTCTTCCTCGCAGTCAATCGTTACGAAGTGCGCATGGATCACGCACTGATGAAGCACCTGATCAAGGCGCGCAAGGAGGCGCGGACGAGGACCCAGGAGCCTACGGTGCAGCAGAGGGAGGACTCCGATGAGACCAAGGTGCCGACGGTAGACCCGGGGCGGATGAAGGAGATCTACACTCTTCGCGCCAACGATGGTATCCGAAACTACATCCGTGCCACCTGCTGCCGACCTGTCTACGGCGAGGAGGTGCACGGGATCATCAATGAGCAGAGACAGCCGGTCGTCCATCTCACCTCCTGTCCCAAGGCTATGCGGCTCAAGGCCACCTATGGCGATGACATCGTCGCCGTCCGCTGGGGACCGCACATCCACTCCAACTTCGGCATCACCCTGGAGTTTACCGGCAACGACTCCCCCACCTTCCTCGATGATCTGATCGACATCGTCCGGGAGATGCACATCCCTGTCATCGGCATCCATGTGGACAGCATCCACGGCAGTGCGATCGGCTCCATCCACGTCCGCGTCCGTGATCGGTCCGAGCGTGATGAGATGATGCGACGGATGCAGGAGGTGCTCGGTCTCCTCAAGATCCGCCAGATCTTCCCCGAGTACTCCGAGCAGCGTCGCGGTATCCCCATACCTAATCAAAAACCCTTTATACCCCATAAGTAAGCCATGAAACATACCATCGTCGCCCCGTCCATCCTCTCCGCCGACTTCCTCCACCTCGGAGAGGCGATCCGTCTCGTCGAGGAGAGCGAGGCAGAGTGGGTCCACTGTGACATCATGGACGGACACTTCGTCCCCAATATCTCCTACGGCATACCTATCGTGAGGGCGGTACGCCCTGCGACTAAGAAGGTGGTCGACTGCCACCTCATGATCGAGCACCCGGAGCTCTATGTGGAGGCCTTTGCTGCCGCCGGTGCGGACATGATCACCGTCCACCAGGAGGCGTGTGTCCACCTTGATAGGCAGGTGGCGCAGATCCACGACCTCGGCTGTAAGGCCGGCGTGGCGCTCAATCCCGCCACCCCCGTGGAGACGCTCGTGGACATCCTCCACGCCGTGGATATGGTGCTGATCATGAGTGTCAATCCCGGATTTGGGGGACAAAAGTTTATCCCCCGGGCATTAGACAAAGTCCGTCGCCTCCGCGCCCTTGCCCCTGACCTCCTCATCCAGGTGGATGGCGGCGTCAATGCCGAGACCGGGGCGAAGTTGGTCGCTGCCGGAGCCGATGTGTTGGTGGCGGGGAGCTATGTCTTCGGAGCCGAGGAGCCGAGAGAGGCGATCCACAGTCTCTACGTGCTCTGATGAGCCTACTCGATGATATGCGGGGCGAGCGACTCTACGACTACTCCTCGCCCGAGCTGGCGAAGAGCTTTCGCCACGCCTCCCGTCTCTGCTGCCGTCTCCGCTCTCTCTACCCCGGACACCCCGACTACCGTGCTGTGCTGGAGGAGCTGATCCCCGGCATCCCGGAGAGTGCTACCATCGTCGCCCCCTTTTACTGCGACCACGGTCACGGCATCCGGCTGGGTGAGGATGTTTTCCTAAATGCTGACTGCGTCCTGCTGGACGGTGGACTGATCACCATAGGGGCACACACCCGCATCGGACCGAAGTGCCAGCTCTACACCCCCGCTCATCCACTTGATGCCGTGGAGCGCCGCCGACCGGTGGAGACGGCTCACCCGATCACCATTGGTGAGGACTGCTGGCTCGGTGGTGGCGTGATTGTCTGCCCCGGTGTGACCATCGGTGACCGCTCGGTCATCGCCGCCGGGAGCGTCGTCACGAGAGACATCCCCTCCGACTGCCTCGCCGCCGGCAATCCTGCTGTCGTCAAGCGCCATCTCCGGACCTCCTCTCCACCCGACCTGAGTCCCTCCCCCTGAGCCGTTACTCTATTACCGGTAATAGAGAGGACTAATACCGGTATAAGTAGTCACTAATACCGGTATTAGATCGGAGCGATCGCCAATGAGAGCAAAAGAAAAGCCCCCCTGCAGAGTCCAGGCTCTGCAGCGGGGCTTTTCTTTTGCTCCTGGTCGGGATGATCAGTCCCGTATGATAGTGGTGGTAGGATTAACCGGTTTTACCTCGAAGTCACCGGTTGAGTTGTCCTCATCGACAAAGCCCTTGCCATCCCACTTCCTGACGATCGACTTTCCGGCATACGTAGACCTCTTATCTCCAGAGGACTGCTGTACACCATGGAAGCCCTTGTCGAGGGAGAGGTTGAGTATCTGCATCTTTTTCTCCTTCATTGGGCAGATGACGACTGCATCGATCACTTGATCATTAGGTAAGAGGAGTCCGACCTTGCGACTGGAGTGGTGGGTCGACTTGAAGTAGACATCTCTGTAGTAGGCCGCCTTCTCCCGGTCTGAGGCGGGGAGCTTGCACTCCTGCAGGAATGCCTCTCTGATCTTGCTGATCTCGACAGTGGGGCGTATCAGAGCAAGAGCGGTCTTCCCGGAGATGGAGAAGTCGTTCATCTCCTCAGGGTCCCAGGCGTTGGCTGCTTCCTCTGGGGACTCAATACCGCTGGCATTGAAGACCTCATGCACCCAGATCTCACCAGAGCCCTCAGTCCAGCTATATTTAGCCTGATGGAGGTCGATCAGCTTGGAGAGGTCATAGGTCCCTATATCTTCACCGTACTCTGCCAGCTGCTTGGCAAAAGTGGCCTTGTGATCAATTGCCTTCTTGGCGATGATCACTGCGGTGCCGGGCTGGACCGGATGCTCTGTGCCGCTACCGGGGAAGAGAAGCATCGAGCCTACAAGGAAGTTATTGAGATAGTAGTCTGCTGTCCCGGAGGAGCTGCTGTCAGTCGCCGTGACCTCTATATTGGCTGCGGGGTCTAGGCTACCTGTGGCGATGAGCATCCCGTCGAGATACTTTACTTCCTTGGTAGGATTGTAGATCTTGATGAAAGCATCATCAGTGTACTCACTGTCGTACCTCTGTCCCTCGACGACTCGGGAGTACTCCGAGCCGGCGTAGTACACTTCTAGGATGCGGAGGTCAGTCTGCTTGCTCTCCTCGGTGGTATTTCCTTCTCCACCGGTAGGGATGCCATCGCGGCGGCATCCTGTGAGACCAATCACCATACAGGTGATGAGGAGCGTGAGCGTAGTGTAATATCTCATAAGTAGATGTTGTATAGAGTTTTGAAAAGTAATTATTCGAGTTATAGGAACCATGCACCGTAACCTGCCCCACCGCTCCCATGAGTGATCAGATTGCTGACCGCCTTATAGGCTTCTGTGGGACTAAGACCTATCTCAAGTCCGAGATGAAAGTAGTAGGGCTCGTTAGGATCAGTATGTGTGGGGTCAGAGTCGTAGGCGTTTGTGTAGACCTTGAGCGGGATATTGAAGCGAGTCACTTCCTCCCAGCCTGATGACTTGTCAGGAGCATAGTAGGGATCACAGACCAGCCTACTATAGCCCATAGGTTCACCAGCGTTATTGGTCGGCATGGGACGTCGCACCTTGTTCCCCTCCGGACACTTCATTACACGTATAGAGAGGAAAAACTGTGGCAGAAGGTAGGTCGATCGTGTGTAAGGACGACCATCAGTCAGAGTGATGGGCCATGCCTTATCAGTACCAGCGTACCGGGCATCGACTCCCTCAGAGACCTGCGACTCAAAGAGGAAATGGCCCTTTAGTCCCACACAGTCCTGATCATAGGGCGCAGAGGCTCGCTCGTCGTTGCGACCGAGAGGAGGGAGGAGTCGGATATTGAAGAGCTCCCTCACGCCATCCGACATATCCTCCTCTGTCCAGGTGTCGCGGTAGATGTAGCGGAATATCTCCGGAGTGGCTGCGGCACGTGCCTCGAAGGTCCCCTTGTCGGCAAAGAACTCCGACGGTACGGGACGCACTATGGGTGCCCCTGTCTGGGGATCCTTATCTCCATTGTACCTCACATCCATCACTTCGTAGGGCCTACCGATGCTATCGAGATCACTTACGGTATAGAATATCTGGTACCGGTCGGACATCTTGTAGATCCGGTCATTGATCCGCTTCCCCTCCTTGTCGAAGAAGTAGAGGCAGAGCCCCCAGAGCTTGCTCTTTCCCCCAATGACTCGGAGGTAGTCCGGTCCCTCAGCTCCTCGAAGCGTCTCTGCATAGGTGGCGGTACTGGAGCGTAGCACTTCGATGGAGGGCTGACCGGAGGGTGTATTATGGATCACCACAAACTCCTCCTGTCGCCATGGCGCCTTGTCATAGACAAAGTTACCATGCAGCTTACCACCACCGTGCGGGTGCCCTTCTTTAAGCATAACCAGGCATGTGGCCCAGTCTTTCAGCGCTCCATCCGGATCAGGATTGGCTATAGGAGTAGTCACCCTTGGGGCTTCATAGAGGTCAGCACCGGTACGGGGTGTCTTCTTCTGCTCGAGAGGATTATTCTCGTAGCTAACCGATATGTCTCCAAAGACAAACTTCTGGCAACCGGTAAGGGATAGTAGGATGGTGAGGAGTAATATGGGGTATTGTATTCGTCTCATGGTAATCTCTCAGAAGGTGATACCGGGGAGGCCGGTAAAGTAGCTATCATCGCCCCAGAGCATCTCCTCCAGAGCACTCTCGTCCACCTCTCGTCCCCGATCCGCATAATACCTCAGGATGGAGGCGCGGCATTGCTCTCGATTAGCGACATCTCCAAGGACGATGAAGGGGACAGGGTAGTCGATGTCGAAGGTATTCCACGAGGACTGCAGTTCGTAGTGGTCGTAGAGTCCTCCGGGTGCGGCAGTATTGGCATACTTGCCTAAGACTAGTCCCGCAGGCACCTGTACTCGATCCTGTATGTGGCAGATACTGACTCGCATCTGGAAGCAGACGTTTCCCATGCCGAAGCGGATCAGCCCCTTGAATCCCAGTCGATCTAAATCCACTCCAGGACTGGCATACTCACGCTTCTGACGGAGTGGCACGACCACGCCTCCGGCACGGTTGCGTCCTAGGTCATCACTCTCTTCTAGAGGTTCTCCGAGCTGCTCCTCGACGGGGTCTGTGTCACGGTATTCGTAGGAGAAGAGTTCCGGGACCCGCTGATTAAGCTCAGGAGTCTGAATTGTCTCAGCGAGGACATACCTATGTCCGTCATGCGTTAGTGGCTGGGTGGCACGACTGGTCATCGTATTCTCGACCGCCATCTCTGCTAGCATCCGGTCATACCGGAGTATACCGGAACCGACAGTATAGTCCTCAGGAGTATAGACACCACCGGCGGAGATGAGACTTGCGTGGCTGAGCGACTCTCCCTCGAAGAGGAATCGGTCGTAGTATAGGCTGTCCAGAGTCATTGGATAAACCAGCTGCCCACCATCAAGGGAGTTTTGGCGGATAGTGAAGAAATGCTGGTGGACGCATAAGGTGGAGTTGTCCGGATCATTGGGGTCGTACTGAGCGAATTGGTGGTTGATCAGTATCCCGTTGGCGTCAAAGTAGCGGATCTCCATGGCGTAGCAAAAGCGGTCTGATCGTACCACCTCAAAGGCTTTCCGCTCGGAGCTGATGGTGATATTGCCGCTCTCATCCTTTCTGAACGTGATGTCCTGGTAGACCGGGATCGGAGTCTCTCTATGACTTAGGTCGTAGGCTTTATAAAGCTCGACCGTCGATCCTCCTGACAGCTCTGTCGGACCCATCCTGCGAGCGAGGCGTAGGATCACCTGCCAGGAGTAGATCTGCTCATGTCCCTTGATGTCTCGCTCAATATAGGCAGGCGGAGCAACGACTATCTTCTTCATCAGGGCGTCCACCTTATCGTCCGAGCAGGCGGTGAGGAGAAGCGAAAGAGTAAGGAGTATGAGTATATGTCTTGTCTTTATCATGGTAGGGGTGGTGTCAGAATTTTACAATCGTGCGCAGCGAGAAATTGGCGCCTCTCGCATGGGCATAGTAGCGAAAGCGGTCTGTGTACTCCTTGTACAGGGTATTGAGGATATTGTCCCCTATCAGCATCAGCTTCACTTCACGTCCACCTGGTAGATCCATTGAAAACTCTGCGCTGCCATTGAGTAGCGTGTATGCGGGAGGAGTCTCGGGGACGAGGTCCTTCTCAGGATTGAAGTGCTTCTGCTTGGTCACGTATATCGTCGAGAGAGAGACGGAAGTATGGTACTGGTCATCCGAGCCAAGCGAAGTGCCATAGCTGCATGAGAGACCATAACGGTCGCTTGGCATAAAGGGTAACCACTCGGAGCGAGTCACATTACGTCCGCGGATCCACTCACCCTTGCCCGTCAGAGTCAGTCCCTGCAGCGGCATAGCAGAGAGTGTCAGGTCACCACCATAGAGCCTGGCATCGTCCTGTCCGTAGATAAATCGAGGATACTTCCCGCTTGGATGATTATGGAAGCGCTCCAGACCCTTGCCTATCGCATCATAAATATAGTTGTCGATATGCTGGTAGAAGAGACTGGGCTCCACAGACAGCCACTCATTGTGCCACCGTCCACCAAGGACAGACTTGTAGCCATGCTCTGCTGTCAGCTGGTGATTGCCCACCACCCAATAGGTGCCATGCTCGAGTCCTGTGGCGTAGAGCTCGTTGATGTCCGGGGGTCTCCAGGACCAGCCGATATTACCTCTGAGATCAGCTTCGTCACTGATCTGATAGTGGAGGGCCAGACTGGCCGTGAAGTTGCTATAGACCTTGAAGTCCGAGTAATACCTATACTTGCTTAGCGAAGTGTACCCACTGACATCCATTGCCCTAAAGTCGTATCTCATACCGACCGAGCAGCGTAGTCGCTCAAGGAATGTAGCGTCCTGCAGTATGTATCCTCCCAGCGTGAGAGCGGCGTAATTGGGGATAAATGCGGGCTGCTTCGTCCCCGGATAGTTATAGTTGCGCTGATAGGTGCCAGAGAGACCGGACTCAGTCTTTAGTGCCAGTGGACCGCCCCACTGAGCGACCCAGGAGAGGTCACCGCGCTCTGTGGAGAGGATCAGGTCCTGCATGGGGATCCGGCTCCAGTCCGCCTTGGTTCGCTTGTCAAACTCCCACCTCAGATTATCCTGATGAGAGAGGATCAGTCGGAGCTTGTGTGCCTCACTCACCTGCCACTTCACCTCTCCCTTGAGCATAAAGTGCTGTGACTGCTGAAATGGAGGCTCCACTTCGTAGGAGAAGGGGCGTAGTGACCGCTCGTCAGGACGTCCGGCAAGGAAGCGTGCCAGCAACTGGTCTATGTCGGAGACTCGACTGGCGTAGTAGATGCCATTACGGGCGTAGAAGAGACTGCTGAAGAGTGTGGCTGTGATCGCTCCCTTGCTCCAGCCTGCAAGGGCCGAGAGGCTGATATTGGTGTAACCGGTGTTATTAAGGATATACTCCGCCGTAGAGTAGTCCCCTCCCCGGCGGTAGAGTCCGTGGAGACGAAGCCCCAGACTCCGCCAGCCCATCTCGAGGCTGCCGGTGCCACTGTAGGCGTGAGCATTGGTGTCGTACCCGAGGTCAGTCGTGCCGGAGACACGAAGATTCTTGGATCCGTAAGGGAGCTCCGCCTGACTAAAGAGTACGACTCCTCCTATGGCTCCATAGCCGTAGCGTACCGACTCCGCACCCTTCACAACCTCTACATTAGTAGCACCAGTATGGTCGATCTCGGGAGCGTGATCTGAGCCCCAGCTCTGACTGTCGAGTCGCACCCCATTGTTGAGCAGTAGGATACGTCCCGAGTGCATGCCCTGGATCACTGGCTTGGAGATCGTGCTGCCACTGGATATGGTGCTTACACCTGGTACTGTCTCCAGGAGCTGTCCGAGGGTGAGGGTACTCGACTTCTCCAGCGTCTTAGGGTCGATCTTCATTGTCTGCTGGAGGATACTAGTCTGCCGGAGATCTCCCTGGACCACCACTTCGTCGATCAGAGTAGCATTCTCCTCGAGACGGATCGTCAGGACTCCGCGTATCTCCGAGAGTGAGATCGTGCGGCTGTCACTCTTGTATCCGAGGTAAGAGGTGGTGAGCGTTACCCGCTCTTTAGTGATGGGGAAGGATAGGGTACAGTGTCCCTGTAGATCGGTGGGCTGGGCACTGAGTGCCTCCTCGGAGCGTACGATAGCACCAGGGATCGGGTCTCCGGTCGCACTATCGAGGACGCAAAGTGTGAGCCTGCGGGTCTTCTCCTCCGCATGGCTGCTGTATGCCCATCCTGCCAGCAGGAGGATGAGGAGAAGCATCAGCGTATTAGGTCTCTGCGAGAGACCGATATGCTTGGTCATGGTATTACGTATATTATGAGTGTATCGAGAGCCGGTTGTAGCTCTCGAGGAGTCGTGGGGCGATATGCCCGATGGTCCACCTCTATGAGAGAGAAGTGAGCGGTGACTACTACCCCGAGGTCGGGATAGGGGGCTAAAGGCTATGGATCTCCCGTAGGAGAGCGTTAGGTGAGTGCAGGGGATTACGCTGCCACTCGAGTCGGAGGAGCCCGGAGAGCGGGTTGGTCCGTGAGCGGTAGCAGCGGAGTGACACACTCCGTCATCGCAAGGGCGAGCACGAAGCCCTCGACTCTCGCCACGTAGGGGATCTCGACCAGATCCTCGTACATGGTGCTCTCCATTAGCTGCAGAACGCAGAGAGAGCCGACATCCGCATACCCACTCTCCTGCGTCATATGGGAGGTGACGTGAGCCTGATGGGATGGGGAGTCGATATGGATCCTTACCATCATCAGCTGCGAGGCAAGTACGACGATGAGGAAGAGGCCGATAAACAGCCTCTTGAGCTGCTCAGCTCTTCCTGACAATTGTCGGTATGTCCCTATATACTGCATGGTCAGATCTTTGTGCAAAGGTAGGATCTCTTTCCCTCGCCGGACATACTCAGAAGTGAGTATTTTATCTCTCCTTTTCTCCAATTATCAAATTAGTCTACCCCGGCAGGGCAAACTCATACCGGTACAGGGCTGACGTTTTTGGATTTGCCTGAAGTCTTTCTGAGCAAAAACAAGAAAAATGTCTAAAAATCAGAGCGTTAAGCTTGTGCACCCGGCGAATTATTAGCACCTTTATACCTGATAGTCAATCGTTTGCCTCTCTTTGTAAGCGTTATTAGGTATGAATAATTTGCTCTCGTTCATCTCGCTCATTCCTGAGTTCAAGAAAGGGAATCATTTGGTTTATCCCATTGATTACCTTTTGCTTGTGTCTTTTTGCACGATGATGTGCAACCAAACTTCTTGGCATGCGATGGAGGACTATGCCGAGATTCATCAGAAGGACTTGAGGAAACTCTATTTCAAGATTTCGGGAAAGGTACTCAGGAGGTACACACCTTCACACAACGTGTTCTGCGCCGTCTTCCAGACCCTATCGCCTGTCACGTTCCACAATGCGTTTAAATCATGGCTCCTAGAGGTGTACAGCTCTGTCGGAGAGCATATCTGCATTGACGGGAAGACCATGAGAGGTGTCAAGAAGATGGAGCCGGATGCGGACTGCCACACGGTGACGGCTTATCTCTCCAGGATACACGCCTCTCTTGATCAGGT
>NZ_AQWR01000025.1 GCF_000375645.1 Porphyromonas bennonis DSM 23058 = JCM 16335 | reverse complement strand
GGGTCCTCTTTCCCGCGGTCTTCGGCACTTCGTGCCTCGACACGCGGGCTAAACAGCGATGATCCCTCCGGGGCTTCGCCCCTGCGGGATCGGCAGGCGGTAGCAGTAGGGCTGGGATCAGTCGACAGGATTGCACAGCGATAGGGGTTATCACTTCTTTACTTTTAGGCTCAAATGCGTCATCCTTGGAGCGTCACCCCTGAGCCCTCGTAGCAACGCACCTCGCAGTTTGCAGACTTTTATCGACACCAACGGAAAACATTATCATTTCTGTTCTTGATCAGCCACTATTATATTCTGTAGTCAAAAAAAGCGGGGAATGCCGACCGGGTGGTCGACATTCCCCGCTTGATGGGTGGGTGTGAGGGATCAGTTCTTACCGCTGAGGGCGCGATCGATCATGTAGTAGAGATCAGCGTAGTGCCCCGCCTCGGGGTGGTTGCCCATCCGCGAGGAGATGACTGAGCGGGCACCGAGGAGGCTCTTGTAGAGCGGTCCACGGACGTTGATCGCCTGGGTCTTGAGCTTCTGCTTGTCGTTGCTCTTCTTTCCGTCGAGTCCGAGCCCACTGAGCAGCTGTGAGACGTAGGCATACTGCATATTGCGCTCTACAGGGGTGAGTGCTCCGCCATTTTGCCACACATAGTCGTGCAGATCGGCGAGGTAGGCCTCTGGCGTGTAGGGGTTTCGCTCCTCGGAGTAGAGAGCCGTATTGGAGAGACGGCTCAGGACGGAGGTGCCGGTCAGCATGCTCATGGTGGAGAAGATCTGGTCGGAGAAGTTATTGGGCTGCTTGCCGAGCTTCTCCGTTACCTCCTTCGTGGACATCCAGCGGGGGAAGTCGATCGACTGGTCGAGGACAAAGCGTAGTGCGCGCTGCTGCTCCTTCCGGGAGGGTACGGAGTACTTGGTCTGTCCGTCACCGTGCACGGGGAGATTTCTCCTAAAGCCTCCGATGACGGAGGTGGCGTGGCCGATGTAGAGGCGGAACTGTCCTGCCAGCGAGCTGAGCAGGCGGTCCTGAGCCTTGTAGGCCTTGCCATCCTCCTGAGGGGTCCAGTCAAAGAGGTGATCCACGGTGCGCTTTAGATTCTCGATGCCGTAGTAGCTTGCCAGCACCGGGTCGTCGCCGAGGTCCTCAGTCTGAGCGGTGTAGTCGGCATTGGAGAGGATCTGTTGAGGCCCGTAGGCGAAGCGGCGGTCGCCCTGCTTCTCGGTGATCCAGCGATTGAGGATGGGAAGCTCCTCCTCCGGGGTGGCAGCCTCGTAGATCGGCTTGTAGCCCCAGGCGATGGCGTACATATCGTACATACCGATGAGCGGGGGGAGGAAGTTGGTCACGCCATCACCGGGCTGTGCAACGTAATTGTAGCGCGCGTAGTCCATAATGGATGGGGTGGTGCCGTACTTGGTGGTGAAGTCGGGGGAGCGGAGATCCTCCACCTTGTAGGAAGAGGAGGCGCCCATATTGTGCATCAGACCAAGGGTGTGGCCCACCTCGTGTGCCACGATGTAGCGCAGCATCGGACCGAGCACGGAGAGCTCGTAGTGGAGCCCTCGGGCTGAGGGGTCGGCAGCCGCTGTCTGGCAGAAGCGCCAGTCGTGGATCAGCTCCAGCACGTTGTGGTAGAAGTATACCGATGCCTGGAGGATCTCCCCGGTACGGGGGTCGGTCCAGGAGGGGCCCATCGCATTGGCCTGCTGAGAGGAGGAGTAGATGAGGCAGGTGTAGCGGATGTCGTTGGGGTTAAAGCTCGGGTCATCCTTCGGATAGCGCTTGGCGACGATGGCGTCCTTGAAGCCTATCGCCTCAAAGGCCTTCTGCCAGTCCTCGATGCCCTGCTTGAGGTAGGGGTACCACTCTTCGGGGAATGCATCATCGACGTAGTAGACGATCGGCTTGGCGGGGACGACGAGTTCGCCTCGCTTGTGCCGCTCGATGTCCTCGGGCTTCGGCTCGAGGCGCCAGCGATTGATGTACTTCACCTTCTCCATCGACAGGGCGTCGGTGGTTATCTTGGTGGTCCCATTGGTGAAGTAGCCTATGCGGTAGTCGTGCAGGCGGGGGCGCATCATATCCTTGTCGTCCGGCAGCAGACCGAGGGAGGCATTGATCACCGCGGTGAAGGGCTCCTTGTCCACGGTGTAGACGGCGCGGACGGTGACGTTGAGATTGCGCGGGAAGGCGCTGATGTCGGTGATGGAGGAGAGGTCCTTCTTGAAGCTCCCGCTCAGCTTATTGGCTCCGAAGAAGGAGTCAAAGGGGGACTTGGGGAGGAAGGGCGTGATCGGGGCCTTGTCGGTGAGGAAGAGGGACGTGGCGTCGATCACCACAGCAGTGGAGTCGGGACGCCAGGTGGCGATCTTGAAGGCGTTCAGCACCGGCATCAGGTGATTGTCCTGCACCCTCTTGTAGATCGAGGACTCAGGGTCAGCGGTGATGGCGGTATTGAGCTGGTGGAGGTAGAGGCGCTCGTCGTCCTTTGACCAAGAGACCATCAGGGGCTCCGCCGGCATCTCGCCGGCGATGACGTCGGTATTGTCGCTGATGGCGTCTACGCGACCGGTGAAGAGCATCGGCCGATCGAGGAGGGCGACAGGGATCTCCATATAGACCTTCCCCTTTTGGAGGTGCAGGTCGATAAATCCTCGCACGGTCTTGGAGGGATTCTTGATGACGTCGGAGTACTTCTTCCCCTTATCGTCCTTATCCTCCTTCGCCTTGTCGTCCTTGGGCTCGTCCTCTTTGTCCATGACTGCCCCGATCAGGTCGCCGAAGTCCTGGGCCTGAAGGCGGGTAACGCCGGTCGGTAGTAGCAGCAGTAGGGTGAGGAGGAGTCTGTAGTAGTGTTTCATGTGTTATGTGGTGATGTCTGAGTGATTAATCGCCGGGGGTCTGCCGCTTCTTGGCGGCAGCGTTGCCGATGGTCTGTAGGTCCATGCCGGTCTTGTCCTTGATGAAGGAGCGGAGGGCGTCGTACTTCTCGTGCATGATCGTGTAGTCGCCCATCGCCTCCTGGATCTCCGCCTCCGACATAGTCGTCATGCGGTAGATGTAGTCGGCAATGTCGAGTGAGGGGTCCTTGTGGGCCTTGTACTTCTCATCCGCATAGACGAAGTCCCGATTGTAGTCCCAGAAGCCGTGGGACTTGAGGATCTTATCCCGATTTTCGGTGTCCTCATCAGTGGTACCCGGGAGGTTTTTCCTCAGTCCCAGGATTTGGTCGTAGGCATCGGCAGAGTAGTTGCTGAAGGTCGTCGGCCAGCTGATCCTGTGGGTGAAGATGAACTCCCAGAGCGTCTTGTGGAGCTGAGAGACAGTCTCCGACCGGTATGCGTCCCAGGTAGTGATGGCGGGCTTGGTCTTGATTACCTCCCCCTCCCGGTACATGTTGATCGCAATGTGATCGCGCTTGGAGTTGGTGATGAGCTTATTGGCTCTGCCATTGGCGATGCTATCGGTGAGGAAGATGTAGACAGGGAAGTAAGTCTGCGCGAAGTCGTCCTTGTAGAAGGAGAGGAAGTCGTCAGCGAGGAGGTGCAGATTGTCCTCCACCACCTTCATGTCCCCCGGCACGGAGGGATCGACCTTAGTGTATCGGGGGTCGGTCCAGGAGAGCTGTGCGCCGAGGTTCCAGCGGACATTGCTTGGGTCAAAATCGTAGACCACCTTTACCCCCATCCGCTTGTAGATGTCATAGATGGTGTGAGAGACGTAGTCGCTTCCGTCCTTGATCTCGTATCTCGGCTTACCGAGCTCCGATACCACAGGTGCCTCCTTATAGCACCCTGTGGCGAGGAGGAGAAGTCCGACAAGTGTCAGTAGTGTCGATGATGTATGACGTGTCATATCGCTTGCATTCTCTATAGGGTGAGGATTACTTGGTCGTCTTACCTCCGCCGAGGACGGCGTCGGACTCCCGGACGACCTGAGGGACGGGGAGGGTGTACTTAGGAGACTTGGCGGGGAGGGTGTACTCCTCGGTGCCGATCTCCTTGGCATTGCCGGTGATGTAGGTGTGATGCAGCTCTGGCATCCCCTGACGGCGGAGGTCAAACCAGCGGAGCTGCTCGAAGCAGAACTCCCGCCGGCGCTCCTCACGGATGAGGCGAATCGCCTCGTCCTGCGTCGCAGGGGTCTCCAGTATGGCGTGCTCCGGCGTGATGCGTGCGCGGCGGAGGGTATTCAGATCCTTCATCGCACGGGAGAGGTCGCCCTTCATAGCGTAGGCCTCGGCGCGATTGAGGTACGCCTCGGCGGAGCGGATGGCAAAGCCGTAGGTGTGGGTGTCCTCCTTGGTACCGCTCTTGACGACGTCCATCACGTACTCGTACTTAGGGAACCAGAAGCTGCCGACGTTGATCTTATTGGCATTGATGAAGTATCCCTTCTTGTCGTAATACCTCAGGTCGCCCTCACTGTAGATCGAGAGGAGATCGCTGGAGGCGTTGAAGTAGAAGGGGTGGACCGTCCTGAACTCCGGGATCCATCCGAAGCCGTAGGAGTAATTGATCTCTCTATTCTCCTTGCCGAGGAAGATCTTCGCCTCATCGCTGCCCGGTGCGGGGAGCTTATTGAGGTCGTGGAGAGCGCCATTGAGCGAGAGAGCCTGGTCTGCATACTTGATGACACTGTCCCAGTCCTGCATATGGAGATAGACGCGGGAGGCGAGGACGGCGGTGGCGGCGGCGTTCCATCGGTAGATGGTGCCCTCGTTGTCCGCCTTCGCAAAGGCAGTCATCGCGCCTTCGATGTCCTTGACCATCTCAGCATAGTCCTCAGCCACGGTGGCACGGGGGAAGCTAACGTCCTCGGCATAGTGGTGGTAATTGAGCGGGACACCCATAGCCGTGGAGGCGGTGGCAGGATCGTACGGCTCGCCGTAGATATTGGTCAGCATGAAGAAGGCAAAGAGTCGCACGGCATGTGCCTCTCCCTCGAGACGGGCAATCTCCTCAGGGGTCCCCTTGATCTCACCGATCTGATTGATGATGATGTTACTGGTGAGTATATGCTGGTAAAGGGTCAGCCAGGTGTAGTCGGAATTGAGCACCTTGGTAGGGGAGAGCTCAGGCTGATCCTGCCACGTGAAGTATCCGAAGGCGGTGCGTCGCTGATCCTCTCCCTGCACGGACTTTGTATTGGCGTACGCCATAACGTCGTCGGTGAGTAGGTCGAGGTACCTGTAGGGGAGGGCGTCCTCCTTGAAGTACGCATCCCCGTAGAGGATCTCAGAGTAGTCCTTGGCAGACGTCGGGACGATGGTGTCCTGCGAGTACTCGTCCAGGAACCCTTTGCATCCGGAGAGGATGAGGGTCGCCAGTAGAGCTGTGGTCGCTACGAGTGAAGTATATCGTTTCATAATATGAAATGTCCGTTCTGTAGTAAGCGATTAGAATCCCAAGTTGACAGTCACGGCGAAGGAGGGCAGTGGTGGGGTCGTGCGGGATCCAAGGGTGATCTGCGACGGATCCTGTCCGTGGAGATCCTTAGAGGCGAAGAGGAGGAGGTTGTAGCCCTCCAGTCTCACGTTGGCGGAGCGGACGAAGCCGGTCTTCTCCAGCAGCTCCGGACGAAAGCGGTAGACGAGCGATGCGGAGCGGAGACGGATGTGTGAGCCACTGACGACGCGGAGGTCGCTCTTATTGTACATCTGCCAGCGATTGCGGGCAAACTCATACTTATAGGGGCTCTCCTCTCCCGATAGGCTTGTTCCGGGCTTGACGTCGTCCAGTTTGTTGGCGGAGATGGCGGGGATATTCGTCCTCGTCTCATCACCCGGCTGACGCCAGCGATCCACCAGCTCGGAGGAGAGGTTCTCCTGCGGCTTTGGTGTGGTCTGACCGCCATCGTTGTAGAGGTCGTTCAGGCGAACCTTATTGCCGACGCTGTAACTAAAGAAGAGGTTAAGCGTCAGATCTTTCCACCTCAGTGAGGTCCCCATACCGCCTTGTGCGATCGGGATGCGGGAGCCGGAATTGACAAAGGCGCGGGCAAAGAAATCCTCCCTCGTCTCGCCCTCCTTGGGTGGCTCGATGCCGTAGAAGTCCGGCAGGCCGTTCTCTGTCAGCCCCTTGAAGCGGTAGGAGTAGAAGGTATTGACCGACTCACCATTCCGGATCACGCTTCCATTGAGGAGCTGAAGGTAGGTGTAGTCGGTGTTGATACCGCCGTCGGTTACGATGTTCTCATTGTGGGAGCCATTGACATTGAGGGTCCAGGTCCAGTCCTTAGTGCGGATCGGGGTCACCGTGGCCATAAAGTCGAGTCCCTTATTGACGAGCGTACCGGCATTGAGCTGGATATTGGTACGTCCGAGGGTATGAGAGACCACCTTATTGATCAGCTGGTCGGTACCGATACGCTGGTAGTAGTCGACGGAGAGGGTCAGTCGGTTGTCGAAGAGGGCGGTCTCGAAGCCGGCATTCCACGACGTATTCTTCTCCCAGCGGAGGTTGGGATTGGGGAGCTTGGAGATGTGGCTCTGGAATTGCTCGCTCTGGCTCTCGTAGTCACCGAAGCGCATGATCAGGCTCGGTGTCTGGTCGTCGGAGACATTACCCTGGATACCATAGGAGCCCTTGAAGCTAAGGAGATTGAGCCAGCTGACGTCCTTCAGGAAGTCCTCCTCGTGGGCGTTCCAGCGTGCGGAGAGCGACCAGATCGGGAGGAAGCGAGCCTTGGGGTCTTGGCCAAACTTATTGGACCCCTCAGCGCGGACGTTGAAGGTGGCGATGTAGCGCCGGTCGTAGGTGTAGGTGAGGTTGGCAAAGAGGGAGACGAAGTTGGAGAGGCTATTGGTCATCCGGTCTCTCGAGTACTCTGCCATCTTCTTATAGGCGAGCCAGACTGTCGGGTCGATGTACATAAAGGTCTGGCCGCGCTCCGGCAGGTAGCCGTACTCCTTGGACGAGATACCGGTATAGTGTACGGAGCGGAGCTCGGGACCGGTATTGATCGAGAGGACGTGCGGTCCGCGGCGGAGGTTGTAGATCAGCTGCGCACGCCACTGCCAGCTGAGGTTGCGCATGTTATTGGTGCTCATCATACCGCCATAGGGCAGTGAGCACACCTCCTCGCGGAATTTCTCGTTGTCGGGCAGAGGACTGCCGTAATTGAGCCGGCGCATCTTTGCCGCCTCGTAGGACTGCTCGTCAAACCACGACTCGCTCTGCGTGTTGCTCATATTGAGACCGAAGGTGGTATTGAGCTTCAGGTCGAGGATGGGGCGGTACTCGAGGAAGGCGATGGCATTGTAGCCATTCCCCTTCACCGTATTACCGGTGTGCTCCATCTCGTGCATCATATTGAAGCGAAGCTCCTCTTGGAAACCCATAGAGTTATTGTAGAAAAGTCGCTCCCCGGCGTCGTCATAGGCGGCGATGGCGCGGGAGGTGCGGAGGGCGTAGGTGTAGGGCGAGACGCTCATGTAGGTGTAGTTCTTGTCGCTGCCATTGACGCGGAATTGCACCTGAGCGGTCACCTTCTTGGAGGGACGGAAGTTGATCTTCAGCATCCCATTGTAGTTGTTCACCCCTTTCCCCTTCACGAGGTCGGGCTGGAGGGCAACGCTTCCGGAGGCGTAGTAGGTCGCCTTGTCGTTGCCGCCGCTGAGGCTGAGGTTGTGCCTCTGGGAGGCGGTGTCGCGGAAGAGGAGGTCAAACCAGTCGGTGTTATTCTCCTCTAATGTCTTCACACCCTGGAGGAACTGGTCCTCCGTCAGCTTCCTGTCGTAGAGGTCCATCAGCAGTCCCTCGTACCCTACGCGGGAGACGCGGAAGAGGAAGGGGAGACCCCGCTCCTCGATCTCCTTGGAGACCTCGATGCGCTCCTTCGAGTTCATCAGCGCCATCTGACCGTAGTTGGGTCGCTGGTTGTAGGTGACGGAGCCGCTGTAATTAACAGAAAAGCGCCCACCGGAGCCCTTCTTCGTCGTGACAACGATGACGCCATTGGCGGCGCGTACACCGTAGATCGCGGTGGCGGCGGCATCCTTCAGCACGTCGATCTTCTCGATGTCCATCGGGTTAAGTCCCGAGATGGCGTTACCGATGAGATTGACATTATCGAGCGAGTTGATCTCCTCAGCCGATAGCGGCACAGGGTCATCGAGGATGATACCATCGACCACCCAGAGCGGGTCGCGGCTACCGGAGAGGGTGGAGACACCACGCACGCGGATCTTGGCTGCGGCACCAGGAGTGGAGACATCACCGAGGACGGTCAGGCCCGGGATCTTACCGGAGAGCATCTGGTCGACGGAGCCTGCATCAGCCGTCAGCACGTCAGAGGCATCGATGGTAACGACTGAGGAGGTGGAGAGACGCTTCTCTGTATCCTGGTATCCGGTACTCTCCACCAGCACCTCGCCCAGCAGCTCGGCTGCCTCGCGGAGGGTCATATTGACGGTAGCGCTCGTGGGCTTCACCTCCTCCGTCTTCATGCCGATGAGGGAGAAGACGAGGACGGCAGTCTTCATATTGGGCACATCGAGCTTGTAGGAACCATCGACATTGGCGGTGGTGCCTCGGTTGCTCCCCTTCAGCCGGATCGTGACGCCGGGGAGGGGCTCACCCTCCTCATCCACCACGGTACCGTGGATGGTGACCGGACCTCCCTTGACCGGTCCGGACTTTGTGATCACCACCTTCTGTCCGGTGATGGTGTAGGTCATCCCGGTCCCTTCGAGAAGGCGGTCCATGGCTGCCTTGAGAGATACGTTACTCACCTTAAGTGAGACCTTCCGGCCCGCTTCCTTGGAGAGGCTCTGCGGAGAGAAGGTAATAGTCACGCCTGTCTGCTTCTGCACCCGGTCAAGGGCCTCCTGCAGGGTCGCCTGACTCAGGTCGAGCGTCACAGTCTCCTGCGACTGGGCGTAGACCTGCAGGCATAAGCCGATGAATAGGGCGACTATGGCGGTTAAGCGTCGGATAGTTGTGTCCATAATGCTACCGATAGTATTTGTGAATTGTATTCGTATGAAGTCCTTCCACTCCGGGAGTGGTGGTGTCGTGATTGCTAAGGAGTTGAAGCCGGATGACCAGCTCTGGTAGCAACAAAGGTATTAATTTATTTCACACCCTCCAGTGGTTTTGGTAAATTTTGTGCAAAGCTCATCGCACTCCGACGCTATATGAAGTGATCCGGACGGTAGAAAAAGACAACCGTCCTCTGCCGCCGGCGCTTGGGGGGTCAGCTGATTTGGCCCCAGTCGGGGGCGTCGGTCATCACCTCGGCGAGGGTGGTGCGGATGGGCGCGTTGATCTCCTTGGAGAGCGTGGGGTCGTCCCTGAGGAGCCAGTCGACCAGCCGGGCGGCGAAGGTGACGGCGGTCACATCTCGGCTGAGATCAGCCACGCGGAGGTTCATCGCCGTGCCGCTCTGCTGCGTCCCCTCCAGCTCGCCGTAGCCCCTCAGCGCCATATCTTGCTCAGCGATGTAGAAGCCGTCCGTGCTGTCGCACATCACCTGGATTCGCTTCATCGAGGTGGCGCCCGCCTTAGGCCCCACACGGAGGATGCAGTAGCTCTGCTTGTCGCCCCGACCGACACGACCGCGGAGCTGGTGCAGCTGCGAGAGGCCAAAGCGCTCCGCCGCAGTGATCACCATCACGGTGGCATTGGGCACGTCGACACCCACCTCGATCACCGTGGTCGCTACGAGGATCTGCGTCTCGCCGGCGGCAAACTTCCGCATCTCCTCCTCCTTCTCCGCCGCCTTCATCTTCCCGTGCACCATCCCCACCTGATAGGAGGGGAAGATGCTCCTGGTTTCGTCGTACCCCTCCTCAAGCGACTTCAGGTCGCTCTTCTCGCTCTCCTCGATGAGCGGATAGACGATGTAGACCTGTCGCCCCTCGCGGAGCTGCATGTGGAGGAACTTCCGCACCTCCACCACGTCCTTCTCGAGGGCAAAGCTGGTCTTGATGGGCGTGCGCCCCGGGGGCAGCTCGTCGAGGACGGAGACGTCGAGGTCGCCGTACATTGTCATGGCGAGCGTGCGGGGGATCGGGGTGGCGCTCATGATGAGGATGTGGGGGTGGAGAGCAGGATTCTTCTCCCAGAGCCGGCTCCGCTGGTAGACACCGAAGCGGTGCTGCTCATCGATCACCGCCATGCCGAGGGTGTGGAAGCGGACGTAGTCCTCGATCAGGATGTGGGTGCCGACGAGTATGTCCACCTCGCCCGCCTCCACGCGGGCTGTGATCCGCTCCTTCTCCCGCTTCCGCATCGACCCGGTGAGGAGGGCGACGGAGGTCTTCTGTCCCCGGAGCATCCTCGTGAGGGTATTGTAGTGCTGCTGTGCGAGGATCTCCGTCGGTGCCATCATACAGGCCTGCATGCCGCTGTCCACCGCCTGGAGCATCGCGAGGAGTGCGACCACCGTCTTCCCCGATCCTACATCGCCCTGCAGGAGACGATTCATCTGATGCCCCGAGGTGACGTCCTCGCGGATCTCCCTGAGGACGCGCTTCTGCGCACCGGTGAGCTCAAAGGTGAGCCCCTTCTCATAAAAGGTCATGAAGTGATCCCCCAGTGGTCCGAGGACGAAGCCGCCACTCTCCGCCTGCCGCTCGGCGTGGATTAGTCGCATCCTGAGGCGGAGGTAGAAGAGCTCCTCCAGCTTGAGTCGCCTCTGTGCCTCCTCCAGCTGGGGCATGTCGGCGGGGAAGTGCATCGCATAGAGTGCCTGAGCTCTCGGCATCAGCCCATATTGGCTCAGGAAGTAGCCAGGGAGGGTCTCGGGGATCTGCCCCTGCACCCGATCGAACGCCCTTCGGACGGCACTCGAGAGCGCCTTACTGTCCAGCCCGGAGCGCTTCATCCGCTCTGACGTGTGGTAGAGGGGAAAAAAGCTCCCGACACTCTCGCCCGCCTTACTCGCCACCTCGATGTCGGGGTGGGTGATGCTGATCACCCCCTTGAAGACCTTGGGCTGACCGAAGAGGATGTAGTCCGTGTCCTGACGAAGGGTGCGAGTCCAGTAGGAGATGCTATTGAACCATACCAGCTCCACCATCCCGGTGCCGTCGCTGAAGTAGCCCCTCAGTCGCTTGCGATGTCCCTGCCCCTCCTGCTCGAGGCTGACGATGCGCCCTCTCAGCTGGACGTACGCCAGCCCGGAGGTGAGCTGGCTGATCGGATAGATCTGCGTCCGGTCGAGGTACTTGTAGGGGAAGTAGAGGATCAGGTCCTCCAGCGTGCGGAGGGACAGTTCGCCGGCCAACAGGCGGGCACGCCGCTCTCCGATCCCACTCAGGTAGGTGAGATCGCTGCCGAGCAGGGTGCCGTCTCCGGGTCGCGCCATAGGGTTAAGACTATATGTTCTCGCCTCTTGTGCTATCGGATAGATCAGTCTCTTCCAGATAGACTATGACAAAAGGCTCAGCGAGGAGTGTTTTGTCAAAAAAACAAATCTGTACTCTCCTTAGTATGAGTAGCGTTGCCTTTCCTTCCGGGTACTCTATGGCTTCATCGGGATCGGAGGAGGATCGTCTCGGGCTGGGACACATCCTGATCGCCTTGTATGGGAAGTCTGCCGCTCTCCTCAGAAACGCTATGACAAAAGGGATGGTCAATCTATCGGGGTGAAAGGTGTCACGGAGCAGGCGGATGCACTTAAGGAAGTCGTCCAAGTCAGCCATACGACCCACTGTATCGAAGAGTAGCCCCGACTGCTCGTCGAAAGTTGTCCTGCCTATGATGTATCGAGAGTCCCCATATATCTCATCGCCCCACCACTTAGCGTCCTCTATACGCGTATCCCAGAAGTAGTACCCCTCGCCCATCCATGGCTCTCTGGTTCCACTCTTCTTCTCTCCCTTTTCATCCACAGATCGGCATAAGTAGGGTCCGTGGATAGCAACCTCTTCTCTATTTCCTCTGTCCTCCAGAGTCTGGTATATTGGTGTCATCTTAGTCCGTAGACGACTTACTCCACCTCTTTTGTATTGCGCTTGAGGAGTCCCTGAAGGTCAGAGAAATTAATGATCGGAAGGATGATTGGTGGGACGTTAGCCTGAAGGGATAATGTGCTTAGGAATGACCGGACGTAGGGGAATACGATTGCCATACAATTGGGATAGAAGTAGTCCGGTATCTCGGACAACTCTATGGGCTCGGTAAATCCAAATACCACTTGGAGTGTTGTGGAGATGAATTCTTTCTCCTCCGATGAAACTCTTGTGATCAGTCGTAGCTTGTACTCACCGGTAGCTTTGGAGTACTCTCCATAGGGGTCAAAAGAGACGCTCAGTGTCGCACCCTCCTGAGCCTCAAAGTCCATTGAGACTTGGAGAAACCGATACGACTTAAGGGTGAATGTTGCGGCTTTGCCTTGTCCTGCCATTGCTTTATGCTGCTAAGTAATTCATATCGTTGGAGGAAAAAGAGTGTCCTTTTTCCTCTTGACGATCCGGTTCGCTTAGGTCGAGACCCTGTGTCAGCCGGATTTGATTGGCATATGCAAGGGCATCTGTCCCCACCTCATTGAGGTGGTCCAGCGCACTCCAGTCCTCTTGCAGTTCTTTCTCGGAGGCTGTCTTGAGATACTCCTTCAGGCTTTCGAATACATGTCCCATAGTTCACAGGTGTTGATGGTGCTACCTACTACCAGCAAATATAGTCACAAAATCAATAAGAGGCTATAGCTCATCGCGTAGGATCAGGGAGGCGAGGGCGAGGTCGCGGGGGGTGGTGATCTTGAGGTTGTCCGGGTCTCCCTCGATGAGGAGCGGACTGCGACCGGTGTGGAGGCTGTAGAGCCCGGCATCGTCCGTCTGAGTCGTGTCGCCCTCCGCCTCGTAGGCGGCGACGATCGCCTCGCGGCTGAAGAACTGTGGCGTCTGCACGCAGCGGGCGAGGCTTCGGTCGAGGATGGTGCTGTCCCCGTCCGGGGTGATCATCCGTAGGCTGTCCGTGGGACGGGTCACCGGGATGGCCGCCTCGGCGCTCTCCATCGCAGCAAGCAGCCGATCCCACATCTCCCGCCTGAGGATCGGGCGTACCCCGTCGTGGATCGCCACCAGTTCGACCTCCTCAGACACCTCCCTCAGTCCGTGGAGCACACTCTCCCCACGTGTCGCACCACCATGCACCAGGGTCAGGGAGACGCCCGGGCAGTACTCCTCCAGCAGGGTGCGGACCCTCTCGTCGTCATCGGGAGGGATCACCAGGATAAGGGGATCATCCGGGGTGAGAAGGGCGGATGCCGCTCGCACGGTATGGGCGAGGATCGGTCGCCCCTCCAGTGGGAGGTACTGCTTGGGCAGCGGGGTCCCCATGCGGACCCCCCGACCGGCGGCGACGATGATAAGGGCTGTGCGTCTCATCGGTAAAACTGTGATATGGTGTAGAGGACGATGCCGGCGGCGACGGAGACATTGAGCGAGTGCTTGGTGCCGTACTGCGGGATCTCTATGCAGTGGTCCGAGGCATCGACCACCGCCTGCTGGACGCCGTGGACCTCATGCCCGAGGACGAGGGCGGTGGGGCGGTCGGTGTCGATCACCTGTGCGACATCCGGGAGGAGGATGCTGTCGTGCGCCTGCTCCACGGAGAGGATCAGGTAGCCCTCCTCTCGTGCCTGCCGCACCGCATCGAGCGTGTCGGCTCGGTAGCTCCAGTCGACCGTCTCCTCCGCTCCGAGAGCGCTCTTGTGCAGGTCGGCGTGGCCCGGCTTGCCGGTGATGCCGCAGAGGACGATCCCCCGCAGTCTCAGCGCATCGGCAGTCCGGAAGACCGCCCCCACATTGAGCAGACTCCGCACGTTGTCCAGTATCACGAGGATGGGGCACTTAGGCGCAGCGGAGTACTCCTCCGGCGAGAGCCTTCCCATCTCCTCCATAGTCAGTTTCTGTCCCATAGTTAGGACAAAGGTACCCATAGACGATGGATTTTAATTATCTTGTCTCACGAATCCAATCGTATCACAAAGGAAAATGAATAGACGATCCCTGACTCTGCCCTCGCTGGCACTCCTACTTCTGCTCCTCCTCTCCTGTGGAAGGGGTGGGGCAAGCGGTGAGACTACGACCGATAGCGTGCCTTCCATAGACAGTACCCCCACCACTCCGGAGCCGGAAGAGCAGAAGCCCCTCACCGCGACCGATATCAGCCTGCGGGAGGATCTTCTCTTCGAGGAGTACCACCTCGACTCCGTCTACGACTATCGGGATACCTTCCGAGTCGTCCAGTATGATCAGGTACGCGAGCGGCTCGCTTACATCGAGAGTCTCTATGAGGAGGCGGATCGCTGGGCGGTGGTCGCCAATCGGAAGAATAAGAATGGGGAGTCGCCGACGATCAAGGACTTCCATCGCAACGAGTACAAGCACGTGACCGACAAGTATGGGGTCGAGCGCTATCAGTCGGCGGCGCTCTACGAGCCGGGTGACACGCTCCAGCCGGTCCGCTACACTCAGGACGGCTCTCTCGTCCACGTGATCGACTCTGTCGGATCCTTCTACCACATCTTCCTTGCCCGACACGATGAGGGGGAGTATATGGTGAAGAGGAAGTATCTCGAGCTGCTGCCGGACAGCGTCTTCTTTGACCACGTCATCTTTGTCGACCGAAATAATCAAAACATCCTCACCACGGAGCGCGAGTCTCGCGGGCAGTGGCTTGTCCGGAGCGTTAACCCCGCCACCACAGGTCGTAAGCGACCGCCCTATGCCCGCGCTACGCCACTGGGGATCTACCTCCTGCAGGAGAAGAAGCCCAAGATGTACTACACCGGGGACGGCAGCTCGACGATTGCCGGCTTTGCCCCCTATGCCAGCCGCTTCTGCTGCGGGGCCTATATCCATGGGGTGCCGGTCAATAACCCTCACGGCAAGATTCGAGAGTGGAGCCCCAGCCTCGGCACCACGCCGCGATCCCATATGTGTGTCCGCAACGCCTCCAGCCACGCCAAGTTTGTCTACGACTGGGCGCCGCTACGCAACTCGCTCGTTGTGGTGATCGAGTGACACGAAAAAAGTGTTCTCCTGAGCGAAAACACTAAACCCGGTATTAGTCGCGACTAATACCGGGTTTAATATTTCCTTTTATCGGGTTTAGTGTTTCCTATTATCGGGTTTAGTTTTCGCCCTTACCGAACTGATGAGATGGACGATGTAGGACGGTCGCGAGGTGGAGCCAGGATCCTCGCCCCGAAAGTTCAGGAGCGCTGATCGCTATTCTCGCCGTAGATGTAGAGGACGCTGCCGCCCTTGATGGTGTCGATGATCGGGCGATTGAGAGCAGGCGGCAGGGCGGGGCAACCCCAGCTGCGACCGAGCCTCCTCCCGCCACGGCAGACGGACGGGTCGGCGTAGGCGGCGCCGTGGATCACAATCGCACGGGCGAGGGCATTGTCATTGATCCCTTTCTCCAGCCCATTGAGCCGGAGGGAGTAGCCATTCTTCCCGATATAAGTCCCCTCTGTGAGGTAGAGCCCCAGTGAACTCTGGTGGCTCTCGGGACGATTGGAGAAGCGGGTGGCGTAGAGGTCGCCGCTATTGCGTCCATGGGCAACGAGGGAGTGGAAGAGGAGCTTCCCCTCCACCATATCCAGCACAAGGAGCCGCTCCTCATTGGACGGCTTCGTGAAGTCGATCAGTGTGAGGATCTCCTTCTTCCGATCCTTGATCTGCCGGTAGCCGTCGTACGCCTCACGGAAGGCCTTCTCTCCGACCCAGGCACTCAGTCCCATCTCCTCGTAGATCAACTGACAGCTGTCGACCTGAGGGACAAGGAGCGTGTCATGCGTCGGGACTTCTGTCTTCTCCTCGTGGTGCATACGAGGAGATCCCGCCATGAGGAGTAGCGCTCCACACAGCAGGACCATAGTCAGTATAGGTATAGTTCTCTCTCCCTTCTTCATCACGGAGGCAAAGGTACGACATTCTTCCTCAGAACTACACTCTGGAGAGCTAATCTATCTTAATCCCCCCTTTATCACTCCCGGCGCTTCAGGGCAAGCATGTCGCTCAGGTACTCGTCCAGGATCTTACGGACAGTGTCAGGAGCGTCCTCCACCATCTGCTCCATCCGGGGCGGCATAGAGAGCGTCAGCAGCTGTCCCCGGATCTGTCCGCGAGTCTCATACTCGGGGTCGTCAGGGTGTTCCGTGTCGGAGAACGTATAGTGCTGCCCATCCTCGGTGATGTAGGTAAAGGATCCCTGCCCCTTGTAGTCCCTAAAGATCGACTTGACACTGTACTCATAGTACCCAGTCCCAGGCGTGGTGAAGTGGTAGGTGATATGCCCTTTTGCTCCCTTGTGGTCAAAGGTAGACTTCCACGTCGAGCCGCTCAGATCCTGAGCCTGCATCCCGATCGGCATTGCTCCTATAATAAGAAGTGTGTAGAGGTAATATAATAGTCGTTTCATGATGGTCTTATCGATTGGTTGGTACACTATTATGATGAGAATAGTGGCTAAAGGTTTGATCTTTGGTCGGCTCTGGAGCTGGGTTTTGAGGCAGAGTGTTTGTCTAATTCAAAAATAGGTGTAACTTTGTCCCAGTTTATAGGCAATATTTTACACACTTAAATAGTAGATTTTAGAATTATGAAGAAGATTATCGCTATCAGCGCTGCCGCTGTATGTATGATGATGGGTCTTGCTTCTTGCAACAAGACTGAGAACCAGCAGAACGCCGACCAGGCTAAGGAGCAGATCGACCAGAAGGCTGACGCCATGAAGGAGCAGATCGACCAGAAGGCTGACCAGGCTAAGGAGGTTGTCGATGAGGCAGCTGACAAGGCTGACAGTCTCCAGGCAGCTCAGACCGCTAAGGAGGCAGAGCAGGCTGTTAAGTAATTAGCACCCCCTGTCGTCGGTACATAGACCGACAGTAATACAAGGAGAGCCCCGCACGGACCGAGTGTCAGTGCGGGGCTCTCTGTATCAGTATACGATGGTGGGCTACTTCTCAAGGAGGTGCAGGTAGTCGCCATAGCCCTCGCGCTCCATCTCTTCCTTGGGGACGAAGCGGAGGGCGGCGCCGTTGATGCAGTAGCGGAGACCGCCACGCTCTCGGGGACCGTCGTCAAAGACGTGCCCCAGGTGTGCCTCGCCCAGCTTGCTCCTCACCTCCGTGCGTCGCATGCCGAATCGGAGGTCGGTTCGCTCCACGAGGAGGCTGTCGTTGATCGGCCGACTGAAGGCTGGCCAGCCGCAGCCGCTGTCGTACTTGTCTGAGGAGAGGAAGAGCGGCTCGCCGGTGGTGACATCGACGTAGATTCCCTGCCGAAACTCCTTGTCGTACGGATGGCTGTAGGCGCGCTCCGTGCCGCCCTCCTGCGTCACCTCGTACTGCAGGTCGGTGAGGCTCTGCTGCAGCTCTTCCTTGCTCTTACGACTAAAGCGGGGCTGATTCGCCTCGCGTGCCTTCCGGAAGAGGGCGGGGGAGATGTGGCAATAGCCGGAGGGGTTTTTCTCCAAGTAATCCTGGTGGTACTCCTCAGCGCGGTAGAAGTTCCGGAGCGGCATCCCCTCCACCGCTATCGGCTTGCTGTACTGCGTGCGGAGCCGGTCCAGTGCGGCGGTCACCACCGGTTCATCGGCCGGGTCGCTGTAGTAGATCCCGGTGCGGTACTGCGTGCCGCGGTCGTTGCCCTGACGATTGACCGCCGTCGGGTCAATGGCGAGGAAGAAGATCTCCAGCAGCTTTGCCGTCGACAGCACCTCAGGGTCGTAGACCACCCGAACGGTCTCGGCGTAGCCCGACTTGTCGCCACAGACGATCTCATACGTGGGGTCGGGGGTGTCGCCATTGGCATACCCCACCTCCGTCTCCAGCACGCCGCGGATCTGGCGGAGGAAGTGCTCCGTCCCCCAGAAGCAGCCGCCGGCGAGGTAGATCTCTCTCTTATTTTCGCTCATCTCTTGCTTCGTCTCAGTCCCCTCGTCACCGCTCCCTCGGGCTGACAGACAGCTGCCGATCAGCAGGGAGAGTAGGAGAAAAGTGGCAGCGAGGAGCCTTGATCTCCTCACCACCGGGAGGGGAAGTGATCTCTCACTCATCCGACTCCTCATCCATCTCGGGCTCCTCGGGACGCTCGCGGGTGCCCTGCTCGACCCAGACGAGGCGGTCGGTGTCGAAGCCGAGAGCCCTCGCTTTGGAGACAAAAAGCTCCTTCACCGCCTCCGGCATCTCGGGTGTGCGGGAGAGGAACCAGACATAGTCGGTGTTGCGACCCACGACGAGTGCGTAGCGATACTCCGGATCGAGCTCCACGACGTTGTAGGAGCTGTAGAAAGGACCGAAGAAGGAGACCATCAGTCTCGCCACATCCGGATCCTCGATCGGCTTAGCCTTGCCGATGGAGTCGCTCCAGCGATCCCTCTTGAGGTCGTAGCCGCTATTGACGACACGGATGGAGCCGTCGTCATTCATCGAGTACTCCGCGGTGGTGTTGTCGAGATTCTTCTCGAAGCAGGTGTCTATGCGGGCGATCTCGTACCACTTGCCGAGGTAGCGCTCCAGGTCGAAGCCCCTCACTGGCCAAGCTCCCCGGGGCAGTCCCATGTTTTTCCAGATGTAGTAGTAAGCAGCAGCGCCGGCGGTGGCTGCGGTGCCCGCAAGGGCTATCAGTAGATCTTTTGCTTTCATATTTCTCTCTTGTGATGTGGACTCGGGCGTGGGTCGCCCGGAGATCCGTTGTTGATCATTCTTCTTCACCAAAGGTACAAAATTTGGACCATCGCCATCGCTCCTCGACTGATAAGAGGAATGGTTACCTTTGTGGTATGAAGAAAAGCATCGAAATACTGGCCCCCGCTTCGTCCCTCGAGGGTGGTCGGGTAGCACTCTCGGCGGGAGCGGATGCGGTCTATATCGGAGCGCCAAAGTTTGGCGCTCGGGCCGCCGCCGGGGTCTCCCTGGAGAACATCGCGACGCTCACCCGAGAGGCACACGAGGTGGGTGCCCGGGTCTACGTGGCGCTAAATACGATCCTGACGGATGAGCAGCTCCCCGAGGCGGTCTCCCTGGCGTGGGATCTCTACCGCGTCGGAGCCGATGCGCTGATCATACAGGATATGGGACTGCTGATGGAGGAGCTGCCACCCATCCCCCTCCATGCCAGCACCCAGTGCCACAACGACAGCAACGCCAAGCTCCGCACCCTCGAGGCGCTTGGCATAGAGCAGGTGGTGCTCCCCCGTGAGGTGAGCACGGCGGATCTGCCGATCCTGCTTGACGGGGTAGGGATGCGGGTCGAGAGCTTTGTCCACGGTGCTCTCTGCGTCTCCTACAGCGGACGCTGCTTCATCTCCGAGGCGTGCCGCGGTCGCAGCGCCAATCGTGGTGCCTGCGCTCAGTACTGCCGCATGAGCTACGATCTGGAGGATGCGTCGGGGAATAAACTCCTCACCGGTCAGCACCTGCTCTCGCTGCGGGATCTCAATCGGACCGAGATCATCGAGGAAATGCTCGACCGGGGTGTCTCCTCACTAAAGATCGAGGGTCGGCTCAAGGACATCGACTACGTCCGCAATGTGACCGCCCACTACCGCCGCGTGGTGGATGAGATCATCGACCGACGTAGTGAGGAGTACTGCCGTAGCTCGTGGGGCGAGACGGAACTCTCCTTTACCCCGCGCCCGGAGCAGACCTTCTCCCGCCGCTTCACCGACTACAATACGCCGCTTCACCGTCCCATCCCGACCGAGAGCATTACCCCCTTTACCAATAAGAGTGTCGGTGAGGAGCTTGGCACGCTCATCGAGTGCCGGGGACGGGAGGTGGTGCTCCGACTCCGTGAGGGAGTAAAGGAGCTCAACAACGGTGACGGGCTCCTCCTCGTCTCTCCGGATGAAAAGGCGACTGCCGGTGCGCTGATCAATCAGGTGACGCCGCTGCGGGACGGGACCTATCGACTGAGGCTCTCCGGCTCGGTCGAGATGGCTCCCGGGGCGACGGTCTACCGAAACCTCAATCATCAGCTGGATCGGCTCCTCAGGCGTGACGATGCCTCGAGCCGAAAGGTTCCTATTAATATAGAGTGCGAAGCGACGCAGCAGGAGATTGTCCTCCGTTCCGCTGTCGCCGAAGCACCCTCCGTTGCTGTCGAAGTGCGGAGAAGGATGATGCTGGAGCCGGCGCAGAAGGATCCCTCGGCGAGGCTTATCGACACGCTCTCAAAGCTCGGCGACACGCCCTACCGCGTCGAGCGACCGGAGCTGAGACTTCGGGGACTCTACCTTCCTCCCTCAGTGGTGACGGAGCTGCGGCGAGAGCTCATCGGTGAACTACGTGAGGCTTGCCACCGAGCGATGACCGAGGAGCGTGACCGCCGGGGAGAGCAGCTCCTGGAGCGGAGGCGGGACTTCCTCGGCCGGGTACACTCGAGGGAGGAGTCCGGTCTGCCGGAGAGGCTGGACTTTACCTATAATGTCGCCAATCAGCAGGCGGAGCAGCTCTACCGTCGACTCGGCGTAACGGGAGAGATAGCCCCGGCGATGGAGGTGGCGATGCCGGAGGGACCGGTGCCGGTGATGACGACCCGCCACTGCCTGCTCCATCGGCTGGGCTACTGCACCCGAGAGGGCAAGCGGCCGCCCTTTTCGCTGCCCCTCTACCTCGTCCGCGGTCAGGAGCGCTTCCGCATCACCACCGACTGTCGCGCCTGCATGATGACCCTCTGGCTCGACCGATAGAGGGTAATAGTACGACTGCAAAGATAGCCTCGCCACGGCAGCCGCTTGTCTCTTATCTGCATCTCGGGGCACATTCAGTCGGTAATTAGACATAAGTGTGTATAAAAAGAGGGGCGCAGTACCGTCAGAGTACTGCGCCCCTCGCTATTAAGTGAAGCCGGACGTTACCAGCCGGGGTTCTGTTTCAGATTCTCCTCACCATAGACGTTGATCTCATGCTGTGGGATTGCCCAGATGATCTTCTTGTAGAGCTCGGTGCCGGGTTCTACGTCGAGGGTGAAGTATCCGTCGGCGAGATAGTCCTTCAGCGCACCCGCTTCTTTCATCTCCTGTGGCGCCATACGCTTGACGGGGAGGTTCCAGCGGCGGAGGTCCCAGAGACGGAAGCCCTCGCCCACCAGCTCACGAAGTCGCTCGTCCTGGATATCCTTGAGGAGCGCATCGCCGGAGGTGGTTACCGGCTTAAGTCCGCGGGAGGCACGCAGAGCGTTGAGTGGCTTGAGTGCATCCTTGCCGGCATAGAAGCCCGCCTCAGCGGCGATCAGGTACTGCTCAGCAATGCGGAAGACGCGGGGCTTATGGTAGCCGTTAGGCACACGCCCGTAGGTGGGGTCATCCTTGATGGTTGCATACTCAGGGTTACCCTTAAACTTCTGGAGAAGCACCATCTCGTTGAGGAAATGGGTATCAAAGACCTTGACATCCGGAGCGAGGTAGAAGTAGACCCCGTAACGGAGGTCCCCCTCCTCGTACTTGTCTAGCAGCCCCTGAGTCGGGAAGTAGGTCGGAGAGTGGTAGTGCTCTGTCCTGCTTAGACCGTAGTAGGATCCCCAGGTATTGGGCTTCTCGTCCGGCAGTGAGATCTCCAGGATCAGGATCTCCTCACTGGAGGTGTCGTGTACCCACATGTCCTCAAAGGCCTCCTTGGTCGGCTCTACGAGTGGATAGGTGCCACTCTGGATCAGCTCCATGGCGGTTGCGTACGCCTTATCGTACTCCTTCCTCTCGAGGTAGACTCTCGCCTTGAGTGCCTTGACGGCATCGACGGTGAATTCACTATTCTCGGCGTGAGGCTTGCGGACGGAAAGCTCCTTCTCTGCGAGCTCCAGATCCTTGAAGATCTGGTCGTAGCACTCCCGGACCGTATTTCTTGTGACGCGGCTGCTTACGTCATAGGTCGTGACGAGCGGGACACCGAGATCGGTGTCGGCAGTGGCGGCATTGTAGGGTATGCCGAAGCGAAGCAGGAAGTTATAGTAGTAGTAGGCGCGAGCAAAGCAGGCGGTGCCGATGAAGAGGTCGATGTCGTCCATCTGCCCCTTTAGCTCTGCCTTCTCATCCTCGTCGTCTGTCTTGTCATACTTCTCCTTCAGTGTCTCCTTTACCTTATTGTAGTTCTCGATGGTGAAGTTGACGTTCTTCAGAGTGGAGTAGTACATCTGGTAGCAGGAAGCGAAGGTGCCTGCACTTGCATTAAGCTCCAGCCAGCCGTGAAGTCCTGGTGCGCTATTACCCCAGTCGGCCTGCGCATTGAAGCAGTCAGCCATTATCTCCTGAGGGGCGGCGAAGGTGCCTCCTATTCGGTTGCGGAACTGTGCCATGACGCCCCTGTTGTAGGCAACGGCATCCTCATAAGTCTCAAGAGACTTTTCCAGGGGGATTACCGAAGTGGGGTAGCGATTGAGGTCGCAGCCGGTCACAACCACGCCTGCCAAGAGTAATAGCAAGACTCTTGCGGCGGTTTTCCTTAGTCTTGATGTCTTGTTCATAACAATCATTCTATTGGCAAACGTTAGAATTTAATTTCTACAGAGCCCAGGATTTGCATCGTGGCAGGGTTCATACCATAGGCAAGGTTAGTATCAGCCTCGGGATCCGACCCGGAGTACTTGGTAAAGGTGAGTAGGTTACGTCCGGTAAGGCCTAGCTTGACGCCCTTGAAGAATGTCTGTTGCTCCAGGAAACGTCTCGGCAGATCGTAGCCCACGGAGAGACTCTTCAGGCGGAGGAAGGAAGCATCCTCCAGGAGTCGGGTATCAAATTGCATCGTTGCCTCGTACCTCGTCATATCAGGCATTATTGTGCGGTCACCAGGCTTCTTCCAGAAATTGACACTATTCTTTGATGTGTTCCTATTGGGGAACTTTTTGGGGTTGAGGGCGAAGAAGTTGTCGTTATTCACCATGTGCTTCCCGAGGAAGAAAGAGAAGTCAGCTGAGAGGAAGAATCCCTCGTAGTAGGCGTTGAGACCGAAACCTCCACGGCAGGGCGTGCGGTAGGGGACACCGGTATTTTGCTGGAGTGCCTCCTCGTTGAAGTCGTATCCGGTGGTGATGTTGTTGTCGTCCTTATTCAGCTTACCGACATCCTCTCCCGGATTGTACCACTCAGGGTCTCCGGTCTCGGGATTGACCTGCTTGAAGATCGGCATCAGGAACATCGCTGGCTTACCTACCTGGTAAGCAAGCATATAGTCTGTCATCACCCAAGTGTCGAGACCCTGGAAGAGCTCCAGCACCTTGTCCTGGTTGTAATTGATGTTTCCGTAGACTGAGGCGTAGTTGCCACGGCGACCCTTCCAGACATCGACGTCGACCCTGAAGTCAAAGCCCCTATTCTGGTAGGTGCCGACGTTTTGCGTATTGGTGGTGATACCGGTGGTGTAGGGGTAGGGTACATCCATCACCATGTCGGTGGTTCGGCGATCGTACAGCTCGAGGTTGATGCCGAGTAGATCAAAGAGTCGGACATCAAATCCGAGGGTGGTCTTCTGCTGTTTCTCCCAGGTGAGGGCTGGATTTCCGGGACTGATGATCACGCGTGAGGGCTCTCCGCGATAGGGATTGGAGACACCTGCGCTAGCAAAGAAGTCATAGCTACCGAGTCCTGCGGAGTTTCCCGCCGTACCGGTACTAATCTTTACGTCCAGGCGATTGAGCCAGCTGACATCGGCGAGGAAGGCTTCCTTCTTGGCATTCCACTTGATACCGGCACTCCAGAAGAGAGCATTGCGATGCTTGGGAGGGAACTTTGACGAGGCGTCGTTGCGGACCGAGAGGTCGATGAAGTAGCGATCGAGTAGACCGTAGGAGAGACGACCGAAGAATGAGAGATAAGCATACTGACCAAAGCTACTTCCGATGGAGCGCTTCTCCTTGTCAGTTACTTTTCCCAGGTGCATCAGTCGGTAGTCCTTCAGGCCCGACCCGGAGGCGGAGAAGCTGTTGCCGTCGTAGCGATTGAACTCGTGACCCGCCAGAAGTGTGAAGTCGTGCGTGTCAGCGAGATTGAAGTGGTACTCCGCCGTATTGGTAAACGTCCAATCGATCCCGCGAGAGTATTTGTCTGACCGAGAGCCATTGCCGGGTGACCACATGGCACGCGGGTCTTTCACTGTGTTGCCATAGTAATTGGAGAAGTCGAGACCGATGTTGCTCCTCAGCGTCAGACCCTCAAGAGGTCGTATGGTGACGCCAAGGTTGCCGAGGTATTCGAAGGTTCCATACTCCTCCTTATACATATCTGCCACATAGTATGGACTGTATATATTGGCTCCCGGGATCCTCTCATCGTAGTAAGGCTCACCATTTTCCTTGTATGGGGTGTAGAAGGGTGAGATCCAGTAGAAGAGTCCTCCATCGGAGTAGTTGCTCCAGCCGGACTGAGTGGAGATGGAGTTGTCGTAGTAGATACCGTTATTGAGGTAGAAGGAGAGCCAGTCATTGACCTTCGTCTGGAGGTTGGCTCTCAGGTTGTCCTTCGTATAGAGTGAGCGTCCGGCAAAGAGTCCCTCCTGATAGAAGTGCTGACCGGAGACATAGTAGGTGGTGTTCTTGGATCCTCCTGAGACTGATACGTTGAGGTTGACCGTCGGGGCGTTTTTCCTAAAGAAGAAGTCTGTCCAGTTGGTGTCATGTGGAAATGCCTTGCGCAGCTGGTCCACTGCCTTTTGGCTACGGATACCAGTCTCTACCCAAAACTTTGCCAGCTCATCTGCGCTCATCATGCTGTTGTAGAATGTCCGGTCTGCCAGGTTGCTGACGCCGTACTGGGCATTGAGGGTGACGGTCGCTCTCTGACCGGCCTCTCCTCGCTTGGTGGTGATGAAGATCACACCATTGGAGGCGCGGGAGCCGTAGATGGCGGTGGCGGAGGCGTCCTTAAAGATCTGCACGCTCTCGTAGTCGTTAGGATTGAGACCCATGATCGTTCCCTGTCCCACCGGTACGCCATCGAGGATGTACATAGGCGTAGAGGAGAGTCCGAGGGAGCCGTAGCCGTGGAGGTTGATGGTGGCCAGCTCACCCGGCTCACCCGACGAGGTGGAGACGGAGAGTCCGGCGACCTTACCCTGCAGTCCCTCGAAGACGTTAGAGACCGGCTTGGACTCGAGGTCCTTGGAGTCTACCTTGACGATGGAGGCGGTGGTGGTGCTGATGGCACGACCTGAGCCGTAGCCCATTGCCACCACTTCGCTTAGTAGCTCGGCGTCGCTCTGCAGGTAGACCTTCATCCCCTGCTTTGCCTTCACCTCTACCGTCTTGTAGCCGATGTAGCTGATGACGAGCAGCTCGCCCTCCCGTGCGCGGATGGTGAATGCTCCGTCGATGCCCGATTGTGTTCCGACCTTAGAGTCGCTCTTGAGCCTGATCGTCGCACCGATGGCAGGCTCCTTCTGATCATCATAGACGACACCCTTGATCTCTATGCGCTGTCCTAGGGCGGCCAGCGCTGAGAGGAATAGGGTCCCTATGAGGAGTAGCAGTTTTCTCTTCATAATGTGTGGGTATTAAAGGAATGAAACAATAGTGAAGTCTCTGTAGGGTGCAAAAAGCACTTTGCCGCACTCTCCGGGCTGATCCCGGTGAGGCGGCAAAGTGCAGCGGGTATGAAAAGGAAGAGACCCGACTTGCTACAATATATATATATATATATATATATGGAGATCCCGCGTCGGATACCGGCACACACATCCTCTCTGGAGAGTCTGTCGATCTCTCCGCAGACAAGGGATAATAAGTGTGGTAGATACCCATCTGCATAACAATTCCCGGACTTCCGGATAGGTGTTACTGTGATCTCATGCCCAAAGTTGTCTAAAAATTCCCAAACAACCAAGAAAAACCACAATCTTCTGCAAAAAAGTAATCGGGCGCTGCGGCTCCCTCGCCCCATGTGGC
>NZ_AQWR01000024.1 GCF_000375645.1 Porphyromonas bennonis DSM 23058 = JCM 16335 | reverse complement strand
CGACCCCGCCAGGGTGTCGCACTGATTGCCTGACTCCCTGATAGGTGCGACACCCTAGCGGGGTCGCTGAAGGCTCTGCTCGGCGACCCACAAGGGGTCGAGTAGGTAGGGAAGGGGCTTTGTACATCGGTCACCGCTTCGCGGATGACCGATGCCTATGGAGCGAGCACCCTTCGGGTGCCTCACGGATAAGCCCTCTATGTATATGATTTCCCCAATGCTCAAATGCGTCAGCCCTGCACCTCTGCCTGCGGAATCGAAGGGACTTAACATTAATTGGAGAGTGGGGAAAATGGTGTACCTTTGCTGTGAGCTGTGGTGCGGTGCGCTCTCAGCCTGAGGTGCGCATCCCATCACAAGAGGGAAGTCCGGTGCGAGTCCGGCACAGTGCCCGCTACTGTATTCCTCCATTAGGCTGCTTGCCATTCTTTATTACCACTGTCGACTGAGTCTATGGGAAGGTACGCAAGCAAGACCGGAGGTGAGTCAGGAGACCTGCCATGGCTGTAAGATAATTTTTCGGATCCCGCTCGGGGGCAAGTGGGTCGGATGATTTTCATACACGTATGAGTAAGACATACCGTCTTATCCTCTTCGGTGTACTCTGTATGCTGGTCTCTAATGTACTTGTTAGGGGTGAGGAGAAGATCTTTGTGGAGAGTCCGCTCTTTGACTCCCTCGGTGAGGGAGAGAGGGGGGCGATACTGATGGTTCACTTCGGCACCACACACGACGACACTCGTGTGCGGACGCTTGACGCACTCGATCATGCGGTCGGAGCGGCTTTCCCCGGCATAGAGCTGTGCGAGGCCTACTCCTCGAGGATCGTCTGCAAGCGGCTCCGTGACCGAGGGATCGAGAAGCTCTCGCCTATGGAGGCGATGGATAAGCTCCGGACGGAGGGGGTGACCCATCTGCTGATCGTCCCGTCTCAGGTGGTCTATGGGCTGGAGATGAAAGCTTTAGAGCAGGAGATGGAGCAGCGGCGGGGTGACTTCCGTGAGATCCGACTGACGACGCCACTCCTCTTCTACGAGAAGGATTACCGAGAGCTGACAGACCGGGTGCTGGCACCATTGGCTAAGGGTAGGGATACCGCATACCTCTTAGTGGGGCACGGCACCTACGACAGCTCCACGGCGCAGTATGCGATGCTGGACCACTTCCTGATGGATCGCGGACTCTCGCAGATCATTGTCGGCTGTATCGAGGGCTATCCCTACTACGATCAGGCGCTCAGGCGTCTCCGTGCCACCGGACTCCAGAGGGTCTGTCTCATGCCGCTGATGATGGTGGCGGGCGAGCATGCCAAGCACGACATCTCCGATGAGTGGGCCACCGCCCTGCGTGACGAGGGCTATGAGGTGACGGTGGATGCCCGAGGGCTGGGAGAGCTGCCCGAGGTGCAGGAGCTTGTTGTGGAGCGGGCACGCTTCTTCGCTCATAACCGACGCCTCCTGATCGGGGAGAAGAAAAAGATCTACGAGAAAACCGGTGTGAAGCTGAGTGCTGAGGATGAGTAGACTAATGAGATGGGCGATCGGCCTCCTTCTGCTCCTCTGCTCCCTCGGTGCTGAGGCAACGGAGGTGCTGCGGGGACGCGTGACAGACAAGGAGGGGAAGCCGATGCCGGGTGTCACCATCAGGGTACGACCTATGCGGGAGAGCAAGGTGGCTGCTGCGATGGTGACGAATAAGGATGGGAGGTATAGCTTTGCTCTTGCCTCCGGTGACTATCGAGTGACTGCCTCCCTGGTGGGCTTCCGTGAGGAGAGCAGGCGGGTGTCTCTGCCGACGAGCAAGGAGGTGGACTTTGTCCTCAGGGAAGATCCTAAGCTACTCGGCGAGGTGGTGGTGCTCGCTCCCTCGCACGAGCGAGCCTTACAGCATCAGGCGCTATCCGCCATGAGTCTCGACGTCAGCTCCGTGATCTCCTCCCTCAGCAGTCTCAGCGACTTGGTGGGGCAGTCCTCCGGGGTCAATGTCCGTGGTCAGGGAGGGCTTGGCTCAGGTGTGGAGCTGTCGATCAATGGTCTCGGTGGTCAGGCGGTCCGCTACTTCATCGACGGGGTCCCGCTCTCCTCCCGCGGGAGTGGTCTTAGCCTCGAGACGCTGCCGGCAAATATCGTCGACCGAATAGAGATCTACAAGGGCGTGGTCCCCCCGGAGCTGGGGATGGATGCGCTCGGGGGAGCGGTGAATATCATCACCAAGAAGAGCCGGGCGAGCTTCTTGGATGCCTCCCTGAGACTTGGCTCCTTCGGCACCATCGGTGCAGATCTGCACGGTCAGTATCGCCACGCCGCGAGCGGGCTTACCCTTCGCCCCACGCTGAGCTGTCTCTCCAGTCGGAATAACTATACGATGAAGGGGGTGTCGGTCTGGGACGAGGAGGCGTACGACTTCGTCCGGAGGGACCTCCCGCGCTTCCACGATGGGTACCGCACCCTCACCGCCGGGGTGCAGCTCGGGGTGACTCAGTTGCGGTGGGCCGATGAGGCACTCCTCGGGGTGCAGTACACCGGGAGTGACAAGGAGATCCAGACCGGGTTTATGCAGACCCTCGTGATAGGCGAGGCGACCCGGCGACGGTCCGACCTGAGCCTCACCGGCAGGTATGCCAAGAAGGATCTGCTGACCCCGGGACTCTCGGCTCAGGTCGATGCCGCAGTCGCGAGAGATCACATGCTGCTCGCCGACACCACTTACAGGAAGTATGCCTGGGACGGCACCTCCGTAGAGACCAATTACAGTGAGGTGACCCGCCGGGGGAAGGCACTCCGTCACACACTCCGTCCCGGTCTCTCGGCGCGAGTCAATCTCTCCTATGACCTGAGGAAATGGGGGGTGCTCAACTTCAATTACCAGCTCTCTGCGGTCGAGAATCATCGCTACGACGACTACGACACCTCTTTTGACGAAACGAAGGATCGGATGGCACGCCACATCCTCGGCCTCTCCTATGGTGGCTATCTCCTCGATGGCAGGCTCCATGCGCTCACTTTCGTCAAGGACTACCTCTATACCGTCTCCATCGGTCAGTCCGACCTCGAGTGGCTCACCGGCTCGACCGATGTGCCCTCCCACTTTACGAAGAATAACATCGGCTATGGTCTCGGATTGCGGTATGCTCCGCTGGAGGCGCTGTCGGTGAAGGGCTCCTTTGAGTACGCCACGCAGCTCCCCTCTGCCCGCGAGCTGATGGGCAATGGGATCACCATTTATCCCAATTTCAAGCTCCGCCCCGAGAGAGCCTACAACCTCAACCTTGTGCTCTATGGTCAGACCGCCCCGGCGCAGAGCCATTTCCTCAATTACGAGGCGACGCTCTTCTACCGCGATGTGCACGACTTCATCCACCGGGTGGTCCATAGCGACGTGGAGAGCCAGTATGAGAATATCGGCACCTCCCGGATCGTCGGTCTGGAGGGGGAGCTGAGGTACACCTACGACTCCCTCCTGGACATCACGCTCAATGGCACCTACACCGATGAGCGGGACCGGACAAGGCAGGATCGCTACGGCAAGACCAATGCCACTTACGGCTACCGGATCCCCAATCGCCCCTGGCTCTACGGCAATCTGATCACCGGGCTGACCATGAGGGAGCCTTTTGGGATCAATATGAGCAAGATCCGGCTCAATCTCTCACTCGGGTACATCAAGTGGTTTTACCTCACCTGGGCCGCATTTGGCTCCCGTGAGTCCAAGGCGATCATCCCCAGCCAGTACAATCTCTCCGGAGGGGTCACGTGGTCCTTCCGCCACAATAGATACTCCGTCTCGCTGCAGGGCGACAACCTCCTGGATCGTCCGCTCTACGACAACTATATGCTGCAGAAGCCGGGACGCTCCGTCTACTGCAAGCTCCGTCTATTCCTCAATTAATCACGACATCATGAAGAAAAACTTCGCAACGCTCCTCCTCTCCTCACTCCTGACCCTCGGTCTCCTCTCCTCCTGCGGGGAGGACACCCCCGATCCCACGCCTACGCCTGTAGAGGCGGAGGGCTTCGACCTCTGGATACCGGTCAAGGGCGCCACCGGCAAGACTCAGAAGGAGTATGACCAGAATATCATCGTCCGTGCCAAGGATCTCACGAAGGGGACGATCTCCATCACCGGGAAAGGTGCCGATACGGGTGGGACGGCACTCACTCCGCACATCATCTATAGGGACGGCTACTACTACGGTGTCTCGAGGGAGGGCAACTTCGGGAAGTTTGAGGTCGGTGCCACGGTCCGGACGATCAAGGAATTTCCACTGCCGATGATCAAGGATCGACAGTTCTCCCACGCCTGGCTCGATCGGAAGACGCTCGTGCTGGTCGGCTCCACCGGTAAGCAAAAGGAGGTCTCCTGGGCGAGGATCGATACGCAGGAGATGAAGCTCCTCGACTCCGGCACACTGGCCCTGAAGGCTCCGGCTGAGGGTGAGATCTTCTGTGCCAGCGGTCTCCTCGGCTATCGCCGGTCGGATAATACCCTCATCTTCCCCCACATCTACATCGCAGAGAAGCGCAGTGATCGAGCAAAGAAGCTCCGCGGAGAGATCTACGTCGCCTTCATTGACGCAGCGACGATGCAGGTAAAGTCTGTCGACACCGATAAGCGGGCGGACTGGCTCGGGTCTATGTCCTTTGGGGACAATAGGACCTGCAGCACCTTTACCGACAAGGCGGGAAACTTCTACTTCGTGGCCGCCAAGATCCTCAAGGAGACCCCGAAGCCGAGCACCACAGCACAGCGGAGTCTTGTCCTCCGCGTCAATAGCGGTGCCATGGAGACAGACAAGTCCTACGACGCCTACGAGCAGCCTCGAGGCAAGATTATCGACCTCACTCCGGTCAGTGACGAGGAGGTGATGCTCTACGTCCAGGACCCTAAGGAGGCCACGCCCGACAATCCTATCTGGGACTCGGTAAAGAATAGGTACGTCTTCTTCTGGCAGATCATGAACCTCCGCACCCACAAGGTACGCCGCATCGAGGGAGTACCCCTCTCCGTCGGCAACTTCAGCCACTTCGCCGCACCCTCTGGAGGCAAGGTCTACCTCGGTGCCAATGTGGCGAGCGGCAATAGCTGCATCTACATCTACGACCTCAAGAGTGGCAAGGTGTCCAAGGGCGCTGAGCTGGAGGCCGGCTTTGAGATCGAGCGTATAGTGCCGGTCTATCGTACATCCATTAAGTAACTCACACTATCATTATGAAACTCAAGAATCTACTCCTCACCCTCATCGTCGCTCTCGCGACTCTCTCCCTCTCCTCCTGCGAGGAGTCGGGTAAAGACACTCCCAAGCCCGCCGAGGAGACCGGATCGATCGACATCTGGATCCCCCTCAATGATCTCAATGGCTCCATGAATGGCAAGGATGCCTACGTCATCCTGAAGGCGGACGACCTCTCCAAGGGGACCCTCAGCGTGGAGGGCAAGGGTGCCGACATCAGCAGCACATCCCTCACGTCCAATGTGGTCTACCGTAACGGCTACTACTACAGCGTCTCGAGAGCGGGCAACTTCGGGAAGTTTAGGATCACCGACACCGCCGCCGAGATGATCAAGGAGATCCCTACGCCTCAGGTGCTCGATCGTCGCTTTGCTCACGCCTGGATCGACGACAGCCACATCGTGCTGGTCGGGGCTGCCGGTAAGAAGCAGGCGGTCAATTGGGTACTCATCAATACCGACGAGATGCGGGTGGAGAAAGATGGACAGCTCGAGCTGGAGGCTCCGCTGGAGAATGAGCAATTCAACTCCAGTGGTCTCCTCGGCTACCGCAAGTCGGATAATACCCTCATCTACGTCTATGTCTACATGCCCCTGAGCAAGAAGTCCAAGCTCCTCCGGGAGCGTCGCAGCGAGTACTATGTGGCATTCATCGATGCATCTACGATGAAGGTCAAGAAGGTCGAGAGCGACAGCCGTGCCGGCTTTATCGGCTCCACTTCCTATGGCGACACGCAGACACGCCACACCTTCACCGACGCAGAGGGCAACTTCTACTACATCGCCTGCGACATCCTGATGGAGGATGGCGTCAAGCTCGGCTCCTCATCCTCGACCCGTCAGGCAAGTAAGCTCTTCCGTGTCAAGAGTGGCGAGACAGCCATCGACAAGTCCTACGAGGGCTATGGTCAGGAGCGCGGCAAGATCGTGGACATGGCTCTGCTCAATGACAGTGAGCTCCTCCTCTACGTCCAGGATCCTAAGCAGGCCACGCCCGACAATCCCACCTGGGACTCAAAGACCAATCCTTACGTCTACTTCTGGCAGGTACTCAATCTCCGCACACACGAAGTGACACGACTGACCGACATCCCGCTCTGCAAGGGAGCCTTTGCCCAGGGTGCGGACATCAGGGACGGAAAGGTGTATATCGGCGCTAATGTGGATGGAAATCCTTCCGCTCGATTCTACCTATACGACATCAAGAGTGGTAAGGTGACAAAGGGTGCCGATCTCGCCTCCGGCTACGAGATCAGCCGGGTCATGTCGGTGAAGTAATCCCCCGCAATGAAGCACTGGAAGCGACTGCATCGGATCCTCGGGACGATCCTCGCGCCGTTCTTTGTCCTCTGGCTCATATCCGGGTCGGTGATGATCTTCAGCAGCTATCCCCGGCTGGGGGATGCGGCTGACAGGGTCGCCGACACCATCCCGGAGCTGCTGCCACCCTTAGACAGCGTGAGGAGTCGCCTGCCGGAGGGGGAGCGCTGCACGGCGCTCGCACTCGGCACCACCTATGGCGTCCCCACCTTTACCATCGAGACCGACTCGGGGACGAAGCTGAAGCTGAGAGCCGACAGTACGCTCGCCCCGGTGGATCCCAAGGCGATGCCTGAGGAGTGGTGCCGGAGCTATGCGGCTCGCTTCAGCAGCTACCCGATAGCGCACATTGACACGCTCCGGAGCATCGACACCTGGACCGCCTATGAGCGGAATAAGAAGGAGCTGCCGATCTACCGCTTCGTCTTCGATGACCCGGAGGGGACGTGGCTCTACCTCTCTGGAAGGAGTGGGAGGGCGCTCCAGTGCTGCACCAAGCGAGAGCGGATCGTCTCCTCGCTGGGGACCGTTCCCCATATGTTTTACTACCCTGGGCTGCGGAGCAATAGATCGCTCTGGGTCTGGGTCGTCAGCCTTCTCGGCGGACTGGGCGGGGTGATGTGCCTCAGCGGGCTGGTGGTGGGGATCCATATGGTGATCCGCCACTACAGGCGCCGGCACCATCTCGGCAGTCCATACCGTGGGACCTTCCGCTGGCACCACATCGCCGGTTGCCTCTTCGGCCTCTCCCTGATGCTCTTCGCCCTCAGTGGAGCCTCCTCGCTCATCGACCTCTCGGACTTCCCGACGCCGAGGCACGACAAGAGCCTCGCCAAGCGGTCGCGGGCGGAGGATCCGGTCGACCTCTCCCTCTTCGCCACCGACTATCGTCTGCTCGCTGCACGGGGTGGGGTCACGGGGATTGCCTGGCGTCAGTACGGCACCAAGCCCTACTACGAGGTGACCTACGGAGAGAGGAGTGAGACCCTCGACGGGAGTGACCCGAGCCTGGTACCCCTGTGGCTCACGGAGAGTGATCTGCAGAGCAAACTGGAGCCGGTCTTTGGCAGTCCGATGAGGGTCGAGCTGATCGATGAGTATGACAATTACTACGCCTACAATCGGGGAGACTACGAGCTGCCGATTTATCGGGTGAGTGTCGAGGACTCGGATGGGAGTCGGCTGTATGTCAGCCCCACCGGTGGCTACTCGCGCTACTTTAGTCGCAACGACCGGCTGCAGAAGTGGCTCTACCCCTTCTGTCACAACCTGAGGTCAAAGTTCTTCTCCGAGCATGGGACGATCCGCCTCGTGGCGATGCTGACGCTCGTGCTGGGCGGGCTGGTGGTCTCCGTGACCGGAGTGGTGATGGGGTGGCGCTACCTGAGGCGGCTGACTCGACGAAAGTAAGGCCCTCATAATCTGTGACCTATGCTTAGTTATGCTGCTGATACCGGAACTGCTGCTCGGAGAGCTGGTGGAGATGCCCTCAGACTAATACCGGTAATAGAGAAATCTAATATCGGTATTAGAGAAAACTAATATCGGTAAAAGAATTAGGGGCCCACTCCCTGCTGAGAGCCAGTCCTCTCGGGGCGGGTGGCAGATGGACCCGGATCACGAGTTCTGCCGATCGCGGTAGATACCTGAATGAATGAGATAGAAGATCGTATGAAGAGAGGAAAGATATATGTCGTCGGGATCGGTCCCGGCAGTCCGGAGCAGGTGACGCCTGCCGTGGATCAGGTGCTTCGTCAGGCCGACGTGGTGGTCGGGTACAAGTACTACTTCCGCTTCGTCGAGCCGCTGCTCCACGAGGGGGCGGAGTGCATCGATACCGGCATGCGACAGGAGCGCGAGCGGGGAGAGCTTGCCTTTGAGCGGGCGGAGGCGGGTGCCACCGTCTGCATGATCAGCTCCGGTGATGCAGGCATCTACGGGATGGCACCGCTGCTCTATGAGATGAGGGATGAGCGGGGAAGTGAGGTGGAGCTGGAGACCCTCCCGGGGATCTCCTCCTTCCAGATGGCGGCGGCACTTCTCGGTGCCCCGATCGGTCACGACTTCTGCTCCGTCTCCCTCTCTGACCTGATGACCCCCTGGGCGGTGATCGAGCGGAGGATCGTGGCGGCAGCGGAGGGCGACTTCGTCACCGCCGTCTTCAATCCCCGCAGCCGGCAGAGGTACTGGCAACTGACTCGCCTCGTGGAGCTCTTTCTCCTACACCGCAGGGGGGACACCCCTGTCGGCATCGTCTATCAGGCCGGCCGACCGGAGCAGAGGGTGCAGGTCACCACGCTGGATCACCTGGACGAGGCGGAGGTGGATATGCTGACGATGATCCTGATCGGCAATAGTCAGAGCTACGTCTCCGGTGACCACATCGTCACGCCAAGAGGCTACTACCGCGAGGAGGAGCGAGAGGGCTCTGTCGGTGCCATGATCATGAGCGAGAGCTTCCACACCATCCTCCCGCTCCTCAAGCACGCTGACCGATACGATACAGGACATCTCTGGGCGCTGCTCCATGCCGTCCACACGACGGCAGACTTCGAGATGGAGGAGCTGCTCCACACCGATCCTGAGGCTGTGCGGCGGATCTATGAGCGGATAAGCTCCGGCGAGGTCGACACCATCGTGACCGATGTGACGATGGTGGTCTCCGGGATAAGGAAGAAGGCCCTCGAGCGGTATGGGCTGGAGGCCAAGTGCTACCTCCACGACCCTCGCATCGCAGAGATGACGGCGGGCGGTAAGCTCACCCGCACGCAGGCGGGGATCCGTCTGGCGGTGAAGGATCATCCCCGAGCGCTCTTCGCCTTTGGCAACGCCCCCACGGCGCTGATGGAGCTCGCCGACCTGATCCATCAGGGGAAGGCTGAGCCGGCAGGCATCATCGCCGCACCGGTGGGCTTTGTCCACGTCTGTGAGTCGAAGCATATGATCAAGCCCTTCCGGGAGATCCCCAAGCTGATCATCGAGGGGCGCAAGGGCGGGAGCAACCTCGCTGCCACGCTCTGCAATGCGATCCTGAGCTATGACGATGCGGCGGCGATACGCCCCGGCAGAGACGTATGAAGATCTTCCTCATCGGTATCAGCGACAGTCCGGAGCAGACACTCACGGAGGAGGTGCGGGAGGTGATCCGCTCACACCGGCACTTCTCCGGCGGGCGACGGCACCACGAGATCATGCGCCCCTTCCTTCCGACGGAGCACGACTGGATCGACATCATCCCTCCGATAGATGATCAGATCCGCAGCTACGGAAGGTATGAGGATATGGTGGTGGTAGCCTCCTGTGACCCGATATTCAATGGCATCGGTCAGCGGATCATGGAGCTGCACCCCGAGGCGGAGATCACTCTCTTCCCCCACTTTCACTCGCTCCAGATGCTGGCTCATGCGGCGCTGCTTCCCTATCAGGATATGCATGTGGTCTCGCTGACCGGTCGTCCGTGGAGGGCGCTCGACGAGGCTCTGATCTGCGGGGAGCGGATGATCGGCATCCTGACCGACCTGAGGCACCACACGCCCCGCACGATAGCGGAGCGGATGATCGCCTATGGCTATGACAATTACGTTGCTTACGTCGGCGAGCATCTCGGCAATCGGGCGGAGCAGAGGGTGACGCAGCTGTCGATAGAGGAGATGAGGGAGAGGGACTTCGGCTACCCCAATAACCTGATCCTCCTCCGCATGAGGCCTCTGGAGCGTCCCTTTGGGATCCCTGATGAGGCCTTTGTCCCACTGGAGGGACGCACCCGGATGATCACCAAGTCGCCGATACGGCTGCAGAGCCTGTCGCTCCTCGGGCTGCATCAGGCGCAGACGCTCTGGGATGTGGGCTCCTGCACCGGCTCTGTCTCGATAGAGGCTAAGCTGCAGTTTCCCCACCTCTCTGTGGTCGCCTTTGAGATCCGTCCGGAGGGCGGAGCGCTGCTGGAGACCAATGCCCGGAGGCTCCATGCCCCGGGGATCGACTTCGTCCCGGGAGACTTCCTGGAGGCTGACCTCCCGGCCCTCCCGACCCCGGATGCGGTCTTCATCGGGGGTCACGGCGGACGACTCCCTGAGATGATCCGGCGGATCTATCCGCTGCTGCCTGCGGGCGGGCGGATCGTCTTCAATTCTGTCAGTGACGAGAGCCGACAGCTCTTCCTCAGCAGCCTTGCCGATGTCGGCACCGGACTGTCGGAGGAGACGCTGATGGCTGTCGACCACTTCAATCCCATCCATGTGATGCAAGCAACGAAATGAAAGAGAAGAATGTAGCCATACTCACCATCTCCCGCGAGGGGAGAGAGATTGCCCTGCTGCTCAGGGACGAGCTCCCGGGTGTCACTCTCTACAGCACGGTGGAGGCGGAGGGCTTCCGCACCATGGCGTCCCTGCGGGAGGGGTGCCGGGAGCTGATCGGGGAGTACTCTGCGCTGATCTTCTGCTCCGCCCTCGGGATCTGTGTCCGGACCGTGGGCGATCTCCTGCAGGATAAGCACACCGACCCCGCCATCCTCTGCATCGACACGACGGGTCACTACGTGATCCCCGTCGCCTCGGGGCACGTCGGCGGAGCCAACGATCTCGCCCGTCGCATCGCCCATATCCTCGGTGGTGAGGCTGTCGTCACGACGCAGAGTGACCGCCGGGGGCTGTGGGCTCTCGATACGCTGGGCGAGGAGCAGGGCTGGCGGACAGAGCTGCTCGGCACGACGATGAATCACGCCATCGCCCTCTTCGTGGAGCGTCACCGGGTGGCACTTCTCATAGAGACACGCTCGGAGGGGACGGCGTTCCTTGAGCGGACGAGGCCGGAGTGGGTCACTCTTTTCCATAAGGCGGAGGAGATCCGCCCCCAGGACTTTGACCTCCTGATCACCGTGGGGTGCCGGTACCACGAGGAGCTCGATCTGCCACAGCTCTGCTACCGTCCCTCCCTCCTTCATCTCGGGGTCGGCTGCCGGCGCATGGCCGACCCGACCGGGGTGACCGACCACATCCTCTCGGAGGTGAGGGCAGGGGGCTTCTCCCCTCTCTCCATAGCGGACCTCTCCAGCATAGAGCTGAAGCGTGGCGAACCGATCCTCGAGGCGCTGGCAGAGCGACTGGGGGTGCCGATCCGCTACTACGACAGCGAGACCCTCGATGGGGTGAGCGTGCCGCATCCCTCGGAGCGGGTCGATGAGGCGACCGGCTCTGCCAGCGTCTCCGAGGCGTCTGCCCTCACTTCTTCGGGAGGGGGCGAGCTGGTGATCGAGAAGCAGAAGGGGAAGCTGAAGGAGGGGAGTGACTTTACCTTTGCCCTCGCCACAGAGCGCAATGGAGTGATGAGAGGGCACATCGAATTTGTCGGCGCAGGACCCGGAGACCCGGACTTGATCTCTGTGCGCGGGAGACACTTCCTCGAGACGGCAGACCTGATCCTCTACGCCGGGAGCCTCGTCCCGGTGGCTCTGACGGAGTGCGCCAAGGAGGGGGCGGTCGTCCGCAGCTCCGCAGGGATGGCACTCGGGGAGCAGATAGTCCTGATGAAGAGCTTCTACGACCGGGGGGCGCTCGTCGTGCGACTCCACACCGGTGACCCATGCATCTATGGCGCCATCGAGGAGCAGATGGCGATCCTCGACGAGGAGGGCATGGCGTACCACATCACACCGGGGATCTCCTCCTTCCAAGCGGCTGCGGCAGAGCTGCAGAGCGAATTTACCATCCCGGAGCGGGTGCAGACCATTATCCTGACCCGAGGCAGCGGGCGCACACCGGTGCCGGAGCGGGAGCAGCTCTCCCGGCTCGCCGCCTCACAGAGCACGATGTGCATCTACCTCAGTGCCTCGATCGCTGAGGAGGTGGAGAGGGAGCTGCTCACCCACTACCCGCCGACCACTCCTGTGGCGGTCTGCTATAAGTTGACCCACCCCGAGCAGCGGATCTACCGCGGGGAGCTCAGGGATCTCGCACGGATCGTCCGCGAGCAGGGGCTCAAGCTCACCACCATGATCGTCGTCGGTGAGGCGATAGGCAATCGTGAGGGGCTGTCTCGCCTGTACCACAAGGACTTCAAGCATCTCTTTCGCCCATGACACCGATCACGATCGTCTCCCTCGGCAGCGGGGAGCCGGAGGATATCACCCTCCGCGCATACTGGGCTCTGCAGGATGTGGAGCGCATCTACGCTATAGGTGAGGCGGCAGTAGAGATCATCCGGGCGCTTCCCTCAGGAGCGCTGCTGGAGAAGAAGGTGACCATACTCTCCGTCCCGATGCAGAGTGACCGGAGAGCAGCCGCCTCGGCCTACGAGGCACTCGCCGGTCAGCTCGAGGCGGACTGTCTCGCCGACATCTCCACCGCTCTCGTCACCATCGGTGACGCAGGGACTTACTCCAGTGCGGGCTATGTCTGCCGGCTCCTCAGGGAGAGGGATATACCACACTTCATCCTCCCCGGCATCCCTTACTATATGACGCTGCCGGCGTGCCTCAGCAGACCGCTGGTCCTGGGGGAGCAGTCGCTCCTCGTGCTCAGTCGGGTCGAGAGTGCGGAGCAGCTCCGGGAGGCGATCGACAGGGACCGGGTGGTGGTCGTGATGAAGCTCTCCCGCTCGGAGGAGGCGGTACGGGACTTCCTCCGGACCGATCCTCCAGTCTCCATCCTCTATGGTGAGTACATCGGCGACGAGGAGCGGGAGCTGGTCACCGACAGCCTGAGGTCCCTCCCCGAGACCCCTTTCCCCTACTTCTCCCTCCTTATCATTAAGCCAAGCACGAGATGAAAATGCAGACCTATCTATATGGTGCGCTCGCCCTTCTCCTCCTTCTCCTCTCCTCCTGTGGGGGAAAGGAGACGCAGGGAGGGGAGGAGACGATGATCGCCGGTGACTCGCTCATCCGCTATGCCGAGGGGCTGAGGATCAGCCGCAGTGAGGGGGTGACGCTGGTCGACATCTCCGACCCGACGAAGCCGGAGAGCGAAGTCTATCGCTACGCCTTAGTCCCCCGAGGGACCGATGCCGGCGGGGAGATCCCCGAGGGCTACATGCCGATAGAGGTGCCGGTGAGGCGGGTGATCGTGATGACGACGCTGCAGCTCTCCAATTTCATCAAGCTCGATGCCGTCGACCGGGTCGTCGGTATGCCGAGTACCCACTTCCTCTTCAATCAGAAGATGCTCGATCGCCTGGCGGAGGGCAAGGCGCGACGGATCGGGATAGAGGGAAACTTTGACTCCGAGCTGATCATGGCACTGGAGCCGGACCTGATCCTTGTCTCCCCCTTCAAGCGCGGAGGCTATGATGCCCTCAAGGAGCTCGACATCCCGCTCCTCACTTTCCTCGGGTACAAGGAGACCTCTCCGCTCGGTCAGGCGGAGTGGATCAAGCTCACCGCCCTCCTCCTCGGGAAGGAGGACCAGGCGGAGCAGACCTTTGACCAGATAGAGCAGCGCTATCATCAGCTCCGGAGTCTCATCACGCCCGACCTGCCCCGTCCGAAGATCCTCAGCGGTGAGCTGCATGGGGGTAACTGGTATGTCGTCGGCGGGGAGAGCTACCTCGCACACCTCTTCCGCGATGCCGGTGGGGACTATTTCCTGAGGGACAATAAGGAGTCCGGGGGCTTTTACCTCGACTTTGAGACCGTCTACAGCCAGGCGGCGGATGCGGACTTCTGGCGGATCACCAATAACTACAAGGGCGACTACTCCTACGATGTGCTGGCGCGCACAGACGCTCGGTACAGAGACTTCCGGGCGTACAAGGAGCGGAAAGTGCTCTACTGCAATCTCTCGGAGCGCCCCTTCTACGAGGGCTCACCGGTGGAGCCGGAGGTGGTCCTTGCCGACCTGATCCACGCCTTCCACCCCGAGCTGCTCCCCGACCATACGCCCGTCTACTACGACCTCCTGACGAGGGAGAAGTGATATACCATGTCCCGCTCCCGTAATGCCATAGCCTTCGGCATCGTTGCGATCCTGATCGTCGTCGCCTTCGTCCTCAATCTCTCTCTCGGGACGATAGCGATCCCCTTCCGCGACGTGGTGGATATACTCCTCGGGCGCGACACCGGAGGGAGTGAGATCTGGCGTAACATCGTCTGGAAGAGCCGCTACCCGCAGACCATCACCGCCCTCGTCGCCGGCGCGGGGCTCTCCATCAGCGGACTGCTCATGCAGACGGTCTTCCGTAATCCCCTCGCCGGTCCCTCGGAGCTCGGCATCAGTTCCGGTGCCAGCCTCGGCGTGGCGACTCTCGTCCTCCTCTCGGGGAGTATCAGCCAGAGGGCGCTGATCCGCATGGGCTTCGTCGGGGAGATGGCGGTCTCGGTGGCGGCACTCCTCGGGGCACTGGCGGTGATGGGGATCATCATGATCATGTCGGAGAAGGTGAAGGGGAATGTCGTCCTCCTCATCATGGGTGTGATGATCGGCTACATTGCCAATGCGATCATCGGTGTGCTGAAGTTCTTTAGCAACGATGAGGATGTCCGCAGCTATGTCGTCTGGGGACTGGGAAGCTTCTCCAAGGTGAGCGGCGACCGCGTCACCACCTTCGTCCTCCTGATGCTGGTGCTGATCCCCCTCTCCTTTCCTCTCATCAAGACGCTTAACCTCCTGCTCCTCGGAGAGAACTATGCCCGCAGCCTTGGGCTCAACTACAAGCGCGCCCGCCACCGGGTGATCTTCTGCTCCTGCCTCCTCACAGCCATCGTCACCGCCTACTGCGGCCCGATCGTCTTCATCGGTCTGGCGGTGCCGCACCTCTGCCGAACCATTTTCGCCACCTCCAACCATCGGATCCTGATGCCTGCGGTGACGCTCGTCGGGGCGTTGCTCGCCCTGATCTGCAGCGTCATCGCGCGAATGCCGGGCTTCGAGGGGGCGCTGCCGATCAATTCGGTCACCGCCCTCATCGGTGCCCCGATCGTCATCTGGGTCCTCTTCAGTCGCCGTCGGGGCGAGAGACTATGAGTAAGGAGATCACCATAGAGCTGCGCGACCTCGCCATCGGCTACCCGCACAGGGTGGTCGCCGAGGGGCTCTCCGCCACCGTCTACTCCGGTGAGCTCACCTGCCTCATCGGGTCCAATGGCGTGGGCAAGTCGACCCTCCTCCGCACGATTGCCGCCTTCCAGCCCAAGCTCGGCGGCTCCATCCTCGTCCGCGGGGGCGAGATAGACAGCTACAAGAGCCGGGAGCTGGCGCAGCTCATCAGCGTCGTGCTGACGGAGCGGATAGAGGTGGGACACATGACCGTGCTCGACCTCGTCTCTCTCGGGCGCAGCCTATACACCGGATTTTGGGGAAAGGTGGATGCCGCCAATGAGCGGAAAGCCCTCGATGCCCTCCGTCTCGTGGGTATGGAGCGCTTCGCTCCCCGGGATGTCGGGACGCTCAGCGACGGAGAGCGACAGAAGGTGATGATCGCCAAGGCGCTTGCCCAGGAGACCCCGATCATCCTCCTCGATGAGCCCACCTCCTTCCTCGACTTCCCCTCCAAGGTGGACATGATGCAGCTCCTCCACCGGCTCTCCCGAGAGACGCACAAGACCATCTTCCTCTCCATCCACGACCTCGAGATGGCACTCCAGATCGCAGACAAGATCTGGCTCCTCGATGATGAGAAACGACTACACATCGGCACCCCGGAGGATCTCTCCCTCGATGGGACACTGAGTGACTTCTTTGAGCGGAGAGATATCGTCTTTGACCGACTCAGAGGGCTCTTCCGCATAGAGAACCCCCACACCCGCACCATCCGCATCAGCGCACCCACACACCGGCTCCTCCCGCTCTACCATATGGTCGTGAAGGCGCTGAGGCGCAATGCCATCCTCGCCACACCGGAGGCGGAGAGTGCCGATGCAATCGAGCTCTCCGATGAGGGGTTGCTCCTCAGGACCGCTGACGGAAGGAGCCATCACCCCACCACGATCGAGGAACTCCTCGACCTACTAACTAACGACGAGCACCATGGGTAAGATCCTTATCATTGGCGGTACCACCGAGGGCAGGGCTGCGGTGGAGGTGTGCGAGGAGGCGGGCAAGCCTTTCCTCTATTCCACCCTTGGCACCTCGCAGGAGGTCGCCCTCCATCATGGTACTCGGCTTGAGGGTCCCTTGGATGCCGATGCGATGACGGCACTCTGCCGCCGGGAGGAGGTGAGTGTCCTCGTCGATGCGGCTCACCCCTTTGCCACCATCGTCCACCGGAATGTCGCCAAGGCGGCAAGCGAAGTGGCCCTGCCGACGATTCGGTATGAGCGAGCCTTCCCTCCACTCCCCGAGGGGGCACTCTCCGTCAGCTCCTTCCCCGAGGCGATGAAGGAGCTGGAGCGGCTCAGCCCCCGCAGACTCCTTGCCCTCACCGGGGTCAAGAGTATCGCCGCCATGGGGGACTACCCGCTGCGGCACGAGGTCTGGCTGAGGGTGATGCCGATACCCGAGACGGAGCGGATCGTCAGCGAGAGCGACTTCCCCCGCAACCGCCTTATCTACTACGACCGGGCGCAGGACGACCGGGCGCTTATGGAGCGACTGCGACCCGACCTGCTGCTCCTCAAGGAGAGTGGCGAGAGCAGTGGCTTTGAGGAAAAAGTGAAAGCCGCCACCGACCTCGGCATCCCGATACTCGTCATCCGCCGACCGACCCTCGGCTACCGGCCGACGGAGACCGTCCTCGGTCCCGTGGGACTCCGCAGGGCACTCGAGCGACTGGATCCGGACTTCTTCCCCCTCCGCATCGGCTTCACCACCGGCACCACAGCCACCGCTGCCACCACAGCGGCTCTGCTGGCGCTCCTCAACGATGAGACCTACACCGAGGTGCCGGTACGGCTCCTCACCGGTGAGGAGATCCGCTTCCCGATCAGCGAGACCTGCATAGAGAGCGAGGAGTGCGCCACCGCTACGGCGATCAAGTACTCCGGGGACGACCCCGACGTGACGAGCGGCACCGCCATCCTCTCCACCGTCCGCCTCACTGACAGTCACACCGGTGTCACTTTTCATGGGGGTAAAGGGGTGGGGCGGATCACCCTCCCCGGCATCGGACTGCCGATCGGCGACCCTGCCATCAACCCCGGACCTCGGCAGATGATGACCGAGGCTGTGGGACGACTCGTTGACCTCAGTCGGGTCGGCATCGACATCACCATCACCGTACCGGAGGGCGAGACGCTGGCACCGCATACCTTCAATCCCCGCCTCGGCGTCGTCGATGGCATCTCGATCCTCGGCACCACCGGCGTGCTTCGCCCCTTCTCCACCGAGGCGTGGGTCGACTCGATCCGCCGGGAGATGGGCGTCTCGCGGTCGGTCTTCGGGGAGCACCTGGTGATCAACTCCGGTGGCAAGAGCGAGAGGTGGCTCCGAGCGCACTTCCCCGACCTCCCGCCAAATGCCTTCGTCCAGTACGGCAACTTCATCGGTCGCTGCCTCGAGATGGCGCGGGCAATGGACTTTGCCCACATCACCCTCGGCATCATGATCGGCAAGGCGGTCAAGCTGGCGGAGGGGCAGCTCGACACCCACAGCAAGAAGTCGGTGATGAGCAAGCCCTTCATCCGCAGCCTCGGGCGGGAGAGCGGTCTCGACGAGGCAACACTCGACCGCATCGACGGCATCACCATGGCGGGCGAGATCTGGGAGATCCTCCCCGACCACGCTCACCCCTTCTACCACATCCTCCTCGACCGCTGTTACGCCGTCTGCAAGCCTCTCGTCCCGGGGATCCGGCTCGACCTGATCCTGATCGACAAGGAGGGCGGACTGATAGAGCGAAATGAGGAGGATAAGAATAAGAGAAACCACGTATGAATAGCTTCCTCATCGGCGCACCCCGCTCAGGCAGCGGGAAGAGCATAGTTACCATAGGACTCCTGAGGGCGCTCGTTCGGCGGGGGCTGCGGGTTCAGTCCTTTAAGTGCGGCCCGGACTACCTCGACCCGAAGCTCCACGCCACAGCGACCGGTCGGCCGTCGATCAATCTCGACACCTTCCTCTATGGCGAGGCCGGGGTGGAGGAGATCTACCACCGATATGCCGCCGATAGTGAGGTGGCGGTGGCGGAGGGCGTGATGGGGCTCTTTGACGGCTATGACAGGGATCGCGGTTCCTCCGCCGAGGTGGCACGCCTGCTCCGCCTGCCGGTGGTGCTGGTGGTGACGCCGGGGGCCATGGCATACAGCCTGGCACCCCTGCTCTACGGCTACCGCCACTTCGACGCACGAGTGTCGATAGCCGGTGTGATCCTCAATAAGGTGAGCTCCCCCCGGCACCGACACTTCCTCACCGAGGCGGTGGAGGCGGCGGGACTGCCGGTCCTCGGAGTGCTTCCCAAGTGCGATGCCCTTCTGATCCCCGAGCGCTATCTCGGTCTGCAGACTGAGGAGCGGGACGTCGCCGAGCAGTATGCTGAGGCGGCAGCGGATCTTGTGGAGGCGAGTGTCGACCTTGACCACCTGCTGGAGCGGACGGCGTGCGAGGGGATTGCCGCACCACGGGAGTCGGAGGAGCGGAGGGCTGACCTCCGTATCGCTGTCGCCCGTGACGAGGCGTGCAGCTTCGTCTATGAGGAGAGCCTGAGGGTGCTCGCCCGCTTTGGCGAGGTCACATTCTTTAGCCCGCTACGGGATGAGCGTTTGCCGGATTGCGACTTCCTCTACCTCCCGGGTGGGTACCCGGAGCTGTACTTGGAGCAACTAGCGCACAATCGATCGATGCTTCGCAGTCTCCGGGAGTACGCCGACAGCGGCCGCCCGCTCCTCGCCGAGTGTGGGGGGATGATGCTCCTCTGCCGGCAGATCATCGACGAAAGCGGGCGGGCGTACGACCTCGCCGGGGTGCTTGACCAGGTGGCGACGATGGAGGGGAAGCGGCTGACGCTCGGCTACCGGAGCTTCACGCTCGACGGCGTGGCGGTGAGAGGTCACGAGTTTCACTACTCTCATGTCATCGACCCCCTTCCCTCCTCCCTGCAGCAGTACGATGCTCGTGGGGAGGCGGTGCCTACGGCTCTCTGGCGGCGGGGGCGGCTACTGGCAAGCTACACCCACCTTGCTCTCACGGACGAGCTGGTGGCTCGCCTGATTGGAATGGAAATCAAGTAACACTTTATGCATATGTCACATCACTTTCTTCCTCTCCTCGCTGCGGGGCTACTCCTCGGCACCGTCGCCACAGCGCAGACGCTGCCGGGAGACTCGATACGGGACTACAGCCTCGACGAATTTGTCGTCACCGGCACCGGGACGCTCCGGCTGATCAAGGATGCCCCGGTGCAGACAGAGGTGATCGACCGGAAAGCTCTCCGGAGCTTTGGTCACGCACCGCTCTCGCAGATCCTCTCCGGGCTGATCCCATCAATAGACTTCAGCCGGAGCGATATGGGCACCTCGATGCAGATGGGCGGGCTCTCGGGCGGGTACGTCCTGATCCTCGTCGACGGCAAGCGGCTGATGGGCGACCTCGGCGGGCAGGTCAATCTCGACGTCATCGACCCGACGCGGATCGACCGCATCGAGGTGATCCGCGGCGCCTCGTCCGCCCTCTACGGCAGCGATGCCATAGCCGGCGTGATCAATATCATCACCCGCAAGAGCACGCGCGACCTCTCGCTCGTCAATACCACCCGCATCGGCTCCTACGGCTCTGTGATCCAGTCAACCTCCGCACAGGCGACGATCGGCAGGGTCACCTCGCGGACAGACTTTCACCTCAAGCACTCCGCCGGCTGGCAAAACACCACCTACGAGGACCCCAATAGGTACGAGCACCCGGTGACCAACTCCGTCAATAACACCAGCAACCCTTATCTCGACTATACCCTCGGCGAGCGGCTCGACTGGCGACCCTCCAAGCTCCTCTCAGCCTACCTCGAGGGAAGCGTCTACCGCAAGGACATCCACCGCCCCACCGGCATCCCGGACTACAAGACCTACGACTTCCGTTACCGCAACGCCTCCGCTGCCACCGGCCTCCGCTGGCAGCTCCCCGAGGGACACCTGCTCACGGCGGACCTCCTCTACGATCGGCACGCCTACTACTACGTCTACACCGGGCTTACCTGGATCAAGGAGTGGGATGATAAGGGGAAAGAGAATAGCTACCCCTACTACCCCGACGACGTCGCCCTGCAGAGCAATCAGCAGAGACTGCTCGGGCATCTGAAGGGAGTCCTCGAGCTGCCGGCACACCATCGCCTCAGCACCGGACTGGACCTGCAGTACAATTGGCTTATCGCCCCTTACCGTCTCGACCGCGAGCGGGTGCAGGACTATCTCCTTGGGCTCTATCTGCAGGACGAGTGGGACCCCGTCGACCGGCTCAATGTCACTGCCGGCGCACGACTCACCTACCATCCTGCCTTTGGACTAAAGCTCTCACCAAAGCTCTCCCTCAGGTATAAGGCGGGACCGGTCAATCTCCGCGGGACCTACTCTGAGGGCTTCAAGACGCCCTCCAATAAGCAGCTCCACTACCGCTACGTCCGCCAGATGGGGATGCTGGCACTCTACCTCGGCAACGAGGGGCTGGATGCTCAGTCGAGCCGCTACCTGTCGGGGGACATTGAGTATCGGGAGGGACCCCTCTCCCTCCACGTCACGGGGTATGCCAATTGGCTCCGAAATATGATCACCCTCGTCACCGTGCCGCGCTCCGAGGCTCCGTCGGAGCTGCTCCTCACCTACGACCCGGCGCGCGTGCGGATGTATAAGAATATGGACAGCGCCCGCACCCTGGGGGTGGACTTCCAGGGGAAGTGGCAGGTGCTGCCCTCGCTTGCCCTCTCCGCGGGCTACAGCTACCTCGACACCGATGCCCTGCTCTACGACCTCGAGGAGGAGACGATGAAGCGCGTGATCATCGACGGGATGGCACATCACCGGGGCACCATCGGCCTCGACTGGTCGCGCGAGCTGCTCCCCGACCGCTACCACCTCGGCGTGGGGCTCTACGGCAGGATGCAGAGCACGCGCTACTACCAGGACGACGGAAATGGCAAGCCCTACAACCTCTGGCGGATCAATACCCGCCATGACCTTACCCTCAGCAACTCCTGGCGACTTGCCATCGATGCCGGGGTCGACAATATCTTCGATTACTACGAGACCACCTACCATGGGCTCCACTACGGGACCTACACCCCGGGGCGGACCTTCTACCTCTCCTGCACGATCAACTTCGGCAAGGAGCTGAAGTCTGCCTCCGGCCGGTCTCGCCGACAGTCTACAGACGATGACTCCGAGGAGTGATCTCACCTATAGTTTTTTACTCACCTTTTTATTATCACTTTACTATGCGTAAGCTAATGAAACTGATGCCCCTCCTACTGATGGGCATGCTCGCTACAGCCCTCAGTGGCTGCGAGGGCGACAACAAGCCGGACCTGAAGTCCAATTATGACCGCAAGATGACCGCCGTGACGCAGGAGGTCAAGACGACAAAGAGCACTGATAAGGCGCTCCTCCTCGTCTCCTTCGGCAGCACCTGGGACGCTCCACAGCAGTCCTTCAAGGAGCTGGTCAAGAGCTTCAAGGCAAAGTTCCCCGATCGGGACGTCTACTTCTCCTTCACCTCCGAGATCTGCATGACTCGCTGCGCCCAGAAGGGGTGGAACTACTATGCCCCGCAATTCTACATGGAGGCGCTCGGCAATGCCGGCTATAAGGACATCGCCGTGCAGTCCCTCCACGTCATCCCCGGTGAGGAGTATCTCCGGGTACAGAATTGTCTGAAGGACTTCCATAACCACAGCGTCGAGGGCGGAAAGACCCCCTTTGCCGATGTCACCGTCTACCTCGCCGGACCGCTCCTCTACGAGGAGGTCGACTGCGACAAGGTGGCTGCCGAGCTGCACAAGGTCTTCGGCAAGGAGGTCAAGGCCGGTAAGCTCGTTTGCCTCATGGGGCATGGTAACCCTGCCGATATGAACTACGGCAACGGCAACAGCCGCTACATTATGATCGAGAAGGCGCTCCAGAAGCTAGACAAGCACTACTTCGTCGCCACGGTCGATATGGAAGGCAATTACGTCGATGATATGATCGGGCGGATGAAGGCCGCCGGCTTTACCTCCGGCGAGGTGATCCTCCACCCGCTGATGTCCATCGCCGGCGACCACGCCAATAACGACCTCAAGGGCGGAGTTGAGACCCCGGCCGAGGAGGGCAGCTGGCGCGCTGAGATGGTCAAGGCCGGCTTCACTTGCACGCTCGATAATTGCATCATGAAGGGACTTGCCGACTACCCCGCCATCGCCAACGTCTGGATCAGCCACATGGAGCAGACCCTGAAGGAGGCGCCTATGTATCCTGAGAAGGAGGACTAACTTTCTCCCCTCTCACACCCTCAGCGTCCCCTGCCGTGCATCCCACGGCAGGGGACGCTCCTTGTGAGCCTTTCGGGGTAAAATGGTATCTTTGCGACACAGTATGGATGGGTCTATGCTGTGAATCTCCAGTCACTGTAGCGCCATGAAAACAAAGGACACCAAGTATATATTCGTCACCGGCGGGGTGGTCTCCTCCCTCGGTAAGGGCATCATCGCCTCTTCTCTCGGACGACTGCTGATCAGTCGCGGTCTGAAGTGCACGATCCAGAAGTTTGATCCCTACATTAATATCGACCCCGGGACCCTCAATCCCTACGAGCACGGCGAGTGCTTCGTCACCGATGACGGCTACGAGGCGGACCTCGACCTGGGACACTATGAGCGCTTCCTCGACATCAAGACCTCGCGCAATAGCAACGTCACCACCGGGCGCGTCTATCAGAACGTGATCCAGCGGGAGCGCCGGGGTGACTTCCTCGGCAAAACGGTACAGGTGGTCCCCCACATCACTGACGAGATCAAGCGCTGTGTCAAGCGGCTCTCCAAGGACGACGATTACGACATCATCATCACCGAGATCGGTGGCACCGTAGGCGACATCGAGTCGCTTCCCTTCCTTGAGGCAGTTCGCCAGCTGAAGTGGGAGCTGGGCGACGACAATTGCATGGTGATCCACCTCACCTACGTCCCCTATCTCCATGCAGCCAAGGAGCTGAAGACGAAGCCCACCCAGCACTCCGTCAAGTCGCTCCAGGAGGAGGGGATCCAGCCGGATATGCTGGTGCTTAGGAGCGAGATGAAGCTGGAGAAGGACCTGCTGCGTAAGGTGGCACTCTTCTGTAACGTGCCTAAGGAAGCGGTCATCCAGTCCTACGACTGCCCCTCCATCTACCGTGTGCCGCTACTCCTCCAGGAGCAGAAAATGGACGAAGCGGTGCTGAATCAGCTTAAGCTCCCCGTCGGCCCCGCTCCGGAGCTGAAGGAGTGGCGCCACTACCTCGAGCTGGGTGAGGAGGCGAAGAAGAAGGATCCGGTCAAGATCGGTCTCGTCGGCAAGTATGTCTCCCTCCAGGATGCCTACAAGTCGATCGACGAGGCGATCCAGCAGAGCGGTGTCTACAATGGACGCTTGGTCGATCTCGTCCGCATCTCGAGTGAGAAGATCACGGATGAGAATGTCGCAGAACTGCTCGCTCCCTGCGATGCGGTGGTGATCGCTCCGGGCTTCGGCTCGCGCGGCATACCCGGCAAGCTGACCGCGATCCGCTACTGCCGTGAGCACGACCTGCCGACCCTCGGCATCTGCCTCGGCATGCAGTGCATCTGCATCGAGATAGCCCGCGACATACTCGGGCTGGAGCAGGCCAATAGTACCGAGTTTGACTCCCAGAGTCCCGATCCGGTCATCGACCTGATGGAGGAGCAGAAGGAGGTGACCATGCTGGGCGGCACCATGCGCCTCGGCGGCTACGACTGCGAGCTGACTGAGGGGAGCAAGGTGGCTCAGATCTACGGCACGGAGACCATCCGCGAGCGTCACCGCCACAGGTACGAGTTCAATAGCAAGTACGAGCAGGCCTTCGAGGAGGCGGGTGTGCTGATCGCCGGGCGCAACCCCGAGACAGGTCTCGTGGAGGTGGTGGAGCTCCCCGACAAGCAGTGGTTCATCGGCGTGCAGTATCACCCCGAGTACTCCAGCACGCTCCAGCACACCCATCCGCTCTTTATGTCTCTCGTCGAGGCGGCACTTCGACACAAGGCTGCCCGAGAGGGAGAGGAAAAGTAAGTCAGACCTACACACAAGCACAGACGATCATCTGGACGGCTCGCATCGCAGAGCTGTCCTCAGACAGATAAGTAATGGATAAAAATACGATCATCGGTCTCGTCCTCATGGGCGTGGTCCTCGTGGTATTCTCCATCCTGGGACGACCCTCTCAGGAGGAGCTGGAGCTCCGGCAGCGCTATGCCGACTCCGTAGCGCTCGCCGCACAGGCGAGGGAGCGCGCCATGGTCGACTCGCTAGACCGGATCGCGACAGAGGACTCCCTCCGCCGGAGTGCCACCCTTGCACAGTACACCCCCGCCGAGCGCGACTCCATCCTGACCGCTCAGGCGTCGGAGACATTTGGACCCTTTGCCCCCTCCGCACACGGCAGGGAGCAGACCTTCACGATTGCCAATGACTCCCTCTCCGTCACGCTCTCCACGAAGGGCGGTAAGCCGATCGCCTCGGAGATTCTAGGGTACAAGGATTACCAGGGAGCTCCGATCCGGCTCATCCGACCGGATGACAGCCGCTTCAGTCTCACCCTCTTCACGAGCGGCAACCGTGTCGTCCGCACTGAGGATCTCTACTTCGTCGGCGAGCAGGTGAGTCCCACGCAGGTCAAGATGTCCGCCATGGCGACCAATGGCTCCAGCCTGACGCTCGTCTACACCCTTCGCCCCAAGTACCTCATCGATGTCACCATCGCCGGCACGGGAGACTTCAAGAGCGTCATGGCGCCCAACTCCCCCTTCCTCGACGCTGACATATCGCTCCCCGTCTATCGTAATGAGAAGAGCGAGCAGGCCGAGCAGCGCTACTCCGGTATGGCCTACGAATTCACCGACGGTGACGTCGACAAGCTCAATACCGGCAAGTCTGAGGATAAGGAGCTGACTAATGAGGTGAAGTGGGTCGCTTTCCGCGACATGTTCTTCTCCACGATCGTCTACTCTCGTACTCGTCTCGGCTCGCTGGCAGTTAGCCAAGAGATGGTCAAGGGTGATCCGCAGAAGCTCAAGGAGATGGAGGCAAAGTTTGTCCTCCCCTTCGACGGCAAGCAGCCGATCTCCCTCCAGATCTACAACGGTCCCAATGACCACGCCCTCCTCAAGAGCCTCGACAAGAATCTAGGAGACAAGACCCACTTGACAGAGGTGATTGACATGGGGAGGTGGTTCCGCTTCATCACCGTCTGGGTCGTGCTTCCGGTCTTCAATTTCCTCGAGAAGTACATCTCCAATTACGGGCTCATCATCATCATCCTGACGCTGATCATCAAGCTGATCCTCGCGCCTTTCACCTTCAAGTCCTTCAAGAGCCAGGCCAAGATGCGCGCCATCAAGCCGCTCGTCGACGAGATCAATGCGAAGTATCCCGGCGAGGACAAGATGATGGAGCGCAATAAGGCGACGATGCAGCTCTATCAGAACGCCGGTGTCAACGTCATGGGTGGCTGCCTCCCGATGCTTCTCCAGATGCCGATCCTCATCGCCATGTACCAGTACTTCCCCACCAGCCTCAACCTCCGCGGTGAGAGCTTCCTCTGGGCGCAGGACCTCAGTACTTACGACGACGTGATCCGCTGGGGTGCCGACATACCGATGATCGGGGACCACATATCGCTCTTCTGCCTCCTGATGACGGTGACTCAGATCATCTACATGCGACTCACCCAGTCCGGCACGGCAGGCGGCGATCAGCAGTCCGCTTGCATGATGAAGGCGATGCCGATCTTCATGTCGGTCTTCCTCTTCTTCTTCCTCAATAATAACGCCTCCGGACTCTCTCTCTACTACTTCGCCTCCCTCCTCATCAGTATCCTGCAGACCAAGGCCTTCCAGTGGTCTATCGACGAGCAGAAGCTCTTCGCTCAGCTGCAGGAGAATGCCAAGAAGCCTAGGAAGAAGAAGCAGTCCGGCTTCATGGAGCGGCTCGAGAAGGCTCAGAAGGAGCAGATGAAGAAGCTCCGCGAGCAGCAGCAGCGAAACGGACGCTAACACGACAACCCATATAGCAATAAGTATATGAACTTTAAGAAAATCCTCATCACCCTTGCGATTATCTTCCTCCTCTGCGTGGGGATCTACTACGCCGTCAAGGGTGCGGTCCATCTCCTCGCCTTCGCCGGGATCTCCCTCCTGGTGCTTGTGATCATCGCCCTAGTGATCTGGCTCTTCATGAAGAGAGACTCCACGGACGACCCGCAGAGCTAAGTCCCCTCTAAGCTGACGCGACAAGGATCCTCTTCGTCCCATCGTCGCTCCTCACATATAGCCCCCTCTGTCGATACGACCCACAGTCGTCTCGGCAGAGGGGGCGGGCTTTTTTTGCCCCTTTCCGCCCCCTCTCTAATCCCCTGATCCATAGCCTGTCATCCCCTATCCCTCAGACGCAACTCTATTACCGATATTAGACGCAACTAATACCGGTAATAGTCTTCACTAATATCGGTATTAGATCGAGGGGTGATCCTGGAGCGTCACTCCAGGGGTGACGCATTTGAGGGATACCGTAGCCATTCATCTAATTGTGAAGAGTGGGGAACGAAGCACCCCTTGTGGGTGCCCGTTTTTTAGCCACAGGTCGAGGGGCGTAGCCCCGAAGACCCGTGGACCAGGCAATGCAAG
>NZ_AQWR01000023.1 GCF_000375645.1 Porphyromonas bennonis DSM 23058 = JCM 16335 | reverse complement strand
TCCTTCCACCTCCGGCGGCGTATGTAAATGAANGCCTCGCGACCGGCTATGGGGAAGGTCTGGATCTCGCAGGGATTCATGTAGCCGCATCGGACCACCTCCTTCGCCTCCGACAGCTCCGGGGGATAATGGCTCTCGTCGTCCTTCTCGTCCATATAGAGTCGGTAGACCCCGCACTCCTTTTTCACCTCCTTCAGCTCGAAGTCGCGGAGGATCTCCTCCGGGACAAATGCTGATATCAGCTCCGTTATCTCTGCTGTTTCCATACGCTAAAACTACTGCCTGGTCCGTTATCTATTGTCTCCTCAACAAAGGTAATCTCTTTTTACTCACACACCCAGCACATCAAAATGCGAATTAGCCACACGATCTGCGACAAATGACCTGGGTGCGTGCGGGAGGCCTTGCTAATCCAATTTTTTATCTTACCTTTGCAGTGCAAAAACGGGAAGCAACCCCGACAACAGCATATCGGCGCGGTAGCTCAGTGGTAGAGCAATGGACTGAAAATCCATGTGTCCTTGGTTCAATTCCAAGTCGCGCCACTCCCTCCCCCGAAGCCCCTTAGGTGTAGATATTTGTCTCACTTGAGGGGCTTCACTTTTTACTCCCACTCGACTACCCCACCCTACGGGCTTGTACTAAGAGATAGGAAGTGTTATAAGACCCTAAATGAGAGCTGAGAGGAGCGGGAAGAGGGAAAAGAAGATTACAAGGAATGAATAAAAAGGGTATATTTGCCCTCGTAATCTGATCACTAAGGAATCGATAGCATAGATTATGACCATAACACTCATACTGACACTAGCTCTCGTGGGGCTTGCAGTGTTGCTCTTAGGCGTGAGGGTCTTCTTCGTGGAGGGAGGCGAATTCCCCAAGACCGAGGTAGAGGACCAGCCTGCACTCCGAGCTAAGGGGCTGGTGTGCGGCCATAAGATCACCGCTCAGGAGATGAAGCATCGGGACCTCTACGATCGCATCCACTCCTCAGACGAGTAGATGCCTGGCATCTCTCATGAGATACTTGGTCATCCCTCACCACTCGTATCATACTGCTAATCTCGAAACTTACACAATCCAAGCGGAGCACTCTTAGCCGCTATCGTGGCTACTGCTCCTATCATTACATCAATGAAGAACTCTACCAATACCATCATTACCGTCATACTGGCGGTTGCTGTAGCTGCACTCTTTGTGCTCCACTTTACAGACCAGAGATCCAAGTCTCCTAAGGTCACTCCCATTCAAGCAGGAGACTCAGCGGTGGTTATGCCGATCGCTTACGTCACTCTGGACAGCCTGATGAGCCAGTACAACTACGCTAAGGATGTCAATGACAAGCTTATGGCATCCGCTGAGACGAAGCAGGCTAATCTCAATGCTCAGGGACGACAGCTGGAGAAGGAGATGCAGGACTTCCAGTATAAGATGAATAACAATGCTTTCTTCAGCCAGGAGCGTGCCGAGCGTGAGTATCAGAGACTTGGGAAGAAGCAGCAGGACTTCCAGCAGCTCCAGCAGAAGCTCTCCGGAGAGCTCATGGAGGAGCAGGCTAAGACGATGAAAGCGCTGTCGGATACGATCTGGTCTCAGATCCGTACCTACAATGAGCTCCACGGACACTACCAGGTGATCCTCTCTAATCAGGGCGGCTCCATCATCTACTCAGTCCCGATGTATGACATCACAGAGGAGGTAGTCAAGTACCTCAACGACCTGTACGACCCCTCCAAGAGTAACCCTGAGAAGAAGGAGGAGACGAAGAAGTAATCTCTCTCACAATACATCTACTGAGGATGGTCTGACCATCAAGAGTTAATAAGTCCCACAGAGATCCACTTAGAGGAGCACTGTGGGACTTTTTTTGAATAGATACAAATGAGGTACTTCCTCTACATAGCATACGACGGTACCGACTTCCTCGGCTGGCAATCACAGCCTGAGGGTCGCACCGTGCAGGGAGAGCTGGAACTGAGACTCTCCACCATGCTTCGTCGTCCCATATCCGTTACCGGAGCAGGTCGGACAGACACCGGGGTACACGCCGCTCGGATGGCATGCCATCTGGATCTCAACCTATCGGGCAAAGAGATAGAGCAACTGACCTACCGTCTGCGCCGCTTCCTTCCACCGGACATTGCTCTACTGGAGGTCAGACGGGTGACGGCTGATGCCCATGCCCGATTTGATGCGGTGAGTCGCCGCTACGGGTACCACGTAAGGACCAAGGCATCCCCCTTTACCCGGAAGTACTGCACCCTTGTCCCGGAGACGCTGGACTTTGGGGCGATGAACGAAGCGGCCTCGCACCTCATCGGCGAGCACGACTTCACCACATTCTCCAAGAAGCACTCGCAGGTCAAGACACACAACTGCACTGTCACAGAGGCGAAGTGGGAGCGTGACTCCTCCTTCGGAGAGAGTTGCTACACCTTTCACATCACCGCTAATCGTTTCCTTAGAAATATGGTCCGCGGTATAGTCGGGACACTATTTGAGGTAGGCAGAGGGAGGATGGAGCCATCAGCCTTCATAGATCTACTGACCGCCAGAGACCGATCCCTCTGTGGCTCGTCGGCACCCAGCGAGGGGCTCTTTCTGGAGGAGGTGACTTACCCAGCCTCTATTTTCGATTTCGATCAGTAGGGACAAACCCTTATGAGGACGGCATCCGAGGACACCACAGCCACATAAGTCCTACAGCATCCCCTGAAGGACCTGCTGTCTCACTCGATAGACTGCAACTAACTATCCTCAGTAGGGTCTCATTTCCTCAAACACTAAGGGCTGACTCCAGGGAATGGAGTCAGCTCTTTCTTCATATCAGCCGACAAATTATTGCCGAAGAGCTATGATTTTTCAGTTTTATGGAGAAGTCACTTGGGACGTGATACCGTGATCACACCGCCAAAGTCCTTCTCGCTCCTGTACTCTCCTCTGCAGGCGATGCGGATCACCCCGCCAGAGTCTGCCTCGAGGGCTGCCTCATCTGCGATAAGATCTTTGCCGTCAAAGACCCCCGCAGAGTCACACTCCACTTCGGCAAAGCCTGCCCTCCCTCGGGCACTTATTCTTGCACCGGAGTCGACACTGAAGCCTCCTCGCTTTATGTCGCCTCGGATCGCTACTGAGGCACCGGAGTCCGCTGAGGCTGTGAGCCGACCGAAAACACCCGACACACTGACCCGACCGCCACTATCAGCCTCTATGTCGATCCTCGGGCAGTCACCATCTATACGTATCTCGCCGCCCGAGTCTGCAGAGAGCGACAGTGAGCTAAAGCGGAGATCCTTGTCAGCCATTTTGATAGACGCTCCGGAGTCACACGAGATCTCTCTGATGGCAGAGGGATCCTTGGTCACAATGATGGCGATGCACTTAGGCCTTGGCAAGTTACGGAGGAAGTCGCCCCTCCTTGACTTGCGTTTCAGCTCCAGCGAGCCGCTTCTTGAGTTTTTCTTGCAGATGATCTCACCGGGTTCATCGCAGTAGATCTCCACTCGCTCATCGTTGCCACGAGCGACCCGGGCAACGATACCATCCTCAATCTCTATTTCTAAAGGAGTAAAGCCAAGCGAAACGGTCTTGTCTGGAGTACCTGCTTGCGTCAGCGGAGTACTGAGCAGTATGGCGAGCATCGCCATAAGGGATAAGGTCATTGATTTCATTACAAACGTCTTGAAGGGTTATCGAATAGTCAAATATAAGCGAATAAACGATAACAAACACGGGGGGGTAGAAAAAAGCTGAGGAAGGGCTTCCTTTGTGTAACTTTGCAGTGTGAGACCAACAGCTGACTTTCTGGAGGAAAGATTTGGAGAGTTCAATCAGACCTTCTTCGAGGACGCCCTACCCCCTATTCCCATCCTGCTGAGCGATGTCAAGAGCTACGCAGGTATGTATGTGCATCGTCGGCGTACCTCCAGTGTGACCCGTCAGATCAAGATCAATGTCCGGATGGATCTTCCCAGTGAGGTGTACGAGGACACACTGCTCCACGAGATGATCCACTATGCGATCGATCTCTCGGGCAGGCGTGATGATGCGCCCCACGGGACGCTCTTTATGCAGATGATGGAGAGGATCAATAAGGAGGGCGGACGTCACATAAGTGTCTCCCACCATCTACCGAGAGGGACGACCGATCACATCGATCGCCGTCCTCGCTGGCATATAGTTGCGGTGCTAACTACCGCCCAAGGTCCTATGGTCAAGGTGTTGCCTCGGATCGCCCAACGCATCCGACGTTACTACGATGCCGTCATAGAGTCTCCCGAGATAAGTGAGATCCGTTTATTCAGCACCCGAAACCCTTACTTCAATCGATTCCCGGTCTCCGGAGCCTTTACAGCCTATGTAGTAGACGAAGAGAAGCTTATGAGCGAACTCTCCGACGCTGACCCCTTACCGGACGACCTGTGGAGATAAACGGTATCGGATCAGTAACTGGTAAACTTCAGCTCCAGTCCGGTCGTCTCTACGAGGCGAAACATAGTGTTCATAATATGGATCGCCGTCCCGGCAGCCCCCTTCATCAGATTGTCCATCGAGGAGACGATGAGCAGCTTGTCATCCAGCTTGGTGAGGTGGATGAGGGTGTTATTCGTATTCTGCGTGTCTCTCACATCCGGGTACTCGTCCGTAATGTAGACAAAGGCTGAGGGGTCAAAGAAGTCTGTATACATCCTCTCCGCCTCCTCAGCGGTGAGGGGGGAGTTCATGTATATAGTCGAGTACATCCCCCTATTGAAGCCACCCCGCATGGGGATCATGCTGATCTTCTGATGGAACCCACCCTCCTGAAGGTCAGACAGCGTCCTGTAGATCTCGTCCTGCTGGTGATGAGAGAAAGGAGAGTAGACATGCATCTGATCAAAGATTGCCTCGTAGGAGAGTCCCTTATCTTTCTCCGGACGAGCAAACGCCTGAGTCTTGCCGGAGATGCAGTGAATATGGAGGTCACTCTGCAGGAGTCCCTCCCGCGCTAACGGCAGGAGGGGCAGCTCCACCGCTTCGGCAAAGGAGCCGGGGACGGAGACGTACTGTGCATCGACGATCTCGTCCTTATAGGCCTCGACTAAGCCGTAGACAAAGGTCTTGTCCGCATCGACGGAGTGGCGGTGCTCATGACCAAAGTCGATCACGCGGATGCCCTCCGGCATGGGATGACTCTCCAGGAAAGCTCGCGACATCCCGCTCGGCAGACAGATAAAGAGGACATCAAGCCCCTCGAAGTCCGCCTCATCAGTGAAGCGAAGGGTGCGCATACTGTGGAGATCATGATAGAGCTCCGAGACATTCATCCCGCTGCGCCACGGGGAGTAGATCATCCGGAGATCCACATCGGGGTGCTTGATCACGAGGCTGTACAGCTCCGCGACAGTATACCCCTCGCTACCTACGATACCTACATTTATCATGCCTTGCTCTCATTATAGATTTTTGCCCTCTGCTCCGCCACGACGGGATCCTGCAGGTAGGTATCGAAGTCTGAGCGCTTATCGATGATGCCATTGGGTCCCAGCTCGATGATCCGATTGGCGACCGTCTGCATAAACTGGTGATCGTGGCTCGCCATTAGGATATTACCGGGGAAGTTGATCAGCGTATTATTGAATGCCTGTATGCTCTCCAGATCAAGATGGTTGGTGGGAGAGTCGAGGATCAGGACATTGGCATTGGTGAGCATCATCCGAGCGATCATGCAGCGCATCTTCTCTCCTCCGCTCAGGACCTTCACCTCCTTCTCCAGCTCCTCACCGCGGAAGAGCATTCGACCGAGGTACCCCTTGAGGTAGACCGCATTGGTGTCCTCAGAGAATTGTGCCAGCCAGTCTACAAGGTTCATCGTGGAGTCGAAGTACTTCCCATTCTCCAGCGGCAGATAGGCAGAGGTGACCGTCTGCCCCCACTCGTAATGTCCTTCGAGGGGCTCGCGATTTCCGTTGATGATCTCAAAGAAAGCGGTCATCGCCCGAGGATCGTGTGAGAGGAAGACGATCTTGTCCTCCTTCTCCACATTGAAACTAACCCTCGAGAAGAGCAACTCCTCACCAGATCCGTCGATCGTGGGAGCCTTTGCAGCCAGATCCTCTACGGTCAGGATCTTATTCCCCACCTCTCGGTCGGGAGTGAAGATGATCCCAGGGTAGCGTCTCGTGGATGGCTTGATCTCCTCGACATTGAGCTTGTCCAGCATCTTCTTGCGCGAGGTGGTCTGCTTACTCTTAGCCACGTTGGCGGAGAAGCGACGGATGAATTCCTCCAGCTCCTTCTTCTTCTCCTCCATCTTCTTATTTTGCTGCTGGAGCTGCTTCAGCGCCAGCTGGCTACTCTCGTACCAGAAGTCATAGTTGCCCGGATAGAGTGTCACCTTACCATAGTCAATATCTACAGTGTCGGTGCAGACCGCATTGAGGAAGTGTCGGTCGTGGCTGACGATCAGAACGGTATTGTCGATGTCCTGGAGGTAGTCCTCCAGCCATGCCACAGTGTCGATGTCGAGGTCGTTGGTTGGCTCGTCGAGGAGCAGGTTGTCCGGCTTGCCGAAGAGGGCACGTGCTAGGAGGACCCGCACTTTCTGCTTACCATTGAGGTTGGCCATCAGCTCTCCGTGGAGCTCCTCCGGGATGCCGAGTCCACTCAGCAGCTGAGCCGCGTCACTCTCCGCATTCCACCCCTCCATAAGGGCAAACTTCTCCTCTAGCTCTGCAGCACGAATGCCGTCAGCGTCAGAGAAATCCTCCTTGGCGTAAAGTGCATCTTTTTCCTCCTTCACCGCCCAGAGGGTACTATGTCCCTGCATGACGGTATCGAGCACCGTCTCATCGTCAAAGGCGAAGTGATCCTGCGATAGTACGGAGAGTCGCTCACTTGGTCCAAAGGTAATGGTGCCTCTCGTGGGTGATAGCTCTCCACTGATCATACGGAGCAGGGTAGACTTCCCTGCTCCATTGGCACCGATGACACCATAGCAATTCCCCGGGAGGAATTTCAGATTAACATCTTTAAAGAGGGTCTTCCCTCCAAATTGTATGGCGAGATCGTTGACTTCAATCATTCCTAATCATCCTAATATTAACGTGGGCGACAAAGGTATCAAAATTTGTCTATTTCATTCAGCCACATATCAGCCGAGGCATCGCTCGGCATACGCCAGCAGCCTCTCGGGGAGAGTGATACTGCTCCCACCTTAGGTCCGTCAGGGCTGCAGTTGCGCTTAAATTGCTGGGAGATGAAGCGCTTCACGAAGATCTTCATCCACTCCTTGAGCTGCTCTTTCGTGTAGTCGTCTCCAAAGGCATTCTGAGCTAGGTAGAGGATCTTGGCGGGAGAGTAGGCACTGTAGATCATATGGAAGATAAAGAAGTCGTGCACCTCGTATGGTCCGATCAGTTCCTCGGTACGCTGAGTGATCCGTCCCTCCTCGGGAGAGGTGGAGGTAAGCTCAGGCGAAACCGGAGTTGCCACAATATCAAGCAAGACCTTCCTGAGCTCCGGCGACACATCCGACTGCCCGGCGAGCTGAGTGACGATCATCTGCACGCTGGTCTTGGGGATCGAAGCATTGACACCATACATACTCATATGGTCACCATTGTAGGTGCACCACCCGAGCGCCAGCTCCGAGAGATCTCCTGTGCCGATGACGATGCCGCCCTCCATATTTGCCAGATCCATCAGTATCTGAGTCCGCTCGCGTGCCTGGGCATTCTCGTAAGTAGTGTCCTGTGTCTCAGAATCGTGCCCGATCATCCTCAGGTGATCCATAGCTGCTGCGCTGATAGGAATCTCGCGACTATCGATATCCAAGAGCTCCATCAGCTTGTCCGCATTGGACTTCGTGCGGTCGCTCGTTGCCTCAGCAGGCATTGTCACGCCGATGATCTGGCGAGTTGAGAGCCCGAGCACCTTACAGGCATAGCAGCAGACGAGCAGCGCCAGGGTGCTATCCAGTCCACCACTCACACCGATGACCATCTTCGGATTATTGAGATGACGAAGGCGCTGCATGAGACCGGTCACCTGGATCTTAAATATCTCATCACTTCGCTCTTCAAGGTCCACGGTGCCGGGCATAAAGGGATTGCGCTCCACCGGACGCGTCATCACGTAGTCATCATCCTGCTCTGAGAGGTCAAAGGGGACTACAATGAGCTTCTCTGTCGCATACTTTGTAGCCGCAGTGCGGAAGGTGCTATTAAGCATCCGCTCAGTCCTGATGCGTGCGATGTCAATATCGCTGACGATCAGCTTCTCACTCAGGTCAAAGCGCTCCATCTCCTTCAGGATCGTACCATTCTCCGCAATAAAGGCCTTACCGGTGTAGACCAAGTCTGTTGAGCTCTCACCATGACCACAGCTACTATAGACATATCCATTGATCGCCTGAGAGGAGAGCCCGGAGATCAGCGCACGGAGATAGGAGTTCTTCCCGGCATTCTCATTACTTGCCGAGAGATTGAAGATAATGTGAGCCCCATGGAGCGACAGACGGACACCGGGAGTGATCGGCGCCCACATATCCTCGCAGATCTCCACTCCGATACCGACGTCCTTATGACGGAAGATCAAGTCGTGACCTATAGGCACCTCTTGGTCCCCGATCTCTATCGTCGAGTAGGCGAGCTCATAAGAGCTGGAGAACCAGCGCTTCTCCTGAAACTCCCTATAATTAGGCAGGAAAGTCTTCGGGATGGCACCTAAGATACGCCCTCCCTGTATACCGACGGCAGCGTTGTAGAGCTTCTCCTCTGCCCTCAGAGGCATACCGACGAAGAAGAGTATGTCAGTATCCGCAGTACGATTGGCAAGCTCAAGCACAGCCTCCTCAGCCTGCTCCAGGAGGAAGGGTTGCAGCAAGAGATCGCCGGCGGTGTACCCGGTGATCGACAGTTCTGGGAAGCCAAGGACCTCCACCTTCTGATCCACAGCGCGTCTGACGAGTGCCTCGATCCGATCGATATTGTAGAAGCAATCAGCAACTCGCACGAATGGTGCGGCAGCAGCCACCTTGATGTATCCGTATTTCATAACTTAAAGTAGGTAAGTAGTAAGAGAGACCAGACGGTTAAGCTTGGTGAGTGTGGGTCTCTTCTTCGTCAAAGTTACCCCTTTAGTCTCATTTCCCCAAGTCCCCCATAGGGTGAATGACGGAATCCACCAAGGCTGAAGACTTGCCAATGTCATACTTTTTCGTGACCTTTGCACTACAAAGAGCGATATGGTGCCTTAGCAAAGTGGTTATGCACCGGACTGCAAATCCGTTTACGGCGGTTCGAATCCGCCAGGCACCTCTACAAGGAAGGGTCTCTAACGTAAAGTTAGAGACCCTTTTTACGTCGTAAGCCATAATATAAAAGCAATAAAAACAAGTCTCCGGCTCCGGCGTCACAGCCCCATCAATGTTAGCCAAAACTATTACTGGTAATAGTCGCGACTAATACCGATATTAGTTCGATCTAATACCGGTATTAGATTCATGGATCACGTGGTGCAGATAGTCAGTCTGTTATGGAGACCTTCACCCGTCCCCTCAAGTCCACGATTTGTAGTGTCTTACAAAAGGCAGTCAACTACAAAATGGGTATCTTGTCCCCGTAACACTTAATCAACGCTTATGGATAGAGAAATAGACGACAAATGGGGCGACACCCAGCTGACCGCCAATAACGTGTCCGCAACCCGCCTGCTCAATCGAGCCGACTGGAGCGGATTCTTTGCCAGCAAGGGCTATAACGAGTCCTTCCCGATGGTGATCTACGCTCACGATGAGGCTGATCAGCTTTACTCTGATCTCGTCACCGAGGCCGGACTGGCACAGTCTCCTGACCGCCAGTCACGACTTCGAATAGGTGCATTTACTCGATTTGCCGACTTAGAGGACGGTTCCACCGAGGGAGCAGCCTGGCTGGTCCTGGAGGGTCTTGATGGCGTGCAAGAGGAGCTACGACAAGACCTCATCACCCTACTCCTGAGCGGGACTGCGGACTGGCTCCGAGAGAGCTACACTATGGACAAGATCACTCCACAGATCGACTGGGTAGAGACCCTCCCCGAGATCCTCGAGACCCTTGATCCGACCGAAAGGGGCACAGACTCCCTTATCTTCAGAGCCACCATCCGTCAGCAATAGCTTACTGACACCAAAATTAATAAGGGAGCGAAAGAGACTTCTCTTTCTCTCCCTTATCTTAGTAAGATCAACGGGTCAATACATATAGCCGATGGTCAGGAAGACAGTATGAGACTGACCATAAGGAGTCACATTCTTGTAGTTGTCCGCTGCCATCTCATCCGCATCCTTGATGGGGAAGCCGTACTTGTATCCGGCGCCGAAGAAGAGCATATTCCCATACTTCAGAGGGATGCCAAGGTCGCACCGGACGAGTGGTCCAACACTGATCAGGCTGTAGTCGGAGTGAAGGTCTCCGGTAACACATCCACTCAGGGAAGGAATAACATAGACAGACCTCAGATCAAGCGGCACCTGTAGACCCGCAAAAGCATTGAAGCTAAAAAGGGTCACTCGCTTGATGAACTCCTGGGGCACCTCCACTTCCTTGCGATCTTTCATCAAGAAGCTCGGATCCTCCGTTATCAGTGCGGCATCATCCACGAGGCAAGGCTGATTGAACCCTACAGACCCGCCATAGGTGAAGTACGTACCGAGTGATGAGCGGAGCCCGAGGTAGGAGGCCATTCCAAAGTGTGGGGTTAGGTTTTTAGCCACATCCGCAGTGTAGATAAGCTCGCCCGACAGAGCATCAGTAACCATCTTACGTGGCGGCAGAGCGAGGACTTGACCCCGGTCATCCCTAATGACCAGCTCACCCTTGCGGTGAGGATCGTAGTACTTGACCACCTTATCTATGTCCTCAAACTCCCACTTCAGCCCCCTCACATAGCTACAGAGCTCCGGATCATCGGCAAGGAATCTGACCACTCCGCCTCTAAACTGAGATCCCTCATAGTTGACCCCGTGTACCAGAGCAACCTTTCTCAAGATACCTCCGCGCTTCTCCAAGAATAGTGGGAAGCTGGGCTTTACCACAGCCATACTTCCTCCACCACGTATGATCCGCTGCTCGTTGCCGATGAAGAAGATGTCCCCTTTCTCATCAATCTTGTACGAAGAGGCAAGGAGGTAGGCGGTAAGCTCAGGTCCCTTATCTACGAGAGTCATCCATGTGGAATTGCTTCGCATGTAAGAGGAGAACTTTTTGTACTCAAAGCGATAGCTTGAGTCGGGTTGCTTGGGGTTGCTGAGCTCGATGCCTTTCAGGTCCTCTGACTTGAAGGTGCCGGCTGACTGAGTGAGGGCGAGGTCATCGAATAGCTTGAGCTCCTTGTCCCCCGACATGGGCATTCTGAGATACCCGGTGTAGGTGGCTCCTTCCTTGGTCTCCAATCGAGCCATACAGACATCCCTTTGCTCCGAGGTGAAGAGCTTCATCAAGCCACAGCCTGAGAGAAGCATCATAAGCCCGATCAGCAGGATCGATAAGTTACATGCTTGTTTCATAATGCTAACGAAACGAATAGGAATAATTATCGGCTATCTGTGCAACCCATATTGCAACTCGATAACCACACCGCAAATGTAAAAAAAACTAACGACGCAAAAAGGGGTGTGCCGAAACAACTCGACACACCCCTTTCGTCAAAGACACTATGCCTTAGTCAGGCACAATATTCTAATTACTTCTTTGCAGCGGGTCGCACCTCCTGAAGCTCCATCTCGAATGTAAGCAGCTCGTACGGACCGATCTGATCACCCGATCCACGCTGACCATAGGCGAGCTCACCGGGGATCCAGAGAGTCACCTTAGAGCCGGCAGGTACCTGCTGGAGTCCCTCGCTGAAGCCCTGGATCACTCCGGTAAGAGGAAATGTCGCAGGCTCACCGCGATCGTAAGAGGAGTCGAAGACGGTACCATCGAGTTTCGTCCCCTTGTAGTGAACCACTACAGTATCCTCGGCAGCGGGCTTGATGCCGTCGCCAAGCTTGTCGATACGGTACTGCAGACCACTGGGCAGCTCTACGACACCATCCTTAGACTTATTGGCAGCAAGGAAGTCAGCACCAGCCTTCTTATTCTGATCCTCGACGATCTTCTGAGCATTGGCGAAGTACTCCTGCATGTAGTTATTGATGGCGTCCATCGTCAGGGTCGTATCTACCTTGCCGGAGAGACCGGCAATCAGACCATCGATAAACTTCTGCTTATCGAGTGAGTCGCCGGGGATGCGAGCATTGAAGCCCTCCCATGAGTCAATGAGCTGAAAGCCCATGAGGTAGCCATTGGAGTAGGCTGCCTTGGCACTGCCTGAGGTGAGAGCATCGCGGAAGCCCTGGATGAACTGATCCTTCTTGGATGCAGAGTCACCTGGCACCTGATACTGATACTGGTCCCACTGCTCGTGCAGGGGCATGGTCTGTGAGAGACCTAAGAAGTATGCAGCAGAGTCCTGAGGGGTCACCAGCTTAGCGGTCCCCTGACCATTGCCACATCCCGTCATCACTCCCATGGCGGCTACAGTGCCGACGAGGAGGGTTACTACGGTCTTTTTCATGATGATTGTGTGATATTTAATGTGTTGATATTTTTCTTCAATGAGAGGGTGCAGGGATCTTACTTGCCTTCTATACCGAGGAGCTCGATCTCAAAGATGAGAGCCATATAGGGCTCGACCAGCTGACCGGCACCATGACTTCCATATGCATGCTCCTCTGGGATGACCACTCTCCACTTGGAGCCAACGGGCATCATCGGGAGCACCTCCTGCCAACCCTGGATCACTCCATTGACGGGGAAGGTCGCAGGCTCACCACGACGGACAGAGCTGTCGAAGATCTGACCATCGATACGAGTCCCCTCGTAGTGGCACTTGACTGTGTCGCTGGAGGATGGCTTGGGACCTTTGCCCTCAACCAAAACCTCATACTGTACTCCGGATGGGAGCGTTACGACGCCCTTACGTGCACCGTTTTCCTCCAGGTAAGTCTGGCCGGCTGCCTTATTGTCGTGGAAACGCTCTTGCTGCTGCTTAGTGAAGTATGTCTTCAGCACCTCCTCTGCCTCCTCATAGGTAATCTCCGGCTCTGCATCCTCGAGGACGCAGGTGAGCCCGCGCACAAAATCAGCAACAGTGAGATCCTTGATACCACTGCTGGCCAGATTATTACCGAGACTCAGCCCGAGGGAGTAACTTACTTTATCCATAAGATGATTGATATAAATGTCTTGTCACGTCAAAATCGCCACAAAGGTAACAAAAAAGGCAACACCCTCTCTGATTCACCTTTTTTTCCTTATGCTCTGAAGGATCTGACTTTGGACAAAAAAGACCTCTGATCCCGGTTCAACTAGGATCTGAGGTCTTTTTTGCTCCTCACGATGGAGGATTAGGTCAGTATTACTTCTGCAACTCTGCGAAGCAGTAGCTGTAAGCGAAGGAAGCACTCTTGTCGATGATCGGGCACATCACCACATCGTCCTCGATGAAGGGCACCTCCTGGCGGAAAGCCTGGAAGAGCTTCTGCAGCCTCGGTGAGGTCTTATCCTGATTGCCCTCAAGCTGGAGTGCCTGAGCAGCATTCAGCAGCTCGATACCGAGGATGGCGTAGAGGTTGTCCAAGAGAGGAAGCATCTTCGTGGCAGCATTGGCTCCCATGGAGACGTGGTCCTCCTGACCATTGGAGCTGACGATGCTGTCGGACGAGGCAGCAAAGCAGTACATCTTATTGCGACTGACCATAGCTGCAGCAGCGTACTGCGGGATCATAAAGCCGGAATTGAGACCGGGATTGGCCACCAGGAACTCAGGCAGACCCTTAAGACCAAGGATCAACTGGGCGGTACGACGCTCCGATATATTGCCAAGCTCTGCCATAGCGACTGCCAAGAAGTCCATCACGAGGGCGATGGGCTGACCATGGAAGTTGCCCCCGCTGACGATCAGGTCATCATCAGGGAAGATCGTGGGGTTGTCGGTGACGGAGTTGATCTCACGCGTGATCACCTCAGAGACGTAGGTGAAGGAGTCCCACGAAGCACCATGAACCTGGGGGATGCAGCGGAAGGAGTAAGGATCCTGCACTTGCGGCTTCGCCTTCTGCTGAAGAGAGCTCTCCTCAAGGAGTTTACGCATCTGGCGAGACACCTCAGACTGTCCGGGATGAGGACGAACCTCATGGAGCTGAGGAATGAATGGCGCCTGCAGTCCGTCAAAAGCCTCCAGTGAGACGGCCCCGATCGCTGTGGCAGCATAGAGAGCGCGACGACACATGATGAGGGCATACACGGCATGGGAGCTCATGAACTGAGTACCATTGAGCAGCGCCAGACCCTCCTTACTCTTGAGGGTAATGGTCTTGATGCCGGCGTCCTCAAAGGCCTTGTGTGAGCAGACCTTCTCACCCTTGTAGTACACCTCGCCCTCGCCGATCAGCGGGAGGAAGAGCTTGGCGAGAGGTGCCAAGTCGCCCGAGGCACCGAGGGAGCCCTTATCGTAGACGATCGGAGTGATATCGTGATTGAGCATATCGATGATGCACTGGACCGTAGCCACCTGAACGCCACTATTACCCAACGAGAGGGCGTGCGCCTTGAGGAGCAGCATGATCTTCACGATCGGTAGCGGCACCTCTTCGCCGTAACTACAGGAGTGACTCTTTACGAGATTCTCCTGCAGAGCGGTCAGGTCATCGGACGGGATGCTGATGTTGCATAGCGATCCGAAGCCCGTGGTGATACCATAGAGGGGACGACCGGCGGTCTTCACCTTCTCATCCAGATAGTCACGGCACTTCTGGATACGCTGCTTAGCGACGTCGGAGAGCTTATACTCGACGGACTCGGCAGTGATGAGTCGCTCGATCTCCTCGATGGTGATGTCCTTCTCACCGACTGAGTAGATGATATGCTCCTTGGTGCAGTAGGGGACTGATTTTAGTTTCATATAGTTGTAGTGTGGTTAGAGATTCTGATAGACGTGAGCAAGGATCTTCTGCTCTGACTCATTGACCTTTCGCTCAAGCTCAGCAGCGCGGTCGGCATGCTCCTTAACGAAAGTCTCATCCTTGATGGATCCGAGGTTGATGCGGACGTTGAGGAGTGCGCCGATCACCGCATAGCGGCAAGCCATCATAGCACAGCAGGCGTCCGTGATCGAGTTTTGGTTTCCCTTTATGATCACCTTCTCGATCAGGGGCATTAGCTCAGCAGCCTTCTCGGCCACCCTCATCGGCACGTCTGCTGCGATCTTAGTGCCTCGCTGGATCTCTGCGGAGCGGGCTTTCTTCTCCTCCTCCGTCTCCTTGGGCCACTTGAAAGCCGCAAAGACGACGTTAAAGGCATCGCTGTCCTTGTCGACAGCCTCGAGCAGCTCCTTCTGTATCTCAGAGACACGAGAGACGATCTCGCGCATCTCATCCTCGACATCGGCATACTTCTTCTTGCCGATGGTGAGGTTGCCCACCATAGAGGTGAGAGCAGCAGCGATGGCGCCATTGAGGGCGGAGACGCTACCACCACCGGGGGCGGGAGAGTCACTTGCCAGCTCATCGATGAAGCCGGCGACGGTCATATCTATTAGTTTCATTATAAATGTAGTCGATTAGTTGTGGTAGGGGATCCCGCCCTTGACGGTGGTCTCCACGATATTCATCCCGAAGTGATAGGAGAGGAACTTATAGGAAGGGTAGCGTAAGATCACTACATCGCCTGCCTTGCCCTCCTCGATCGATCCGATCTCATCCTGCAGGCCAAGTGCGGTCGCAGCATTGATAGTTAGGGCGGTAACTGCCTCCTCGACACTCATATGCATATAGATGGTTGCGAGAGCGATCATCAGCGGGATCGAGCAGGAGAAGCAGCTGCCGGGATTGAGGTCTGAAGCGAGGGCAACAGCACAGCCGGCATCGATCATCTTACGCGCAGGAGCATAGTCATCCATTAGGGAGAAAGCGGTCAGCGGCAATAGCGTCGACACGGTCTGACTCTTCGCCATCTTGTCGATGTCCTTATCTGAGATCTTCAGTAGGTGATCTGCAGAGAGGCAGCCGAGATCAGCCGCCAAGCCTGCGCCTCCAAGAGGATAGATCTCGTCGGCATGCATCTTCGTGGCAAAGCCCATGTCCTGAGCCGCAGACAGCAGACGACGGGACTGCTCGAGGTCAAAGACATTCTTCTCAGTGAAGATGTCGACATTCCGAGCCAGTCCTCTCTCCTTCACGATCGGAAGCATCTCCCGGATGATGAAGTCAATATACCCGTCCGGGTCACCCTTATACTCAGGAGCAATGTCGTGAGCTCCGAGATAGGTGCTGACGACATCTATCGGCTGCATCTCATCCAGTCTCTTAGCCACCTCAAGCTGACGGAGCTCAGTCTCCTTATCGAGACCATAGCCGCTCTTGGCCTCCATCGTGGTGACACCCATACGGAGCATGGAGCGAAGGTGAAGCAGTGCCGCCTCGGTCAACCCCTCTGCGGAAGCCTCACGAGTGGCAGTCGTGGTGGCTGCAATGCCGCCCCCCTTCTCCATAATGCTCATGTAGCTCTCGCCGGCGAGACGCCACTGAAACTCATCCTCACGGAAGCCGCCGAAGACCAAGTGGGTATGTGAGTCCACAAATCCCGGCAGGACACAGTGGCCCTCAGCATCGATCCGCTCAACCTCTGTCCCCACCTGAGGACAGTCGGCAGAGGGACCAGCATAGGCGATCTTGCCATCACGGATCAGCACCGAGGCTGGTCCGGATAGCACCCAGATGTCTCTCATCGCCTCCCTTCCCCTCCGGGTAGAGCCGGCGACAGTAACAAGCTCGCCGATATTTTCGATAAGGAGATCTCCCTTCCTCTTATTGTTCTCCATCATCGGCTTACTTTCCTTGCTGCTTAGCGAGCTTATACTCCAGCACCTGATCCATCTGGAAGTTCTCCACCTGGAGGAAGTCTACAGCCTGCTTCGCCATCTCCTCAATGCTCATCTCGCCCTCAGCGATCTCCTCCTTGTGGAGGTAGTAAGCGAGAGTCTCTCGGAGAGCCTCCTCGGGGATCATCCCGATGATCTCAGAGCCGACGATCTTGGCTCCATAGCGCTGAGCCTCCATACGGACCATCTCATGAGCGCGGTAGATGGCAGTCTTCTTATAGTTCGTCAGGTTCATCGACACCTGCGACTGATGACGCTCAGTCAGGTCGACACCCATACCCTTGCAGAAACGGAGTCCTCCACCGATGTGGCGGACACGCTTGGCGATGGCGGTAGCATGATCTACGTTAGGGTCGTCGAGGTTGACATTATAGGCAACGAGGAACATACGAGCACCCACAGCAACGACTCCGGCAGTGGGGTGAATGTCGGAGGGACCAAAGTCTGGGTGCCACTCAGGCTCGTGGATCTTCTCCTTCATACCCTCAAACTGTCCCTTACGGATCTTAGCAAGATTCTGCCGCTCAGGAGCAGTGGCGGAGTCCTCATAGAGGAATACAGGGATGCCGATCTCCTCACCAATGATCTTACCGACCTCCTTAGAGAGCTCGATAGCCTCCTCCTGAGTCACGCCCTTGACAGGGACAAAGGGGATCACATCGACAGCTCCCATACGGGGGTGCTGACCAGTGTGGTGATTGAGGTCGATCTTCTTGACTGCGATCTTGACAGCCTCGATGACTGAGGTCTTGAGTGCCTCGGGCTCACCGACAAGCGTCACGACCATACGATTGTGATCCTCATCATGACTCCAGTCGAGGAGGGTCATCCCCTCAGTGTGCTTGAAGGGCTCGAGGATGGCCTCCATCACCTCCATATTGCGTCCCTCACTAAAGTTGGGGACACACTCCATTATCTTTTTCATTGTAAGTATATAGCTTGTTCTTAATTGTTTCTTTGTAAAAGGTGGACCCTCACTTAACCAGGTCGTTGATGAGCTGATCATCCACCAGCTCGGGCATCGTAATGTGGTAGTAGTCGGAGTGGGACTCATTGAACTCCTTCGCCGTGCTCATCGCATTGTCATTACGTGCCCAGGAGCGACGAGCCACGCCATTGATCACATCCCAGGTCATGGCTGACTTGATGATCTGATCGGTCTGCTCGGAGCCATCGAGGAGGAGGCTAAAGCCACCATTGACCGACTTACCGATGCCGACACCACCACCGTTGTGGAGAGTCACCATACTCATACCGCGAGCGCAGTTGCCGGCAAAGCAATTGACCGCCATGTCCGCCATGACGTTACTACCGTCGTAGATATTGGAGGTCTCTCGGAAGGGCGAGTCGGTACCACTCACGTCGTGGTGGTCGCGGCCCAGCATAACGGGCCCGATCTTACCCTCACGGACCATCTCATTGAACTTAAGGGCGATCCGTACCCTACCCTCGCAGTCCTGGTAGAGGATACGTGCCTGTGTACCGACGACGAGAGCATTCTTCTCCGCATCACGGATCCAGACATAATTGTCTCTATCCTGGTAGCGTCTGGTGGGATCGATGCACTCCATAGCCGCATGGTCGGTCGCTCTCAGATCCTCCGGCTTGCCACTCAGGCAGACCCAGCGGAAGGGACCGTAACCAAAGTCGAAGAGCAGCGGACCCATGATGTCCTCCACGTAGGATGGCCAGATGAAGCCCTCCTTGTCATCGACGCCATTCTTAGAGATCTCCTTGACACCGGCATCGAAGACTGCCTTCATGAAGGAGTTACCGTAGTCAAAGAAGTAGGTTCCTCTTGATACGAGCGTCTTGATAGCCTCGAAGTGGCGCTTCAGCGTAAGGTCAACAGCGCGCTTAAATTCCTCCCGATCCTTCTCCAGCATCTCGGTACGCTTATCGAAGTCAAGTGTTACCGGGCAGTAGCCACCGATATAGACAGCATGGCAGCTGGTCTGGTCGGAGAGGAGGTCGATGTGGATATTCTTCACTACCGCATACTCCAGCAGATCGACGATGTTGCCGTGGTAGGCGATAGAAGTGGGCTTCTTGCTCTTCATGCCCTCAGCGGCCATCTCGAAGGCCTCCTCCTTGGTCTCCGCTACCATCTGTACCCAGCCCTGCTCCAGGCGCTGTCCGATACGGGAGGCATCCACCTCGGCGACGATGGAAACAGCACCGGCGATATCTGCCGCCTTGGGCTGAGCTCCACTCATACCTCCGAGACCAGAGGAGACGAATAGGCGACCGGCGAGGTCTCCATCCTCAGGGATACCGAGCTTCAGACGACCGGCATTGAGGAGGGTATTGAAGGTGCCGTGTACGATCCCCTGCGGGCCGATGTACATCCAGCCTCCGGCAGTCATCTGACCATAATTGGCGACACCCATCTCGGCTGCCACCTCCCAGTCGTCCTGATTATTATATTCGCCGATCATCATCGAGCTGGTCTCGATGACGCGGGGAGCGTCCTCGCGGCTCTCAAAGACTCCCAGCGAGTGACCACTATGGAGCACGAGGGTCTGACGCTTGGTCAGGTTTCGGAGATAGTACATGACGATGCGGTACTGCATCCAGTTCTGGAAGACCTGACCCATCTCGCCGTAGGTTACGAGCTCGTAGGGATATAGCGCGATGTCGAAGCAGAGGTTGTTGTCGATCATCACCTGAAGTCCCTTGCCGGCGAGACACTTGCCCTCGTAGTCGTTGATCGGCTTAGCGGAGAGGTTACCGGTCGGGCGGAAGCGATAGCCATAGATACGACCTCTCTCCTCGAGCTCCTTCAGGAACTCAGGTGCAAGCTCCGCATGGAACTTCCGCGGGATGTAGCGGAGAGCATTTCGCAGTGCCACTTCTTTCTGGTGCTTCGTCAGCCGACAGCCTCTGTCGGGCGCTCGACGGATACCGGACTCAAACTTCGGGTAGACAGGCAGCTTTCCACCGGGGAAGAGCGCCTCTTCAAACATATTGTTATCCATTAGATTGATAAGGAATGGTGGTATATAATTGTCTTTCTGACGGTCCAAATATAAGCATATTTTCTCGGTTCCGGCACCCTTTACTGCTGTTTTGTCAGCTCTAACGCGTTTTATGAGCAAGTAAGGACTGCGACCAAGGAGGCTCTCCCCATCCGAGGTATTTCTATTACCGATATTAGTCGCGACTAATACCGATAATAGTGTTCACTAGTATCGGTAATAGTATTCTCTAATACCGATATTAGATTTCAGCGAGATAATGGGGGTATTTTACACCACTGCCAAACCTGTTATAGGCCTCTCTATTACCTTACGATCGACTCGCCCTACCCCCCTTCGACGGTTCATATGCTTCGGGACAGTACACTTTGAGAGTAGGGAAAAAGTCCGTACCTTTGCAGTGTCAAGCCGACAGATACGGGCAAGTCCTACACGGCCAGCTCCCCACGAATCCCCCCAGGGCTTGATCGCAGCAAGGGTAGTGGGTTGTAGCGGCGCGATGTAGACAGCTTGCCCACCTGCCTTCTTAGCTCAGTTGGTAGAGCTTCTGATTTGTAATCAGATGGTCGTAGGTTCGAGTCCTATAGAAGGCTCCCGTTAGGAAGCGACTGTAAGTACGATAGATCGTCACTTACAGTCGCTTTTTTTCTTTCCTCACTTTCGGTAAGTTTGCTTCCAGAGTTACACACTCACTCCTGCGACAGTTTTAGGACATTCACCACCTCTACACCGGATGGATCACTCACCCGCCATAATGCGCCCTTCCGCTATGATGGGGCTCTTTCTCACTTTACTTCTCCTACCCACAGTCTATGCGCAGACCAGCTCCGGAGAGATCAAGGGGCGAGTCTACGACGAAGAGCAAAAGGAGTGGATGACCGCTGCGAGTGTGAGGCTCCTGAGTGCCTCTGACTCGACGCTGGTGCAAGGAGTGATGACGGATAAGCAGGGTCACTTCAGGCTCAGCGTCTCCACTCCCGGCAGCTACTTAGTCGACATCAGCTTCATCGGCTACACGCCGTACAGCAAGGCGGTATCCATAGACAAGAGCACCAAGGTCGACCTTGGGAAGATCAAGCTCTCACCCACCTCCACGGCACTGAGCGAGCTGAAGGTCGTGGGGCAGTCGAGTCCTGTGACGATCAAGAAGGACACGGTTCAGTTCAGCGCCGGTGCCTTCAAGGTTCGTCCCGGAGCCTCGGTGGAGGAGCTATTGCGCCGGATCCCCGGGATCGAGGTGGACGCTGAGGGCAACATCACCTATAATGGGGAGTCCATCGAGCGGGTGGAGCTGGACGGCAGAGACTTCTTCTCTTCCGATCCGACCATGGCAACGAAGAACCTTCCCGCTGATCTGATCAAGAACGTGCAGGTAGTCGACAAGAAGTCCGAGCAGACCCGACTTACCGGAATGGACAACGGAGAGAAGACGAAAATACTTAATCTGAATGTCAAGGAGGAACTGAAGAAAGGTCTTCTCGGCAACCTCAAAGCCGGATACGGAACCAAAGACCGCTACCGAGTGGACCTGATGGGGTCGGGATTCAGGGGAGACGAGCGCGTCACTCTCCTCGCCAATCTCAACAACACCGATGGCGTACGACGCGGAAGAGGGGACAGAAAGCGTCGCTCAGTGGGAGCCAACTATGACAATAAGATAGGCGATAAGCTCAACGTCACCGCTGAGCTCTCTTATCGGGAGAATGACAACACCCTCTCTAGCCGAATGACTCGGGAAAACCTCCTCGGGAACGCCAGTCATACTACCACCGACCGCACTACCTCATCCCAGGGGAACCTCTCTCGCCGAGGCTCTATGAACGGTCGTCTGGAGTGGACTCCCTCCGACAAGACCGCACTCTTCTTTATGCCGGATATCAGTATCGGTCGTAGTCGATCCCACTCGCTGTCCCAGTACAGCACAGAGGCCAGGGAGGGCGAGACGATCAATTCAGGCTCCTCCGAGAGTGAGGAGAAGAGCAGCAATGAGGGAGCAGGCGGCTATCTCCACTTCCGCCACACCTTTAATGACGAGGGGCGAAATATCTACGTCAGAGTCTTTGGGAGGCACGAGTCGGGCGACAGCGACGGGACACTGAAGAGCGTCACCTCCTTTACCAAAGGCAGCCGTAAGGAGATCCTAGACCAGCTCACAAGCTCCCGCAACGAGAGTAACCGAGGGGGCGTCTCCGTCTCCTACCTGGAGCCTCTCAGCAAGTACTGGTCGCTACAGGGGAGCTACAGCCTCGACGGAGAGTACAGGACGAGTGACCGTCTCGCCTATAGAGCAGATGCAGATGGCAAGTACACCATCCTGGACAAGCGCTACTCTAGAGGCTCCACCAATCGGTACCTCAACCACCGGATAGGTGCCATGGCACGGTATCAGCCGAGACCAAAGAGCAGTATCTCTCTCGGAGTCGACGCCCTGCCCACCTACACGCACACCATCACCACGGACGGCGAGGAGGTCACTTATGACCAAGAGCGGAGCATCGTCAATTATGCCCCGTCCCTTATGGTCGACCTGAGAAATGACCGGGGTCTACAGTATATGCTCCACTACAGAGGGCGCACCAGTCAGCCCTCTATGGAACAGCTGAGTCCGGTTACCATTCAGACCTCGCCACTTTCTCAGACGACCGGTAACCCGGACCTGCTCCCCTCATTTAGGCATACGATCTTTATGCGCGGATCGATGGGAAGTCGCGAGAAGCGTCAGAACCTGCAGATATTTGGTTACATGAGTACTGTGAATAATGCGATCATCAACCGTCGCGAGTTAGACCGAGAGACCGGTATCAGCCGGACCACTTACGAGAACGTGAATGGCGTCTACTACTTCAGTGCGGGCGGGTCGCTGAGCTTACCCTTGGCCAAGAGCCTGACCTCCTTCACTAACGGTCGCTTCGGGGGGAATAGAGGCAAGGGGTATGTGAATGGGGAGCTGAATACCTCGCTCAGCAGTACCGTCAATCTCTCCGAGAGGATTACCTGGTCAGGAGAGTATCTGCAGTCTACGATGGGCTTCTCAGGGGACTACAACCACCTGACGAATACGGTGTCCCGCCAGAGTGATCGAAAGACTCTCGACTACAGACTCTTTTGCGAAGCCACCTGGACGCCTCCCTTCGGTCTCAGCCTCTCCCATCGTCTCTCCTACAGAGATGCCAGGGGGTATCACGACGATGTGAAGCGAAATCTCTGGATATGGGACCTCAGCCTGGGCTACTCCTTCCTCAAGGATCGGAGGGGGACTCTGGAGCTGGAGGCAGTGGATCTGCTGGGGCAGCGGAGTACCTTTCGCCGGACATCGACCGCACAGTCCATCACCGATATGCTCTACGAGGGTGTCACATCGTATGTTATGCTGACCTTTACTTATAAGTTCAATTCCCTCCCCACTGCGGACAACTCTTCCGACCGCTCCTACAGATCGAGGTATCGATCTCAGCACTATCATATGATGTAAGAATGGGGTCCTGCTTTTATAGTGGGCTACAAAAGCGTTACCTTTGCAGATAAGTGTACCAGACAGATGGTTCCAATACACTTGAACTCTAATTAGTTAAGAACTCATCATCAGAAAAGACATGGAGAGACAATATAGTGAGCAGGAGCTCCTGCGCCGTGATAGCTTACAGAAGTTGCGTGACCTGGGGATCAACCCCTACCCCGCTGAGGAGTATGTGGTGGATGCCACCTCGCAGGACATCAAGGACCATTTCTCGGATGATGAGGAGCAGCCTCGACAGGTCAGGATAGCCGGGCGACTGATGTCCCGACGGATCATGGGCAAAGCCTCCTTTGCTGAGATCCAGGACAGCGAGGGCAGGATCCAGCTCTACATTACCCGCGACGACATAGCCCCTGAGGAGGACAAGACGCTCTATAATGTGGTCTTCAAGAAACTCTTAGACATTGGCGATATCATCGGGGTGGAGGGCTTAGTCTTCCGCACCAAGATGGGGGAGATCAGTGTCCATGTGCAGAAGCTTACTCTGCTCTCCAAGTCACTTCGTCCTCTCCCGGTCGTGAAGGTGAAGGATGGGGAGACTTATGATGCCTTTACCGATCCGGAGCAGCGCTACCGCATGCGCTATGTGGATCTGATCGTGAATCCGCAGAATAGAGACATATTCATCAAGCGGACTAAGATGTACACTGCCTTTAGGGACTTCTTCAATAGTCGAGGTTTCTTAGAGGTGGAGACACCCATTCTGCAGACGATTCCCGGCGGGGCATCGGCTCGTCCTTTCATCACCCATCACAACGCTCTCGACATTCCTCTCTACCTGAGGATAGCGGATGAGCTCTTCCTCAAGAGACTGATCGTCGGCGGGTACGATGCGGTGTACGAGTTTGGGAAGAACTTCCGCAACGAGGGTATGGACCGTACACACAACCCCGAGTTTACCGGGATGGAAGTCTATGTCGCCTACAAGGACTACAACTGGATGATGGAGATGACCGAGCAGCTGCTCGAGTACACCGCACTCCAGGTGAATGGGAAGACGACCGTGGAGCTGGATGGCAAGACCATCGACCTCAAGGCTCCCTATCGGCGACTCACCATGACCGATGCCATCAAGGAGTATGGAGACTACGACATTACCGGCAAGTCTGAGGATGAGCTGAGAGCCAAGTGCAAGGAGCTCGGGATTGAGGTAGACGACTCCTTCGGTAAGGGCAAGCTGATCGATGAGCTCTTCGGCGAGATCTGCGAGGAACACTTGATCCAGCCCACCTTCATTACCGACTACCCTGTGGAGATGTCTCCTCTGACAAAGATGCACCGCACCAAGCCCGGGCTTACGGAGCGCTTTGAGCTGATGATCAATGGCAGTGAGCTTGCCAATGCCTACACTGAGCTCAATGACCCGATTGACCAACTGGAGCGCTTTGAGGATCAGCTGAGGCTGTCCGAGAAGGGAGACGATGAGGCGATGTTTATCGACCAAGACTTTGTCCGAGCCCTGGAGTATGGTATGCCCCCGACGAGTGGTCTCGGGATCGGGATGGATCGCTTGGCGATGCTGCTGACAGAGCAGGATACCATCCAGGAAGTGCTGCTCTTCCCCACGATGAAGCCTATCTCCCAGCCTAAGGAAGAGGCGGAGGGAGCCGACTCTGATAGCGAGTGAGTATGAAGGAGACACCCTCTAAGAGTGCGACCGACCCTAAGTCTTCTGCCACACCGGAGACGAAGATCGGGCTTATCGGTAGCGGGAGCTGGGCTACAGCGTTAGCCAAGATCTTGCACGAGACCGGTCAGGAGTTTAATTGGTACTTCAGGTTCCGCAGCCAGATCCGGGCTTTTAAAAAGCAGGGGCACAACCCCAATTACCTTACTTCGGTCAGCTTTGACACCTCCAAGATCCACTTCTACAGCGACCTCACAAAGCTGGTCGAGGAGAGCGACACCCTTCTCCTATGCACCCCGTCACCCTACCTCAAGGGTATACTTCAGAAAGTGGAGCCGGAGAAGTACAAGGGGAAGGTCTTCCTCAATGCCGTCAAGGGGATCATCCCCGACAGCTATCAGCTGGTATCAGACTTCCTGTCCAGCGAATTTGGCATACCGATGTCCCAGATCGCCGTCATCTCCGGTCCCACCCACGCTGAGGAGGTGGCGATAGATCGAACCAGCTACCTAACGATCGGCTGCGAGGACAAAGAGACGGCGCTACGACTGGCACCGCTGTTTCACGCACCCTATGTCCATACGGTGATCAGTACCGACGTAAGGGGGATCGAGTACAGCAGCGTGCTGAAGAATGTCTACGCCATTGCCTCGGGTATCACCCAGGGGATGAAGCTGGGAGACAACTTCATGGCGGTGCTGATCTGCAACGCCACCGGGGAGATCAAGCGCTTTATCCGCACCGCCACCGAGAGTCGACCGCAGGTCTATGACTCTGCTTACTTAGGAGACCTCTTGGTGACAGCCTACTCCCGATACAGCCGCAACAGAACCTTCGGCAACTACTTAGGCAAGGGTTATGGAGTCTATGAGGCGCAGCTCGAGATGGAGATGATCGCAGAGGGCTTTTACGGCGCTAAGTGCATCCACGAAGTAAATAAGCGGTATGGCGTAGAGATACCGATTGCGGACGCGGTCTACGACATACTCTATGAGCACGTCAAGCCGGAGCAGGCATTTAAGAACCTAAAGCCGCTCCTGAAGTGAGCCGAGGGCCGAGACAGGAGTACTATGTCGCACCATACCTCTGAGTCGAGGACTCCTTTTCCCCACATCTCAACGCTGATCCCGGAGCTTTGGGACTGTCTCACAGACCGAGAGAGGGAGATCTTTATCCTACGGAGCAGGGTGTACACCTGTGAGGAGGGGGAGTGCATCTATCCCCATGCTCCTGCAGCACGGGGCGAAGAGAGGAGCGTCATCACGTTGGTTGATGGCCAGGCACTGACCTACTATCTCTACAATGGCGAAGTACCGATCCACTTTACCGGAAAGGAGATGCTGGGTCTTGCGCGCCTACTCACCGGCATGGAGGACTGGTACACCTGCAAGGCGCTCACGAAGTGCCTCGTACTCTCCCTCCCGGCAGAGATCGTGGAGATGGTGATAGACAATAACGCAAGAGCCTCCAAGCTGCTCCTGACAAGAGCTCTCAGGGCTTTGCACACCAAGGATATGCGCCTGATCGTGCTCAATACCCGTCGCATGCCGGGGAGGATGGCCTCGACGTTGCTCTATCTGGATCAGCTCTTTGGCAGAGAGGGGGACGGACAGACGCTCCGTGTGAGACTGACCAGGTGCCTGCTGGGTGGTCTGAGCAATATGACCACCAGCAATGCCACCAGAGTCCTACGCTCCTTAGAGGACGATGGGATGATAGCACTACAGGGAAAGGAGATAAAGATACTGAAGGAGACCGCCCTCGTAGATGTCAGTCGTCACGGATGAACGACAAAACATTGGATGAATGAAGAGAGAAGAGAAAAGAATTAACATGGAGAATGCCGATATCCTCGGCACTGCTCCGATCAGAAAACTATTACAATTTTACGCTTGGCCCTCAGTCATAGGGGCTGTGGTCAATACTCTATACAATGTAGTCGACCGGATATATATTGCTCAAGGGGTCAATAGCCTAGCCCTGTCCGGTCTCTCAGTCACCATGCCCGTGATGGGTGTAACCCAGGCTGTAGGCACCCTCGTCGGGATGGGTGCCGCCTCGAGGATCTCCATACTACTCGGGCAGCAGAGGAGAGAGGAGGGGGAGAAAATGCTAGGTAGTGCCTTCCTCCTATCTCTCACGATCAGCAGCCTCGTGATCGTCTTGCTGATGATCTTTGCGCGCCCGCTTCTGATGCAGTTTGGTGCCTCTGAGGCTTCCCTGCCCTATGCCCTCGACTATCTGAATATCGTCCTGCCGGGAAATATTTTTGCCAACATCACCTACTCCTACAATGCGGTGATGAGAGCAACCGGTTACCCCAAGAAGGCAATGAAGACGATGCTCATCGGTGCGGTGCTCAACTTTGTACTTGACCCAGTGTTCCTCTTCGTATTCCATATGGGTATCGCAGGTGTCGCCCTTGCCACCGTGATCAGTATGTTTATCGGGATGATCTGGGTGCTCCACCACTTCACTCGACCGGATACCAATGTCCGACTAAGGGTGAGAAACTTCAAGTTCAACTGGGGCTACACCCTTGCGATCGTCTCTATCGGTGTGGCGCCCTTTGTGACCCACCTGATGGCGAGCATCGTCAATATTTATAAGAATCGACTACTCTACGACTACGGGATGACCTCCCCGATAGACTTCTACAGCGGTGACCTGGCGGTAGCTGCCAATGGAGTGATCCAAAGCGTGGCGATGCTGACGCTGATGTTTATGTTCGGCATCTCTCAGGCGACCCAGCCTATCCTTGGTTATAACTATGGGGCGGGAAATCTCGGAAGAGTACGAGACACCTTCAGGATCGCGCGGAAAATGAATTTCCTCATCGGGGTCATTGGTGCCTCCATTACCCTGATATGGCCCGGGATCGTGGCTCGAGCATTCACGTCAGACCCACAGCTGATCGCAGTCTGTGAGGTGGGGCTAAGGATCGAGCTGGCAGCCATGTGGGCGGTCGGCATCCAGGTGACGGGAGTCCAGTTCTTCCAGAGCCTCGGCAAGGCAGCTCGTGCCCTCCTGCTGAGCTTCTCACGGCAGCTGATCTTTCTCGTGCCAGCACTGGCGATCCTTCCCCGTGTGATGGGTCTCACCGGAGTATGGACCGCCCTACCGGTGGCGGATGTACTCTCGATGATCCTATGTATGACGATGACCTCAGCCTACTTCCGCAAGCTAGCTCACCCCTATAATCGGTCTAAGCAGCGCACCTGAGTATGCGGTACATTTTCTTTGTCCTCGTACAGATCGCAGTGGGCTATGCCCTCAGTCGCTATGCCGGACGAAGAGTCCACAGAGATCAACTGCTCAGCAAAGTGCTAATGTGGTGCATCATAGCCCTTCCGATCTTCTCCATCGGTATTATTCTGACCACATCCCTTCAAGGTGACAGAGCACCCGAGCTGGTGACAGACCTACTCATTGCAGAGATCTACTTTACCGCATTCTTCATCCCCTTTGACAGCGCCACCAAATGTCGCTATGGTCGCGTGACCGCCCTACTCTGCCTATCGCTGATCCTACCGGTGATGATCGCAGGGAGAAGAAATGTACGAGAGCCGATCACTACCCACTACCGCATCGTACTGCCTGACGAGAAACCCTCAGACAGCGTCCGGATAGCACTCGTGACTGACATTCACTTAGGCAACCTCTTCGGAGAGGAGGATCTTGCAAGGATGGAAGAAATGATCGAGCAAGCTTCGCCGGACTATGTCTTCATCGGAGGGGATCTGATCGATAGAAATCTTAGCGAGGTGGACACCCTTACAGCGGCATACCACTTATCCCGCATAAGAGAGAGGACCCCAGGCCTCTACTTCGTCCTCGGGAACCATGAGTACTATGGTGACTTGGATGAGAATATACAGTGGATCTCTTCGATCGGGACCCTACTTCGTGACAGCGTTGTGAGGCTCCGCCCGGACCTCTATCTGATCGGGAGAGACTACTACAGAGCTCGGGATCAGGACATAGTGCCACTCAGCAACCTCGTGGATCAGGTGCCGGATGGAGCGACCACGATATTGCTGCAGCACCGACCTCGCGAGCACTGGGAGAGCGACCCGGCAGTTGGCGGGATAGACCTTACCCTCACGGGACACACTCACGCGGGGCAGATCTTCCCGATGCAGATTTTCCAGCCACTCCTCTTTAGCCACAACTATGGTTGCCATTCCTCCGGCGACGGCACGCTCATCATCTCCTCCGGCTACGGCGCCTCTACCTCGCGTCTCCGCATCGGGACCAAGTCCGAGATCGTTATCATCGACTTGCTCTTCATGTGACTCTGCGAGTATACAGTCCTAGTAGTATTCAATCAACTGTGTACTTTTTTCAGGAATCGCATACCCATTGACAGAAATCTATTACCGGTGTGGTGTCCTAGAAAAGTACACACATAGAGGAGCAGAAATGAACAACAAGAATGAAGCGAAAAAGTCGGGAGAAACCTCTCGGAAGAGCCAAAAAACGGGTCTAAAACAGAGGAGCTACAGCGACAAGTTTAAATTAAAAGTCTTGCGCGAAATGGTATGTACGGGCGAGACTCTCGAGGCACTAAGTAAGCGTCACGACGTGCCGATTACAACCATTTCCCGCTGGACCAGTACCTTTGGGGTCACAACCCCAAAACAAATCAGAGAGCAGGTTATG
>NZ_AQWR01000022.1 GCF_000375645.1 Porphyromonas bennonis DSM 23058 = JCM 16335 | reverse complement strand
AACTATTTATGGTTATTTATAAATAAAAGCTCATCATCAAGATGTCACCAAATGACCATCTGTACGAAGCAACGCAGGGGATGTCGGCACGGTAGGTGCCGACATCCCCTGCGGGTGTGATCTATAGGCTTTAGTGGAGGGAGGGATCAGCGAAGACGCAGCTCTCTCTCTCTCTCTCTCTCTCTCTCTCTCTCTCTCTCTCTACGGAACGTGACGCTGCACTGATCTGCCGGTCATTCGCCGGAAGACAGTCAGATCTGGTGTGCCAATATGATGCGCCTGTGAGAGACATAGATGATGTGATAAAAATGCGAAAAGTGGTTTTAGTAATCTGAAGAATTCTATCACTTGACAAATGTATATAATAAATTTGTATTAGCAAATAGGTTTGAAGCAATTACTCAGGGGTGTCGCACATACCAGTCAGTTAATCAGTGCGACACCCTAGCGGGGTCGCGAGATCGCTAGCAACGCCTGACCCCCGGGTCGTCGGGGCTATGCCCCTTGACCCGGGTCTAAAAAGCGGGCACCCCTGTCGGGGTGCATCGTTCACCACTCTTCGCAGTGAGTTGAATGGTTTCTGTACTACTCAAATGCGTCAGCCCTAAGCAATTACTGAGTGAGATCCGAAATTGAGATGTTCGACTCGTTCCACTTGTCCGACACCACAGTCTAGGACGCAGTAAGGCGTAGGGATCATAACGACCCCTGCGCCTTACTGTGTCTATACTCGTCCTGTCGGGATTACTTCAGGATGCCGAGGTCGTGGCCGATCTTGTCGAAGGCGGCGATACAGCGGTCGATCTGCTCGTGGGTGTGAGCGGCAGAGAGCTGTACGCGGATGCGCGCCTTGTCCTTCGGTACCACCGGGTAGCTGAAGCCGGTGACGAAGATGCCCTCCTCCTGCATGCGGGCAGCGAACTCAGCTGCCTTGGCAGCGTCGTAGATCATCACGGCGACGATGGCGCTCTGTGTGGGGAGCAGGTCGAAGCCAAGCTTCTTGATCTTCTCCTGGAAGTAGGCGACATTGTCCATCAGACGGTCGTGGAGCTCCGTCGACTCCTCGAGGATACGGAAGGTCTCGATACCTGCACCGACGAGAGATGGGGGGAGAGAGTTGGAGAAGAGGTAGGGACGTGAGGTCTGGCGGAGGAGCTCGATGATCTCCTTCTTACCGGTGGTGAAGCCACCGACAGCGCCACCGAAGGCCTTGCCGAGGGTACCGGTGATGATCTCCACCTTACCACGCACGCCATACTGCTCGGTGACACCGCGACCGGTCTTGCCGACCACGCCGGCGGAGTGGCTCTCGTCGACCATTACCATAGCGTCGTACTTCTCAGCCAGCTCGCAGATCTTATCGAGCGGAGCGACGTTACCGTCCATAGAGAAGACGCCGTCCGTGGCGATGACGCGGAAGCGCTGAGCCTGTGCCTCCTTGAGCTTCTCCTCCAGGTCGGCCATATCGCCATTGAGGTAGCGGTAGCGGTGAGCCTTGCAGAGGCGGACGCCGTCGATGATGGAGGCGTGATTGAGCTGGTCGGAGATGATCGCATCCTCGTCGGTGAGGAGTGAGCCGAAGAGACCGCCATTGGCGTCGAAGCAGGCAGCGTAGAGGATCGTGTCCTCGGTGCCGAAGTAGCGAGAGATAGCCTTCTCCAGCTCCAGATGGACATCCTGAGTACCGCAGATGAAGCGGACGGAGGACATACCGAAGCCACGGCGGGCCATCATCTTCTCTGCGGCATCGATCAGTCGCTGATCGTCAGCGAGACCGAGGTAGTTATTGGCGCAGAAGTTGAGTGCGTGGATCTCCTTGCCATTCTGATCCACGGTGATGGCAGAGCTCTGCTTGCTGGTGATGAGGCGCTCACGCTTGTAAGTGCCGGCATCCTTGATCGCCTGGAGAGTCTCCTCGAGGTGCTTCTTATACTTGTCGTACATAGATTGTGATTGTGTATAGATGATTAAGAGTGTCTTCTACTATAGGGTTCGCTTTTACAAGTCCCCCAAAGTTACCACTTTTTTACTCGTTTCGGTTGCGCCGGGTGACTGAGGTCACTTCATCCCGATCAGACGGCGAATGTCGGAGAGCTTATTGAGTGCCTCGAGGGGGGTGAGGTTGTCGATGTCGAGCCCCTTGATCTCGTCGCGGATGGCGGAGAGGGTCGGGTCGTCCAGCTGGAAGAAGCTGAGCTTCATCGGCCCGTCGGTCGTCTCCTCCTCGGCGGCGGAGGGTAGGGAGGTGTGACCCGCCTTGCTCTCCAGCTGACTCAGGATCTCCTCCGCCCGGGTGACGATCTCACGGGGCATCCCCGCCATGCGCGCCACATGGATACCGAAGCTGTGCTCGCAGCCGCCCGGCACAAGCTTTCTCAGGAAGATCACCTTCCCGTCCGCCTCCTTGACGGAGACATTGTAGTTCCGGATCCTCGGCAGCACCCCCTCCAGCTCATTCAGCTCATGGTAGTGGGTGGCAAAGAGGGTCTTCGGGTGGGCGCGATGGTTATTGTGGAGGTACTCCACGATCGCCTGCGCCAGCGAGATGCCGTCGTAGGTGGAGGTGCCGCGTCCCAGCTCGTCCACGAGGACCAGGCTGTTAGGAGTGATGTTATTCAGGATAATGGCCGACTCGGTCATCTCCACCATAAATGTGCTCTCCCCGCGCGAGATATTATCCGACGCCCCGACACGGGTAAAGATCCGATCCACGATGCCGAGCCGCGCCTCACGAGCGGGGACGAAGGAGCCCACCTGCGCCATCAGCACGATCAGGGCTGTCTGTCTCAGGAGGGCGCTCTTACCTGACATATTGGGACCGGTGATCACCATGATCTGATCCGTCTCCGGCTCGCAGTAGACGTCATTGGGGATGTACTCCTCGCCCGGCGGCATCATCCGCTCGATCACCGGGTGGCGCCCCTCCTTGATGTCGATGACGGTGCTCCGGTCCACCTGAGGACGGTGGTAGTCGTAGGCTGTGGCATCGTAGGCAAAGGTGCTCAGCACATCGATCTCCGAGAGAGCGGCGGCATTGCTCTGCAGCACCCGGATATGTCCCATCACCTCGCGGATCAGATCCTGGTAGAGCTCCGCCTCGAGGATGCTGATCCGCTCCTCGGCGCCGAGGATCTTCTGCTCATACTCCTTCAGCTCCGGTGTGATGTACCGCTCGCTATTGACGAGGGTCTGCTTGCGGATCCAGTCCTCGGGCACCTTCTCCTTATGCGCATTGGTCACCTCGATGTAGTAGCCGAAGACGTTATTGAAGGCGATCTTCAGCGACGGGATCCCCGTCTCCCGACTCTCCCGCTCCCGCATCTCGAGGAGATACTTCTTCCCCCCTCCGGCGATGGCGCGCAGCTCGTCCAGACGGCTGCTCACCCCGGCTCGGATCACCCTCCCCTTGCCCACCTGAGCCGGTGCGTCCGGATCGATCGACTGCTCGATCTTGGTCGCCAGCTCCTCTGCCGGATCGAGCCTGAGAGAGAGCTCCCGGAGTGGCTGCGCTCCCGACTCGGCGAGGAGGCTCATCATCGGTCGGATCAGTCTCAGCCCCGCCGCCGTCTGCAGCAGTTCGCGTGGCGAGATACGCCCCACCGCGACCTTGCTCGCCAGTCGCTCCAGGTCGCCTATCCCGGCGAGGTGATTCGCCACCGTCTCCGTCAGCTCCGCCCGGTCGTAGAAGGCCCCCACGCACGACTGACGCCGCTCGATCTCGTGTAGGTCGAGGAGGGGGAAGGAGAGCCACCGCTTCAGCAACCGTCCCCCCATCGGCGTGTGGGTGTGGTCCAGCACATGCAGCAGGCAACTGCCGTCCTCCGTCAGCGGACGCATGATCTCCAGATTTCGGCGAGTAAAGTTGTCCAGCCGGACGAAGTGGTCCTCCTCGATCAGGTGAAGGGTCGTCACGTGACTCAGCTGTGTGTGCTTCGTCGCCTCTAAGTAGTACAGGATCGCTCCGCAGGCGATGATCGCAAGCGGCTTCTCCTCCACGCCGAAGCCCTTGAGCGTGCTGGTGCTGAAGTGTCGCTGCAGACGATCCCTGCCGTAGTCGACCGTGAAGACCCAGTCCTCCAGAGGGTAGTAGTGCCACTGCTCGCCCATCGAGGCGGCCACGGAGGTCTCACGACCCCGCTCGATCAGGATCTCCTTTGGGCCAAAGGAGGCCACCGTCTTGGCCACATCCTCCTCGATCCCCTCTGTGGTGCAAAACTCGCCCGTCGAGAGGTCGAGAAAAGCCGCCCCGGCGCGACCCCCCTTCATCACGATGGCACCGAGGAAATTATTCGTACCCGCGTCCAGCACCGTGTCCTCCATCGTCAGTCCCGGTGTCACCAGCTCCGTCACATCCCGCTTGACGAGCGTCTTCGTCAGCTTAGGGTCCTCGATCTGGTCGCAGATTGCGACCCGCTTCCCCTGCGCGACCAGCTTAGGCAGGTAGACGTCGAGTGCATGGTAGGGGAAGCCGGCGAGGGGCACATCAGAGGCGCCACCATTGGACCGCTTCGTGAGGGTGATCCCGAGCAACTGGGAGGCGGTAACGGCATCGTCGGAGAAGGTCTCATAGAAGTCCCCGACACGGAAGAGTAAGATCGCGTCGGGGTATTTCTTCTTAAACCGGTTGTACTGAGACATCATCGGTGTCTCCTTCACTTTTGCCATAGTTGTCTGCCTTGCTCTGTGTGGTACTGAGGTAGGCAAATGTACCGATTTTCGCCCGTCCCGCATCTGCTCTCACCTCTGGAGATAGGTAAGAGAGGACAACAGAGACGTTTCGTAATCTGGATAAAATGGCTACCTTTGCCCCCGCAAGGTTCTCGTAAGGGGCTTGCAGTTGAGACCGAGAGGTCATCGGGGTGTAGCGCAGTCCGGTTAGCGTATCTGCTTTGGGAGCAGAGGGTCGCGAGTTCGAATCTCGCCACCCCGACAAGACAAAAGAGAGCGATGAGGAGATCTATTTCTCTTCATCGCTCTCTTGCTTTATCTTGGTGGTGTCTCCTACCGACCCATGCGGGTGGAGGGGTTGAGTACCTCGCGGTGGCTGTAGGGCTGCTCCTCGGGACGGTGGAGAGCGGTGTCGGTCGGCTTCTCCTCCGCCGGCAGGGTCGCCTCATCATCGTCCATATAGCAGATCACGTCGCCCTTGCGAACCGTGGCACCCTGATCGGCGACCACCTCGCGTATGCGTCCGCCGACGAGGGCAGTCACCGGCTCGCGATACCCGCCGGAGGGGCAGATCTCGCAGAGGCAGCTCCCGCGGCGGTAGGCGGTGCCAACCTGTGGTGCGGCGGAGCCCTCCTCGAGATTGATCTCCCAGAGGATCTGACCACTCGTGGGGGCGGTGACGGCCGTCCAGGCAGCACGCTTCAGCGCCCGAACCTCCTCAGGGGTGGTGCCGCGGAGAGCGGCGCGCTCAGCACGCTTCTGCTCCAGGTCCTCGAGGAATCGCTCCTTGGCAACACCGGAGCGGTAGTCGCGATACTGCGGCTCGTGCATGGCGAGCTCAAAGAGCTCCTCGTCGTCCTCGCCGTAGTCCCAGCCCTCCTCGTCCATCATCCGGCGGAAGCGGTCGAGGTCGTCGGGGTAATTGGTCTGCGGGTCAGCGTCGGTAAAGGCGAGTCCCTTCTCCTCCGCAAGCGTGCGCAGCTCCTCAGCCACAGGACCGGGGACGCGACCATTCTTCCCGAGGATCATTCCCCATGCCTTCTCATCTATCGCCTGCCACCGATCACCGCCGCGCTCCATATTGAAGACGTTCATCAGGGCGATGTTCTTGGTGTACTGGCTGTAGGGGGTGACGAGGGGCGGGTAGCCGAGCTTTGGCCAGATATGCGCCACCTCGTCGAAGAGCTTCACCATCAGATCGTCGATGGAGATCTCCGGCTCGCCCTTTTGTCGATGAAACATATTGATCGCCTCGTGGATGCCCTGCAGGTCGGACATCATCGAGCCCATCATCCCTCCGGGCAGCCCGCAGCCGATGAGGAGCGAGGAGCACTGGAGATTTTGCTCATTGATGTAGTAGCCGAGGAAGTCGTCCACGAACTCCTGCGTGAGCGTGCGGACCTGCATATAGGCCTTCATATTGATCTCCGGCACCTCAAAGCCGTCCGCTCTCAGCATCTCCCGGATGGTGATCACGTCGGGGTGGATCTTGCCCCACGAGAGCGGCTCCACGGCGGTGTCGAGGATGTCCACTCCGGCGCGTGCCGCCTCGAGCATTGATGCGACGGAGAAGCCGGGACCGATGTGGCCATGGTACTCGATCACGATGTCGGGGTGCGACTCCTTGATCCGGCGGACGATCTGGCCGATGACTGTCGGTCGACCGATGCCGGCCATATCCTTGAGGCAGATCTCCTCTGCCCCCGCCTCGATGAGCGTGTCGGCGAGAGCGGCGTAGTAGTCGACCGTGTGGACGGGCGAGTGGGTGATGCAGAGCGTTGCCTGCGGGGTCATGCCCGCCTCCTTGGCGTACCGGATCGAGGGGATGACGTTGCGGGGGTCATTGAGCCCGTCGAAGATGCGGGTAATGTCGACTCCCTGAGCGTGCTTCACCCTGTACATCAGCCGCCGCACGTCCGACGGGCAGGGGTACATCCGGAGGGCATTGAGCGCCCGGTCGAGCATATGGGTCTTGATCCCCGCCTCACGGAAGGGCTTGGTAAAGGTCCGGACAGCTTGGTTGGGATTCTCGCCGGCGAGCAGCTGGACCTGCTCAAAGGCGCCCCCATTCGTCTCCACTCGGGAGAAGCAGCCCATATCTATGATCGCCGGGGCGACCCGCTCCAGCTGGTGGGCGAGAGGCTGATACTTCCCCGAGCTCTGGAACATGTCTCGGTAGACGAGACTGAATTGTATCGGTTTCCTTTTTGTCATATAAAGAAGGAGCGGTTATTACAGCTTGCGTGCGGCGAGGTCACTCAGGTGGGACCGCTCGCCGTGGATGAGATTGACGTGTGCAAAGCAGTCCTCACCGCGCATCCGCTCGATCATATAGGCGAGGCCGTTGCTCCTGCTGTCGAGGTAGGGTGAGTCGATCTGCTGCACGTCTCCAGTGAAGATCATACGGGCGTTGTCGCCGGCGCGGGTGATGATGGTCTTGATCTCCTGGGGTGTGAGGTTTTGCGCCTCATCGACAATGAAGATCACGTCGCCGAGACTACGACCACGGATGTAAGCTAGTGCCTCGACCACTAAGCGCTCATCGCCCAGCATGGCATCGATCTCCTGTGCAGCGGCAGACCCGGTGCCGAGCTGTGACTTGATCACATTGAGGTTATCAAAGAGAGGCTGCATGTAGGGCATGATCTTCTGCTTATAGTCCCCCGGGAGGAAGCCGATGTCCTTGTCGGCAAGGGAGACGATCGGTCGGGCGAGGAGGATCTGACGGTAGTCCTCGGCCTGGGCGAGGGCGGCGGCGAGGGCGAGCAGCGTCTTACCCGTACCTGCGGTACCGGTGAGGGCGACGAGGGAGAGGGACTGGTCCATCAGCACGTCGAAGGCGAGCGCCTGCTCGGCGTTGCGCGGGGTGATGCCGTAGTAGCTCTTCTTCTCCACCGTACGGATGGTCTTCGCCTCGTTGTCCACGCGACAGAGTGCGGAGGAGTTGGGAGCCTTGAGGACAAAGGTCTGATTGGGCACCACGATGACCGGCAGGGAGAGCTCCTCCACGGGGACACCCTTGCCACCGGCGACGTAGAGGCTGTCCACGGCGCTATCATCGGCGATCTCTATCTCGTGCTGCTCGGGCCGATTGGGGTCCTCCTGCCTGATCTTGTCGGTCGTGTAGTCCTCCGCCTCGAGCCCGAGGGAGAGTGCCTTGAGTCGCATATTGACGTCCTTGCTCACGAGCACCGTCTCCTCACCGTGACGCTCGTCCATCAGCGTCAGTGCGGTGGAGAGTATGCGGTGATCCTTGATGTCCTCTCCGAAGGCTGCCTGCACCTTGGGGTGGTGCTGTCCCTCGGTGAGGATATAGACGCGCCCGCCGTCGGCATTGACTGCTATGCCGTTGGTGATGAAGTCGTGGAGCTTGCTCCCCTTCTCCTTCGTATCCTTCTCCGTCTCCTCCTCGATCGCCTTGTCGACGATGCGGGTAAAGGCACGCGCATTGTAATTGATCTGCTCGTAGCCTTTCTTGAATTTATCCACCTCCTCAAGGACGGCGATGGGGATGTAGACGTTGTTTTCCTGGAAATTCTTCACGCACTGGTAGTCGTGAAGGATCACGTTGGTATCGAGTACAAAATTCTTCTTAGCCATGATTATTCAATTTAGTTAGTGTATCCTTCGACACAAATGTAGCGAAAAGAGATCCAATTGTACATTCAGCCTGTGGTTTAAGAAAAGGATTGCTCGAGGGCGGAGCGGGTGATGCCGACGGAGGAGAAGCCGCCATCGTGGTAGAGGTTCTGCATCGTCACCTTGCGTGTCAGGTCGGAGAAGAGCGCGACGCAGTAGTCCGCACAGTCGTCCGCATCGGCATTGCCGAGAGGCGACATCCGGTCGGCAAAGAGACGCAGCTGCTCCATCCCCTCGATCCCCTCACCGGCAGTGGTCGCCGTGGGCGACTGGGAGATCGTATTGATACGCACGTGGCGCGCCTCGCCATAGATCAGCCCGAAGCTCCGGGTGATCGACTCGAGCATCGCCTTGGCATCCGCCATGTCGCTGTAGTCGACAAAGGAGCGCTGCGCCGCAATGTAGGTGAGCGCCACTACTGACCCCCACTCGCTAATGGCATCGAGCCGCTTGGCGACCGAGAGCATCTTGTGGAAGGAGACGGCTGAGATGTCGAGGGTCTTCTCATAGTTCTTATAGTTGAGTTCCCCGTAAGGGACCCGCTTGCGGATGTTGGGACTCATGCCGATGGAGTGGAGCACAAAGTCGATCCTCCCGCCCAGCTGCTCCATCGCCTGCGTGAAGACCTGCTCCAGCTCCTCGACCGAAGTGGCGTCCGCCGGGATGACGATGCTCCCGGTCTCCTCAGCCAGCCTGTCGAGCGTGCCGAAGCGCAGCGCCGCGGCGGTATTGGAGAGGGCAAGCGTGGCGCCCTCCTCATGGCAGCGCTCTGCCACCTTCCAGGCGATGGACTTCTCATTGAGTGCCCCAAATATGATCCCCCTCTTCCCCCTAAGCAATCCGTATGACATGATAATCTATGGCTTATGAAAAACGACTCAGCAAAGTTAAGTATAATGCGCTACACCCTACCGCCCCGAAGCCCGATGAGAGCCCCCATTTCTATTACCGGTAATAGACGACACTATAGTCGGTATTAGTGACGACTAATACCGGTAATAGTTTGGACTATTACCGATACTAATTCTCATCCCTGTCCGCCTGCTTCACTCCCAGCTCATTACCACTCCCTCCAGATCCTCGTTATGTCATCTCGGATGGGTGGAAGTGGGTACATTGCCGGAGAGAGATAATTTCGTACCTTTGCGGAGCCTTGCCTCCTGAGGGTAGGGCGGGTGGCGAAGAAGCTGTCCCTTGCCGAAATAGCTCAGTTGGTAGAGCGACGCATTCGTAATGCGTAGGTCACGAGTTCGAGTCTCGTTTTCGGCTCTCCCTCCCCCGAGAGCGTCTGCGGATGATTTTTATCCGTGGGCGCTCTCACTTTTTGGAGGTGGCGGGTAGTAAGGGTATATTTGCGAGAGGTACTGCAACCCCTAAGTATATGCTTTCTCTATGACAAATGTCCTCCAAGTGCTCTCCCCGGAGATGAGAGAGAGCCTCCGATCGCAGAATATCTGGCCAGATCAGGTGCTCTACCTGACTCGGTCGGATCAGCGGCTTGATATGTTTGCCCTCGGGCAGCGCCACTTCGAGATCTTCCTGCAGACCGAGGAGTACTTTCGTCAATTGGTGTCTATGGCGGACCGCAAGGAGCGTAGTGCGGGCTACAACGTGCTTCCCCGCAAGTTTCGTGCGGTCCTCTATGAGTCCGATGACACCGCCGAGTCGCGTCGGCTGCTCTTAGCCCTGCCACAGACCGATATCCCCGGGCTGCGGGATCTCTACCCCATGCTGATATGGACCACGGATGAGGAGCAGAGCCTGATGGAGAGCCTAGGGGATGACATCGCCCTCCAGGCCTACCGAGACGGCTATATGGATGGCATGCCTATCGTCGCTCTGATGACCGGGGAGGTGCTCGCAGATGAGGATCCCCGTGGTGAGGAGAAGGAGAGACGCCGGTCCGAAGCGATCCCGGAGCAGCTCTTCGCCACCATCGACGACGAGGCAGAGGTGAGTGAGACGGTGCAGGCGGAGATGAGGGAGAGGGATATCCTCCCGGAGGATCTTCTGCCGATCCGGGTTAGTGATGAGACAATGGATAGTCTCTCAGAGCAGAGGGTCCACGGCATCCTCCTGCGCTACGATGACGAGAATATGGATCGGCTCTACCAAGAGGCTGTATCGGATAGTCCCCTCGATACGGACACCCGCACCCCCAGACCCTTCAAGGCCTGCTTACTGAGGGACAGTCGAGGGACAGAGAAGCTCTACAGGCTGGAGGCTCCGCCCAAGTTAGATCCGGACGAACCGGAGCGACCACTTTTCTTCCCACACCCCTCCATGCACGAGGAGATGGAGGAGGCTATCCCTTTCCTCTCCATTGTGGCAACGGTGGATGCCGAGTACCTCTGCAGCTTAGGGCTGACGGAGGAGGATGCCTACATCTTTATCCCCCTACGCCTCTCAGAGACAAGTGACGACACGCAAGATCTATTTCACTTATGAACTATAGGAATACCCTCACCCTCTCAGCGGTGATGACCCTACTCCTGACTCTTAGCTGCAGCAAGACTATAGAAGAGGGGACTCCCAACTACCCGACCAAGCTAACCGACCTCGTGGACCCCTGGATCGGGACCGGAGGACACGGGCACGTCTTCCTTGGGGCGAGTGTCCCGCTCGGGATGGTTCAGCTCGGCCCCACCTCCGTCACGGAGGGCTGGGACTGGTGTAGCGGGTACCACATCTCCGACAGCACGGTCATAGGTTTCTCCCACACCCATATGAGCGGAACCGGCATCGGGGATCTCCTCGACCTGACGGTGATGCCGGTGACGGGCGAGGTAACGCCGGGGCGAGGGACGGCGGACGATCCGGCGAGCGGGCAGTGGAGCTACTCCGACCGGAGCCGCGAGGTGGTCCACCCGGGCTACTATGCCACCCGGCTCACCCGATACGGCATTGACGTAGAGCTGACGGCGACGAGCAGGGTGGGACTGCATCGGTACTCCTTCCCCGAGGGAGCAGAGCAGCCGGGGATCATCTGGGACCTTGCCAATGGAGGAAACTGGGACCGGCTGACCAAGGGCGAGGTAAAGCAGGTGAGCGATACGAGAGTGGAGGGGTACCGCTACTCCACCGGCTGGGCAAGGGATCAGTGGATCTACTTCGCTGCTGAGCTCTCCACCCCGATCCGCGCCATCGATTACGGCACCAGCCCCACGCCGGGGAAGGAGAGCGACGTGCCTTACAACTATGCGTACATTCACTTGGAGCAGCCGACGGAGCCGGTTCTGCTGAAGGTCGCCCTCTCTCCCACCTCCACGGAGGATGCGTGGGCCAATATGGCAGCCGAGTGCCCCGGGTGGGACTTCGACAGCGTCCGCAAGGCCGCTGACGAGGCGTGGGAGAAGGAGCTGGGTCGGATGCGGATGGCAGCGAGCGACTCTGCCACCCTCGTCACCCTCTACACCGCCCTGTACCACACCCTCATCACCCCCTCCGACTATAGCAATGCGGACGGGTCTTACCACGGTGCTGACTTCGCCAAGCACGCCGACCCGGGCTACACGACCCGCTCGACCTTCTCCCTATGGGACACCTACCGAGCCTTTCATCCACTCTTTTCCCTGATCCAGCACGACCGCATGGGAGACATCGTCGGTACGATGACGGCGATCTCACGCGAGGGGGGCAAGGTGCCGGTCTGGCACTTCTATGCCAATGAGACCAATACGATGGTGGGCGATCCCGGCATCTGTGTGCTTGCTGATGCGATCGTGAAGGGGCTCTGCGAGGAGCCCGACTCGGTCTACCAGGAACTGAAGAAGACCGCCCTCCTTGACGAGCGGGGGAAGGATCTCCGTCGCGAGTACGGCTACATCCCCTACGACAAGATGCGCGAGAGCGTCGCCTACGATATGGAGTACGCGATCGCCGATGCCGCCCTTGCTGAGGCAGCGAAGCACCTTGGGCACGAGGAGGACTACACCTATTTCCTCAAGATGAGCAAGTCCTACCACCATCTCTTCGACCCGGTCACCGGCTTTATGCGGGGCAAGGGCAGCGATGGCGAGTGGCACACCCCCTTTGATCCCACTGCCTCCAAGCACCGCGATGATGACTACTGCGAGGGCAATGCGTGGCAGTACACCTTCCTCGTCCCGCAGGATGTGGAGGGGCTGGCGGGCTGCTTCGGCGGAGAGGAGCAGCTGATCGCCAAGCTGGACAGCCTCTTCTCCATCTCCTCGGACCTGACCGGTGCCGATGCTTCGCCTGACATATCCGGTCTGATTGGTCAGTATGCGCACGGCAATGAGCCGAGCCACCACACCATCTACCTCTACAGTGTCCTCGGGAGGCAGTCCAAGGCGGCACCGCTCCTCCGCCAAGTGATGACGGAGCTGTACCATGCGGCACCGGACGGACTGTCGGGCAATGAGGATGCGGGGCAGATGAGCGCCTGGCTCCTTCTCTCCGCCATCGGGCTCTATCAGGTGGAGCCGGCGGGCGGGCGCTACTACTTCGGCAGCCCGATCATCGATGCGGCGGAGCTGAACGTGCGAGATGGGCACTTCACCATTCGCGTGCACGACAATAGTGCGGAGAATATCTACATCCAGAGGATCCGGCTCAATGGCGGAGACTACACAAAGCGCTACCTCGACTATGAGGACATCGCTCGCGGGGGGATCCTCGACATCTATATGGGGAGCGAGCCCCGAGACTTCTGAGAGACAATGGTTATGAGTCAAAGAAAGAAAAAAAGATTAGTGGTGCTCACCGGCGCCGGTATGAGTGCCGAGAGCGGTCTCAGCACCTTCCGTGATGCGGACGGGCTGTGGGAGAACGAACCTGTCGCCGAGGTGGCCACCCATGAGGCGATCCTGCGCGACCCGGCACGCTGCATCCGCTTCGCCAATAAGCTCCGCCTCGGCTGCGCTGCCGCTCAGCCCAATGCCGGACACAAGCTCCTCGCAGAGCTGGAGCAGGACTACGACGTCACCATCGTGACGCAGAATATCGACGATCTCCACGAGCGGGCAGGGAGCAGCCACGTGATCCATCTCCATGGTGAGCTGATGAAGTGCTGCACCATAGACGACCCCGAGACGCCGCTTCCCCTCCCGGACGGCAAGTTGGAGATGCCCATCGATGCCACCGACCGCAGTGGGCGACGGTTGCGGCCCTTCATCGTTTACTTCGGTGAGGGGGTCCCCCGCATGAGCGATGCGATCCGCGCCACTACAGCAGCAGACATTTTTCTTATCATCGGTACCAGCCTCGTCGTCTACCCCGCTGCCGGTCTCTCCACCTGCGCCCCGGACGGGATCCCGAAGTTCCTCATCGACCCCAAGCCGGTGCCGGTGCCGGGCGACTTTGAGCAGATCCACGAGGGCGCCTCAGCCGGCGTGCGCCACTTTGTCGACCTCCTAAGAGAGCGAAATCTCTGAGTGGTATGATAAAGGAGAAAAAGAGGATGGACTGGGCGCGACTCATGGCGAGTGAGCGCTTCGGTCAGGAGGGGGCGGCGGCCGAGCAGCCCGGGCGAACCGACTACCAGAGAGACTACGATCGGCTGATCTTCAGTGCCCCCTTCCGCCGGCTGCAGAATAAGACGCAGGTCTTCCCCCTACCCGGGCAGATCTTTGTCCACAATCGCCTCACCCATACGCTAGAGGTCTCCTGCGTCGGTCGCTCGCTCGGCAATGCCATCGGCCGTGCTGTCAAGGCTGAGGAGCCGGAGCTGCCCTTCGACTTCTCCGACGTCGGTACCGTCGTCTCCGCTGCCTGCCTGGCGCACGATATGGGCAATCCCCCCTTTGGTCACGCCGGCGAGCGGGCCATCCACGCCTACTTCACCGAGGGCACCGGCACCCGCTGGCGGGACTGCCTCGAGTCGGAGGGGGGACGATGGGCCGACTTTGTCCACTACGATGGCAATGCCAATGGGCTCCGCCTACTGACCCACACCTTCTGCGGCAGACGCCCCGGCGGATACGGTCTCACCTACGCCACGATAGGCTCCTTCATCAAGTACCCCTACACTTCCGCCAAGGAGTGCGAGACGGGGAAGTTTGGCTGCTTTGCGAGCGAAGAGGAGACCCTACGGCAGGTGGCAAGGAGGCTGGGGCTGCTGGAGATCTCCAACGGCGAGCACCCGGAGTACGCCCGTCACCCTCTGGTCTACTTGGTCGAGGCGGCGGACGATATCTGCTACCAGATCATGGATCTCGAGGATGCGTATAAGCTCAAGATCCTCTCGCGGGAGGAGTGCACCGCGCTGCTCTACTCCTTCCTCACCGACACAGAGCGGGAGGAGGCCGGTAGGGTGATCGATCAGCTCTCGGACGACAACGAACAGATCGCCTACCTCCGCGGCAAGGTGGTCAATCGCCTCACCCTCTCCGCCATCGACACCTTCCTCGACCACCGGGAGGAGATCCTAAGCGGCACCTTCCACGGCAGCCTGATCGGTGCCATGGAGGAGCGACAGCGGGAGGCGTACAGAGCGGCGCGGGAGGTTGCCTTTGACCGCATCTATTACGCCAGTGAAGTGCTGGACATCGAGCTGGCGGGATTCCGGATCTTCTCCTCACTCTTAGACAACCTGATCGAGGCGCAGCTCCACCCTGAGAGGGCCTACTCCAAGCTTTGGTTTAATCGCATCCCCTCCCAGTACGACATGTCGTCACCGACGCTCTACGGCAAGATCCAGTCCGCCCTCGACTACATCAGCGGTATGACCGACGTCTACGCCCTCGACCTCTACCGCAAGTTTACCGGCATGAGCCTGCCCGCCATTTAAGCAAAAGGATAGTAATGGAAAGAAAAGACTTCGAGATCATGGCACCCGCCGGCAGCCGGGAGTCGCTCATAGCGGCGATCCAAGGCGGTGCCGATGCCGCCTACTTCGGCATCGAGGGGCTCAATATGCGGGCCCACTCCTCCAAGAGCTTCACGCTCGAGGACCTGCCTGAGGTGGCAGCCCTGCTCTGCGACCACGGGATGAAGAGCTACCTCACCGTCAATACGATCATCTACCCCGAGGATATGGTGCGGATGCACGAGATCATCGACGCCGCTAAGGCCGCCGGCATCTCAGCCATCATCGCCACCGACATCGCCACCATGGCCTACGCCTACGAGCAGGGGGTGGAGGTCCACCTCAGCACTCAGCTCAATATCTCCAATGTCGAGGCGCTCCGCTTCTACGCCCGCTACGCTGATGTCGTGGTGCTTGCCCGCGAGCTCACGCTGGACCAGGTGGAGCTGATCCATCGTGCGATCGAGGAGGAGCATATCTGTGGTCCCAAGGGAGAACTGATCCGCGTCGAGATGTTTGCCCACGGGGCGCTCTGTATGGCGGTGAGTGGCAAGTGCTACCTCAGCCTCGGGGAGATGAATAAGTCTGCCAATCGGGGCGAGTGCAATCAGATCTGCCGCCGGAGCTACCTCGTCACGGACGATGCAACAGGGGACCAGCTCACGGTCGATGGCAAGTACATCATGTCGCCCAAGGACCTCAAGACGATCCACTTCCTCAATAAGATGATCGACGCCGGCGTCAGGGTCTTCAAGATCGAGGGTCGTGCCCGAGGTCCGGAGTATGTCCGCACAGTGTCCGAGTGCTACGATGAGGCGATCCGGGCCTATCTGGACGGCAGCTACGGGGCGGAGAAGATAGCCGGCTGGGATGAGCGACTGGCGACCGTCTTCAATCGCGGCTTCTGGGACGGCTACTACCTCGGCCAGCGGCTCGGCGAGTGGACCGATCGCTATGGCTCTCACACGACTCTGGTCAAGGTGGGCATCGGTCGCGTCTCCCACTACTATGGCAAGATCGGTGTGGCTGAGCTGGTGCTGGAGAGCGGCTACGTCGAGGAGGGCGAGCGGTTACTGGTGACCGGTCCGACGACCGGGGCGGTCTTCTTCGAGGCTCGTCAGATGCTCCTCGGCGACAAGTCTGAGCGGAGGAGCCGCATCGACGAGATCGGCATCCCCTTCAGCGTAAAAGTTCCGGAGGAGGTGCGTCCCGGGGATCGGCTCTTCGTGATGAGGAAGCGGAAGAAGGAGAGAGGAAGCAAGTACTTCTAACCCATGAGACGCAAGACCTATATCTACCTCAGCCCCGTGACAGCGGTCCGCGACTACGAGTGCGACCTCCAGGGCGTTGTGAATCATGCCAATTACCTCCACTACTTAGAGCATGCCCGCCACCAGTTCCTCCGCATCGTCGGCGACAGCTTCTCGAGCAAGCACGATGAGGGGTTTGACATGTTTGTCACCCATGCCGAGCTGGACTACCGTCAGTCTCTCCGCTCGGGAGACACTTTCGTCGTCGGAGTCAATCTATCGAGGAGGGGCCCTCTCCTTATTGCCGACCAGGATGTGATCCGCGAGAGCGACGGCGTGGTGGTATGCTCCGGTCGGGTCCACGTCGCCGGTGTGCAGGATGGCCGACTAACGCGGGGGGAGTACTTCGACTTCCTCGTCGACTATTGCGACAAGCACCTCAAGTCTCTCCCCTTCCCGTGTCCCTCTCACTGACCCCTGCACAGCTTGCTCTCCTGCGACTGACGATGCTCCCGGGTGTCGGCTCCACCATCAGCCACGCCCTCCTCGAGGACTTTGACAACCATCCGGAGCGCATCTTCGAGGCGACGGCAGACGAGCTGGCGCAAAACCCCAACATCCGCCCCTCCTTAGCTCGGCTCATCCGATCTGATGACTCACTCCGAAAGGCTGAGGAGGAGCTCCGGACGCTGAGCGAGAGAGCAGCGGTGGGAGAGACGATCACCCCGCTCTTTTATGGAGAAGAAGGATACCCTGAGTATCTGCTCAATTGTGCCGATGCGCCCCTTGTCCTCTATGTCAAGGGAACCCTCCCGACCGACGGACCAATGATCGCCATCGTTGGCACCCGCCGGTGTACCACCTACGCAGCTGATGTGATCGAGCGGATGGTAGGGCACTGGGCGGAGCTGAGGCCCGACCTGGTCATCGTCAGTGGACTCGCCTACGGCGTCGATGCGCTCGCACACCGGGCGGCACTCCGGCACGGCCTCCGCTCCGTCGCCGTGGTGGCGCACGGACACTACACGCTCTACCCCTCCCGCCACAGAGACCTCGCCGCAGAGATGATCCACAACGGTGGAGGAGTGGTGACAGAGTACGGCTACCATACCCGAGCTTTCCCGCAGCACTTCGTCCTTCGCAATCGCATCGTCGCCGGGATGACTCGCGCCACGGTCGTAGTGGAGAGTGCCCGACGAGGCGGAGCGCTCATCACGGCCGGTCTCGCTCTCGACTACGGGCGATCGGTCTTTGCCGTGCCGGGGCGGATCTTTGACTCCACATCAGAGGGGTGCAATTGGCTCCTCGCCAGTGAGCGAGCCGCCTGTCTCACCGATCCTGACTTTCTCCTCGATGAGCTGAGTCTCCTCCCCGATCGATCCCCGGCGCAGCGGCTCCCCTTCTCCTCCGAGACCGAGGAGGGGGAGGAGGATCCCATCCTGAGAGAACTCCGCGAGGCGGGACCGCTGACCCTCAATGACCTCACCCTGAGGCTTGGCGAACAGGCCGGGGCACTCTCCGGGCGGCTCTTCGAGCTGGAGCTCTCCGGCAAGGTCCGCTCCCTCCCAGGCGCCCGCTACGAGCGCACTATGTGATGATCTCAGACTAATATCGGTATTAGTGAAAACTATAGTCGGTAATAGGTGACTCTAATACCGATAATAGATAACACTAATACCGATAAAAGAATGAGCCGATCGCTACCTACTGATATCCAGCATGGTGTGTGGATGGTCATTCCGAGGTCAGGAATCGGCGGATTAACCGGGTAGGTTCTGATGCCTCAGCCCCCCCTCCCCCCATCCGTAACCAGAGGAGTGGAGGGAAGACTATTGACGCAAAAATGCTACATTTGTGCCGGTACAAAACACAGTGAAACATATCATGAGATCATTTACCCTCTCTGTCGTGCGTAGCGTCGTGCTGATGGCGACGCTCCTGGTGACGCTGCCTGGTCAGGCAGTCGTCCATGAGACCCCCAAGCCGGTCAAGAATGTCATCCTCTGTATCTCGGACGGCACCTCCCTCGCCACCCTCTCGCTGGCGCGCTGGTATCAGCGTCTGACCGATGCGGAGAAGCAAAACCTCCTCATAGATCCCTATCTCTGCGGGACCATCCTCACCTACTGCTCTGACTCGCCCATCGGCGACTCCGCACCCACCACCAGCACTTATATGAATGGAGTGCCGGGGCTTGCCGGTCAGGTGAGCACCTATCCCGTTCTCCACGATGAGGCAGACCTCCTCCCCTACGACTCGCTCTGGCAGAGACGCCCACTCGTGCCGCTCTGGCAGGCGCTTCGCATGGAGCAGGGACGCAAGACCGGTATCGTGGTGACCTGCGAATTTCCCCACGCCACCCCTGCTGACTGTACCTCTTCCTCGTACAAGAGGAGTAAGTACGACTGGATCGTTCCCCAGATGGTCCACAATCAGATCGACGTCCTCTATGGCGGCGGTGCTTCGCTCATAAAGCCTGAGTACCGCAAGTACCTCGAGGAGCGCGGCTGGAGCGTCTTCACCGAGCCGGGTAAGGCGGCGCTTGACTATCAGGGAGAGAAGGTATGGGGTCTCTTCGCTCCGATGGATATGCCCTTTGACCTCGACCGAGACCCCGCCGTGATGCCCTCGCTCGAGGAGATGACGAAGAGTGCGCTCCGGGTCCTGGACACCAATAACGACAAGGGTTTCGTCCTGATGATCGAGGGGTCCAAGGTGGACTGGGCTGCGCATGCCAATGATCCTGTCGGCATGGCGACCGAGTTCCTCGGCTTTGATCGCGCAGTCAAGGCAGCGATCGACTTCGCAAAGAAGGATGGCAATACCGTCGTCCTGATGACCGCCGACCACGGCAATAGCGGTATCGCCATCGGGACCGACAACCTCGGTCACACTTATGCTCAGACGCCGGCGTCCAAGCTCTTTGGTCCCATCACGCAGATCAAGCTCACCGCATCCGGTCTGGCTGAGCGCCTGATTGCCTCTCCGGAGGAGCAGATCGAGCAGATCTGGCGGGAGGTGACCACTCGCGAGCTCCCCGCAGACCAGCTGCCGATCGTCCGCGCACTCCGTCAGTACGAGGTGGACAGCCGAAGTGCTGCCACTCAGCCGGCTGAGGTGAGGAAGAAGGTGCAGCTCTCCGACTACCTCTCTGCTGACCTGATCGACCACCTGAAGTCGCTGTACGCCTCCTCTCTCGCCGGGTATATCTGTCGCGCCTACACCGACATGACCTATATCGTCTTCACCACCCACGGGCATACCGGTGAGGAGGTGTTCCTCGGCTGCTACCACCCGGACTTCGAGAAGCGACTGGTGGGCTTCAATACCAACCTCCAGCTCCATGACTACCTCCGCACGCTGACAGCGATGCCACAGACGATGAAGGAGATGTCGGACAAGTACTTCGCCCCCCACACGGAGGTCTTTGCGGGGTGCAAGGTGACGCTCAAGGGCGACCGCGCCGAGGATATGGTGCTGACGGCGAAGAAGGGCGGTCACACCTACGTCATCCGCGCCTTCTCGACCCTCTACACCGTGGACGGCAAGCAGAGGGAGCTGCCCATCGCCACAGTCTACAACGACGAGACGAAGACCCTCTATCTGCCTCGCACCCTCTGAGGATAAGGCAGCATGACCAAGGGGTGGATCCATGGTCGGAATTATAGGGATCTCGACGGTATGGAGCTCTACATCATCGAGCACGTGCCGACGATCTACCCCTTGGACTCGCAGGGACGTGTGCTCCTCCGTGACACCTCCCTCGAGGAGATCGAGCAGCAGCTGACTAGGCAGGGGTGACGCATTTGAGTTTTACAGCTATGAAGAACGCACCTCTCCGAGGTGCCTCCCCTACCTATCCTCTCCTCGCTCCGCCCGGCGGTGCACCCTGAATGGGGTGCCTCCCCGTCCGACCCGTCCGAGAGAGCCCAGACCTGCCGGCGGTGCACCCCTTGCGGGTGCTCGCTCCATAGGCATCGGTCATCCGCGAAGCGGTGACCGATGTGCAGCGCCCTACCATTGCATCACGACCCCGACAGGGGTCGCCGAGCAAGCAACCACATCCCGGCGACCCACAAGGGGTCGAGCCATCATGTATGCGCCTATACATCGGTCATCGGCACTTCGTGCCTCGACCAATGCCTATGGAGCGGGCATCCTTGCGGATGCCGGCATGCTGAGGGAGAGCTGGTGAGGGAGGAGAGAGGGAGGGAGAGAGGAGGAGAGAGTGTGAGGGAGGGCGGGAGGAGGGTGTAGGGAGGGACAGCAGGTCCATACCCAGCGCCGTCCGACTTGTCCGACTCGTCCGACCCGTCCGACTCGTCCGATAGAGCTCAGCGCCGTCCGACTCGTCCGACTTGTCCGACCCGTCCGACCCGTCCGATAAGATAGGCCCCCCCCCCTACTTCTCAGAGGAGCGGTAGGAGCGGCGGGCGCGGCTCATCCGCTCCCGGATACCACCATTCTCCACAAACATCTCCTGCTGACGCTCAATCAGGCGGCGCAGCATATAGGTCGCCTGGTGGATCAGCGTGATAGCGAGATTGGCAAGCTCCTCATCGCTCATCCGCTCGAAGATCCCCGGGCAGTCACCGAAGATCTCCTCGCTCCGCGCATAGGCGCGTAGCCGATCGTAGCGCGGGTGACCGGGCCCCCAGCCGGGGAGACCTCTCGTCCTCAGGTAGTCCTCATAGTCCACAAGGAGCTCCTCCAAGCTCGCCTTAGCGACACTGGTGAGCTTGATCTCAGTCTCGGAGGAGTGAGTCCCGGCGGCACTCCCCTCGGCGATGTTCTGCTTCCCGGAGCGAGCCGCCTGCACCATCTGATCGATGGTGCGGTCGTACGCCTTCAGATAGGTGTGAGCAAAGTGATAAGTCAGGTCGTAGATCAGGGTGGTCACCCGATAGACCTTCAGGCTGCGATAGCCCCCGCGCTGTGGTAAGAAAGGTTTCGTCATACCCAAATATACCCCCTTTCCAGAAATACCCCATAGCGATCCTATCGGACAGGCGCGCTATCCTATCGGACGGGCGCGCTGTCTTATCAGACGAGCGCCTATCATATCGGACGAGTCGGACGAGTCGGACGGCGCGATCTCTTCCTCCTAGATCGGCAGGGAGGACGCCAGGGAGCCAGGATGGGAGCCGAGCTGCTGGTGCTGTGCAGGAGAGCCGGGAGGGGGAGTTGTGAGGGGCAGCTGGGAGGGAGCTGCAGGTCTATACTCAGCGCCGTCCGGCTTGTCCGACAGAAGCCCCATCCCGTCTGACTTGTCCGATAGAGTCCCCATTGTGCAGGGAGGAGACCCGGAGAGACCGGAGGAGACAATGCCCCCCGGCGGTGGGCGTATCTTTGCAGCAGCTCCTCGGGACACCATATTATAGAGGCAGCGAGGAGCGCTCCGGGTGGGGCGCTCCTCGCTGAGAGAGGGGGACCTACATGAGAGAGCAGCCCTGCATCCACGAGGATGCAGGGCTGCTCTCAGTCAGCTAATAAGCCGATGCTATTGATCAGCGACGAATGTACGTCTCCCAGTCGCTCTCCTTAAGATTATTGAAAGGGCGAAGAGCAATTGGTGCACTTCTATTGCAATAATCAGCATATCTCTGCTGGAATCCTGCATTACCCGGCTTAAGAGTAAAAATGGGATAGTGAGCTTGTGCTATGTATGTGGTACTAACTGCCCATCCTTGCTCTCCCCCTCCTGAAGAAAGCGGTGTTTTGTTAGTTACTCCAAAGATGGTCACATAACGGGCATTCTTTTCACTAATCAAGCGATATTCAGTATTCACAAAGTGACGAGCGAAGTTGGGTCTGAATCGCTCTACATTGTACCTAGAATCGTTTAACACTTTTGTGGAAGAGTAGCCGGGTGCGGGTACGGAAAATCCATACGGTGTGGGGTCAAAGACGGTCTTATCGGTCGAACGATTCACACTTAATCTGGTTTTATTCGCATTGTTTTCATTTCCAACGGCAGCACCGCCACCCCATAGTCCATAATATGGGAACGATGCTGAGCCCAAGAAGCCAATATTAGAAGCAGTACCTTTACCCCCCTCTGTAAGCCACTGCTCTCCACGTCCACTCCCAACAACGACCATGGGATTCTCAATAGATTCCCTCATCGAGATTGTTGTATTCTTATGTAATTTAAAAGAGACTTCCTTACCATTGTCGCCCACAAATCGTGAGGGAGGGGTTTTTGCTCCGTGCCACCTTGGGAAAGGATCCTTTCTCCCGAATTGATAACTCATCCCAATCGCCCTATAGTCAAGGTCACGGCGACCTGAATCATCATTAGTAACTCCTAGCAAGGTGTTGTCCCAACCTTCTGGCATCTTAAAGGCACCTAAATCATACGGCCAAGAGTAGATATCCGGATACCAATAATCGCTATATTCTTTATCGTTAGTCTTAGTCTTATCATAGAATGTGACAGACCCATTACTAATCGTAGATTCAAAGCCATTGTTTTTGGGGATACCGGTGCCGTTTGGTGCTATGCTTGCGGGTCTGTAGAGCATTAAGTGGAAGCTCCAGAGTATGGTCTTCTTATTCTTTTCATCCGGATCAAGGATGATAGATCTGTTATTATCCACCTTTTTCTTCTTAGTTGAGCGGACGGCAACCACCAGGTTTCCATAGTTCTCTGACCCATCCTTACCCGGCATTAGGAAGATATATCGCTCCCCTGCCAGTTGTAGGTCGGTAAGAAGTCTAAGAGGAGCCGTGCCATCGGCCTTTACAGGGTTTCGATCAGCTGCTGATTCTCTCTCCGTAACACTCTTGATATCAGTCCACAGCACCTCTACATCTATATCATCATCCTCATCGAGGCGATTTAGAGAATTACGCTTTTTATACGTTTCCCATGACTCGGAACCAATACACGCATTGTGATCATCAGAAATCACATAGTCACTTTTACCAAAATTAGCCGGCGCATCCATATACCGCTCATAAAAGTCTGCAGCGTGATTAATACGCGAAAGAGGTATAAGTACCCCACTATAGCCAAGCGTCAGAGGGTAGCAATTAGCCTCCGGGAGGAAGTAGCCGGCAACAAAATTGGTCTGGATCTTAGTGACCTCCTTGTGATTAGCCTGCTGCTTGTCGTAGAGTGGGAACTTCCACTCCAGTGACTTCATTGTGGTACAAGCGACCCACATCACATGACCATAGATGATCTTGAGGGCATCGGTCTCTGCCGCCTTAAACTTGAGCGGAGATCCATTTGGCGTGGGGGCTTCCTCTGTCTTAACTCTCCTCCAGTTGTTCGTACTGTTATTGGGGTCGTAGTCTTCGTAGTCAAGCAGAACGAATGTACCATCCTTATCATAATAGCCGGTGACCATGGGGAACTTAGAGGACCCGTCGGCATTAGCATTCTCGCGACTCCGTGCGGACTCGTCGATCATCTGATTATCCATCCAGATGATGTAGGGGATGTTACTGCGGACGTAGAACTGCTTGTCCGTGCCATCCATAAAGTAGGTGGCGGCATCACCCTCGCTTATCATAGGATTGGTAAGCTCCTCATCCTCGTAGAAAACAATATTGTACTCCGTCTGACTGATGGCGAGCGTTGCCTCAGCCTTCTCACCGGATTGCTCGGTGATGAAGTGGTACTTATTCTGTCGCGTCTCGAAAGGATTCTTAGGGTTGCTGAGAGGATCCGCGGTGACCTCAAACTCATAGACTCCCGTGGAGACCTCCTTAGCTGTCTCTATAGGCGGTCGTGAGGGTGAGGTCGCAGCAGCGCCCTTAAAGATAAAGGGGGCCTTGGTCTCATCATTTACAGCCGAGATACGTGCGGCAGGTGTGACCCTGACATAGAACTTCATCTTACCTACGGTGTAGTCATTGTCGGGAGTCTCCTTACCTCGCTCGTCGAGCTCGATGTATTGTAGTGGCTTGGTACACTCGAGGTCAGAGAAGATAGCTATCCTTAGGTCAAGGGTATTGAGCTGAGTAATGTCGAGATTCCAGCGCATACGTCCTGCCTGGATATAGGCTCCGGAGAAGTCTCTCTTCGTCGTCGTAGACTCTGTCACCTCGAAGGTCACAATCTTCTCACCGGTAGCATCGGGGTCGCTTGGCTCAGTGGACTTGACCGTGACCCAGTCAGGTAGCCCCTCTACTTTAAAGCCCCCGGGCCATGAGGTCTGGACCTTAGTGGAGAAGGTGCCGCCATTCTTGTGAAACAGCAGCTTATCATTCTGCACGCCGAGCATGTACTGGCCGTCGTAGACGACATTGGAGAGTGTAGACTCGTCCCATACCACGACGTTGTACATAATGTTGGCAGCCGGACCCTCCTTGGCCTCGTCTTCGCTGTCGAAGCCGAGGCCACCGATATTCCGGATATCCACCTTGTAGCGGTAGTTGCGGAGGAGGGGGAGGTAGGTGTACTTGGCGGTCGCCTCATCGCCCTCACGCTTGAGGAAGTCGACACGGAAGAAGGTCTCACCCGAAGCACCACCGGTCTTGATCTTGTCGCTTTCATCGACCTCGTCGTACTGTAGCTTGAGGATCAGATAGGGGCGCTCCAGGTACTGTTTCTTTGCTTCGGGTGTGGTCTCCGTCCCGCTCTGAGTGGCTGCGGGGTTGTCGGTCTCAGGCACATAGATGACGCGCTTGAGGAGATTTTTCTCCGCCTTATCCGCCTTATAGGTGAGGTCCTGCTTATCTGGGTTAGTTAGTAGAGTTGGGGCAGTTGCCTTTAGCTTATCACCGTCTAACTTATAATTATCCTTTGCAGGCGCTACCAGTCCCTTGGACGAGGCGTTGTAGAACTTCGTCTCTAGGAGCGTCCACTTCACCTTCTTAGAACTCTTATTGGCGGGGTCTACAATGGTGGAGATGAGGTCGGAGGCGGTCTCATCGAAGTCGCTGTCCTTGCCTGAAGTGCCTACCGCAGACATATTGAGCCCCACATCCACACGTGCTACGGCACGGAGGAGGTGGATGGTCTTATCCAGCTTAGGGACAGGCTGAGTATCGGTCTTTACCTCTACCTGGGTTACCTCACCAAACATAGGGATGCCTACGCTAGAGAAGTCGGTAGTCTGGTCCATGGAGAACTCGAAGGTCTTAAGGATTTCGTCCTTCTTACCTGACACCTCGCGTCCCTTTTCTTTCTCGGTAAGGTTGGCAAGCACGACGATCCCGAGTCCCTTTCCGGGCTTGATCTGTACGATAAGGTTACCCTCCTGCATGTCTTTGGTGCTGCGTTCGATCTTGGTCAGGGGAGCATCGTACTGATACACGTCGTTGCTATCGAAGATCATCACCCGGGTGGTGGCGAGCTTGAGCTCACTCTCCTGATCCACCGACAGGGCAGCACGGGTCTGGGGCGTCCTGAGTGCAGGGGTGTCGTAAGAGAGAGACACCGTGACAGCGCCATCCAGACGATCCGTGACGTCATCCCCGATCTGCTCCGGGGCGGTGGGGTCCGGCTGAGTGCGGTCTAGTAGCGTGTCTCGACATCCGACGAGGGAGAGCGCCAGCAGGAGGAGTGCTCCCAGCGAAGCGACATATCTCGTGTATAATGGTTTCATGTCAGTATATGTACGTATCATTATTATATATATTGTATCGTCAGCGAGACAGCCATAGGTAGTCCAGTGTCGTCTGCGCAGACGGGCTCTTCGGATAATCGCTTACCAGGGGATATCTACCGGCTTATCCTCCCACGTGTCGACGGTGTACTCGGCGTTGCTCTGCTTGACCTCGAGCTTGCTGCCGTAGAAGGTGAGGTCGATGTGGTAGATCGTATTGCGGCGGATGGAGTAGTAGTCTGCGGCATCCTTCTCGTTGTGGATCGGGATACGATAGGTGAGGATCTCGCCACTGCCGTCGAGCTTCTTGAACTTCAGCTCCAGCCGTATCGACTTGTCCTTGTCTGTGACACCAGGGAGGTAGATCGCGGGGAGGTAGAGGTGAAATGCCTTATCTTCTGTGTCCTTGTAGACCTTCGTGTAGAGAAGAGGCTGCTGCCAGAGTATCCGTAGTCTCCCGGTGGCTCCGTCATTGACAAACTTCTGCCATGAGTAGCTCTCGGAGGGGTTGCTTCCATCCTCCATTATAGGATTGGCAGGCGTGCCTGGCGAGATCGAGGGCGCTTTGAAGTCGCTCGCTCTCGGCAGACCGGCAGGGAGTGAGGTATACTCGCCCGGGACGGGGAGTAGCGGATACCAATACTTATTCCCTATGGAAATATTGTACGCCAGGACATTGAGCTTATGGAGCTTGTAGTCGGAGGGGCGGTAGGTCTCACCATCGGCCTCGGAGAGGTAGTCAGTGAGCTCCATATCCTTGGCGGTGGTGAGGGTGAGATCGACGCGGGCAAAGAGACGCTCCATAGGGATCTCCGGAGTAAGCTCCACCGGCTTGCTGAGGTCTATAGAGGAAGGGACAGAGAGCTCTCCCATACCTATGATGGGGAAGTCGTTTTCGTAGGACGAGGTCTGGCTCTCCTCAGCGACGAAAGAGGTATTGGGTGAGGTCACTCCCCTCAGGTCGGCCAGCGTCTTGACTTCATTCGCCGTAAAGCCTGTTACTTTACCCTCCAAAGCCTTCGAATTTGCTATGGGGTAGAAGGTGTAGTCACCCGGGAGGAGGCTCAAATCCATAGTGACGACACCCAGCTGTTCGTCAAGGATAGTGAGATATTTCGCCTTGATATTGGTTCCGGAGAGCTTACCATTATTAACCTTCCCCGGCTTATACTCCGGATCGGTGTAGTAGATCAGGCGCTCGATCTTGTCGCTGCCCCGCTTGGTAACGATAAGGAAGAGGCGGGAGATGCGCACCTCACCCCCTGTGCCGGGCTTGGAGCGGGGCTGCCAGTCGTCGGTATGCTCATTGACGACCTTGCCATCGACATTAGCGCGGGTGCCGGCGGGGGCACCGCCATAGGGGGATACCCGGGCGGTGATGCGGACAGCCTGCTCGCAGCTGCCGGCCAGCTCCTCCTCGGTGGGGGCGATGGACTGGTGGCAGGCGGTGAGCCCGCCGACAAGAGCGAGGATAAAGGCGTAGAGCGCCACTCTATGGGGTAGTAGTCGAGTCATAATCATTTATCCTAAAGTCACGTTGCGGTAAACCAGGTTCCACTGCTTCACAGTGACCGCCACCATCATCCATGTCCCTTGGTCGGTAGGCTCGAGCTCGACGCTCATATCGATGTTACGCTGACAGAAAATCGCCTTCGTCTGAGGGGTGAGACTGAAGTACTCTCCGAAAGTGGTCTCGTAAAGGACCTTACCCTCGCTGTCGCTCAGCGTGAGCTTCGTCTCCGCTGCTCTGTCAGCAGCAATGCGGAAGAGATCCATCGACACTGTGCCAAAAACCTTGTCGCCAACGATGCGGAGGGGCTGACGGTAGGTCACCTCACCAGCCTGGAGGAGACCACTCGCGAGGAGGGCATTCTCCGGCGTGGTCACCTCGAGGGTGTAGGCTCCGGTGGGGAGACCCTTGACGGAGAAGTTGAGCGTATGGAGCTTCTCCTCCATTCCCATCAGCAAAGTATCGGTGACGGTACCCTTAGATGCGTAGTCGGTGTTGTCGTACTTGTCACTGATCCCATACCAGATCTCCGGCAGGTCAGCCCGCGTCTGCGGCGTCGTCTCGAGGGCGAGGAGCAGCTGATCTATAGAGATGACTTCATCGAGACGATAGGGGGTAAAGTCCTCGGCAAGGAGGGTGACGAAGGTGAACTTCCCGTACTCTCGCACCACCACATCATAGAATGCACTCTCGGTGGTGGGAGGCGTCGTCTGATCGGGGAGCTCCAGCTTGACCCTCGAGCCATCGGTGCGAAAGGCCATCACACGGAAGTCATGCCCCTTGGCAAGCGGGGCATACTTATCTGTCACGTTGCCCCCACAGGGATCGGCATACTGCATCTGCAGTCTGACGATCTGCGGACAGTCGCTCAGATCCTCGTAGACGCAGGGGTGGCAACTTGTGAGGAGCAGTCCCATCATCGCCAGCAGCGAGGTCACTATCGTGATCGGTAAAAGTCTCTTCCTCATATCTGTCTCATGGTATCCCATGCACATACACTTACTTCGCTTTGCTCCCCCTTAGTGGATGGGGAGTATCATTCTCTATATCGTGGGCAGGTGGGCGGTCAAGCCCGCCTGCCCTATGCCGGCTAAGCGCCGGACTTAGTTGGGAAGATCTCTATCAAGAGATCAGTGCTTAGAGAGGGTAACGTCGCGATCAACAACGTTCCAGGGCTTAGCCTGGGTGAAGAAGGCAGCGAAGGTCTCAGCCTTATCCCAAGAGGGATCACCACCATCAGGAGGAGTGGTAGGCTCGTCGGGGTTATTGGGCTTCGGGATGTTCGGATCCTCCTCATCGTTAGGATCGTAGTTCATACCCACCTTCTCGAAGGCAGTTACCTTCAGGACATAGATGTTATTACGACGGGTATCAGCGTAGATAGTGGTCTCACCACTCTTCACCTGGTTCCAGGGCATACGATAGACACACTTACCATCCTTATACATGTAGGCCTTCTGACCGGGAGCGGACTTGCTGGCTGCTGCAGAAGCTGCAGAGTCATAGAATACCTGGTCCTGCTCACCGAGGAAGAAGGTGGTGCCGGTAGCGAAGTTCCCTACGGGAGCCATAGAAACCTCAACGCGGCCCTCCTTACCGCCCTGATCCTGATCCTTAGAAGCACCAGTTTCAGGGTCAAAGTACTTACCGGTACCCTCCTCAGCGACAAACTTGAAGGTAGCCTTCATGACCGTCTTCGGTGTGTATACACCGTAAACCTTTGCATAAGCATTACGGTGAGCACCGAGGTTAGCCTTAGCAGAGGGGTTCTTTACAGAGTTCTCGAAGAAGTAGAAACCACGTTTAGCTAGCTTGCTGCTATAGTCAGACCAATCGGTAACGAGAGCGAGATCAGTCTTCTCAGCGAGCTGGAACTTTGCACGGTTTTCTGCATCAGTCGTTTCGTCATCATCGTAGCTTGCGGTGGTCACAACGTTATCGACAGAAGACGTGAAGCCTTCGTACTTATTGGCAGTGCTCATCTCACGCTTACCCTTGTTGTTACCAAAGACGTAGGTCTGCTTAGCACCCATGGCGCCACCATACTTCAGACTAGAGAGGTCACCCAGATTGTCAGTAGTAGTGTAACCACCCTCTGAATTAGCGGTAGCACCATTGACTACGACACCCTGAGCAACGACACGCTCCACGTCAAGCTGGAAGCCGTTGGTTTTGGCGTCAGGAGCATTGAGTGCATTGACATCCTCCTCAGAGATGTTTTTCTTGACTTCGAAGCTCTTGACCTCAGAAGTCATGACGAAACCGTTATCGTCGCTTGCGTAGTCAGCAGCCATCTTGCCAGCAGCGGAGAGGTACTCCGGAGCCTCAGTGACGAGCGCAGGCATAGCGAGAGAGCCCTTATTGATGATTAGGGCGTAGGGACGGGTCCCTGCGGTGGTCTTGAAGGCCTTGGTCTTGTAGTAGTCACCGGACTTCTTGAAGTCAGTGTTCTCTTTCGTGAAGTCCATTACCGGATCGGTGGAGAGAAGGGTGATGCCCTTGACAGCACCCTCAGCATCACGGCCGATGTTATCAACCTCTGCACGCAGAGGACCCTTGGTGGAGATGGTCAGAGAGGCATAGGTGTTGCCCTGAGCGACCTCAGGAGCAGCGCTGTTGTTGGTTTTGTTGCAGGCTGCAAAGCTGAAAGCTACGAGAGCCGCTGCAACGGTTGTTGTTACTTTTCTCATAATGTTTTGAGTTAGTAAAAAAGAAACTGTTGTTAGTAATATAGTAATGTATAATAATGTCAGTAGAACTAGGGGGGATGAGCAGAGAATCTGCTATCGCTATCAGGCAACACCTAACCTAATATCGGGATTAGGAAAACCTCCGATCTGATCGGGGACAAATCTCGCATCATTACAATCTAAGGTAAAACCTCAATATGCAGTGCAACTGTAACGCTTTGTTTACAATTCTACACCTCTTAATAAAACAAAAACAATCATGAAATGAAAATACTGCACCTTTCCCGCTACAGGACAGGCAACCGAGAATATGCTAAAGAGATTACTTCCTTCACAACAGAACATTATACTGATAAACATAATGTAAAAAAACGACCAAATAGACAAGCTTGAGCCTGTTTCGGGCAGGTCGGGGGGCGAGACGGATTATCGGACAGGACGGTATATGCCCCAGGAGAGGCATCTACACATCACATTGGGGATCAGTATGTAGCGATCGGCTAATTCTTTTACCGGTATTAGAGGCGGGTCACCCACGATGCGCCTTATAGATAGGAGGTCGCTCCCTCCGACGATCACCATTACGACCGACCCCTGGCGGGGTCGAGGGGAATCTTCCGGTCATCCTATCCCGGGGTCGTCCCCTCGTCGGACGGTGCGGATGGGGCAACGATCCCTTCGCAGGAGTTATGGATCCCGACAGGGATCCCCGCTTCATAGCCACAGGTCGAGCCGCGATAGCGGCGATGACCTGTGGGCAGATCGACCTCTTGACCTCGACCCCGCCAGGGTGTCGCACTCACCAGTCAGTCAATCAGTGCGACACCCTGGCGGGGTCGCGGGATCGATTACGATATCTGATCCACGGGTCGTCGGGGCTACGCCCCTCCGACCTGTGGCTAGGAAGCGGGCACCCCAGAGGGGTGCTTCCTCACCGCTAGGCGCACTGTCTTACTTACCGGACGGGTCG
>NZ_AQWR01000021.1 GCF_000375645.1 Porphyromonas bennonis DSM 23058 = JCM 16335 | reverse complement strand
CTCATCACTATCCGACCCCGGGAAGGTGTTTGACCTCATAAGGGCTCATTGGTCAATAGAGAATCACCTTCACCACACGCTGGACGTGGTGATGCTTGAGGACCAGCAGCTTAAGAGGAAGAATAATGAGGCAAAGAACTTCAACATTATGTCTAAAATCGCTCTTTTCTTTGTCGACAAAATGAAGGAAAAAAGCGGTAAAAGACTCATCACCCAATTCCGGACCAACGCCACTCTGAAGCCCTCCGAGCTTCTATCTATCAAGCTGTGAGCCCATTCCCCAAAAACGTCAGCCCTGGGTATAGACCCCGTTTCAATTAGGAATTGCTAATTACTAATTGCCTGAGCCTCTCCCTGACCTTATCCTGCATCCTGCGGATCATCGCTCTCGAGGGACCGAGGAAGGGTCGGGCCGGCATGGTGAAGGGCTTCTTGCCGTAGATCTTGGCGGGGAGCCCGTACTGATGGACGGCGGCATAGGGGGTGGCATTGATCACCCTGATACCGGTGGGGGTAAGGCGCACCCGTGTCGCTCGGGAGAGCTCGCGCGTCTCGCCGTGGAGGATCTTAGCCCGAGTCCGCTCGGAGGAGGGTCGCCCCGTCTGTCCGGAGTGACCGTACCAGGGCGAGGAGGGGTCGCGGCGCTTCACCTCCCTCCAGGGATTGAGCACCTCATCGACGTAGCCCTCCAGCCGGAAGTTCTCCTCCGTGTGCTCGATGGCAATGCGCCCGATGTCCATCTTCACCCCCTCCCCCTCGAGGTAGTCGCGGACGGCATCCATCCGGCCGGGAAATCGCTTTGCAAAGTCTCTGATGTCCATAGATTTGGTATTATCACTTATAGTCTCTATCTTTGTGGTGTCAAAGGAAGGACTCTTAGGGTACCCTGACTGATGTTAGGTCGGGTCAATGCCCTAGGAGTTCTTCTTTTGTATTAACCTTATCGAATACGGTGTCTCGTACTTCCAGTCTCCAAGCTGTCTCACCTCCATGTCCAGCTGATACGTATCCCCATTCATCTTGAAATTGTAGTAGGCAAATCCGATAGCGTTTCGCGCCTCTTTGGTGGCTCTGTTATGTCCGTGGCTGTACAGCCGGGCAAATGCATTACCATCTTTAGGGGTGCACAGATTCAGGATATCATCTATCTTCATGGCGAGCAGCTTTTGCTCCGGATCGGCAATGTGTCCGAGTAGGTTCTTTATGGACTTTCGCCACACTATTGCAGTCCCTGAGTAGAATTCCCTCCTCTCGATCGTAATGCCATGTTTCTCCGGGATATTCTCCTCAGCCCACTTCCTGACCCACTTGTCGGCGAGCTTCTGCTGCTCCTTTCGCTTCCCCTCGAGTGCCTCCCAGGCTTCGCGGTGCATGCGACAGAGGAGGTCCTTATAGTCCAGCAGATCGGAGGACTTGACGAGCCCCTGGCGGCGGCACTCGGGGCAGTGGGGGTCACCCTGCCCGCGGGTGTAGGGGTGGCTCTTGAGGTCGAAGACACTGCCTGAGCGACCGGGGTTGCCGGAGAGCCCGGGGGCGGGCTTGTCCTTGGCCGTCTCCTCGGGGATCGGGGTAACGGGCTTGTCGGTGGGGCGGATGCGGCACTTGCAATTCCACGCCAGCGGAGGGGTGTGCGTGTCCCACCACGGGTCCTCGATGGGGCGGATGGTGCCGACGAGGGCGAGGTGCTCCTCCCTCTTCTCCACCGAGTCGCTCTCGAGGTACTCGAGACTGGGGTAGAGAGCCTTCGTGCGGAGGGCGTCGCGGTACTGCACGGCACTCCGAGCTCGGAGGATGGCGGTGTTGTACTCCGTCCGTAGCCACTGATCATTGTACTTGCCGATGAGGGGGCGGGCCGCCTTGCGGAACTCCGCGAAGCTCCTCGTCCTCCCTCGGGAGTCCACCAGCAGCCGCGCCAGGTCATCCGCCTCGGCGTGTGTCTTGAAGGCACTCCAGACCGACATATTGTACCTCAGCTCCCGCTCGAGGTCGGGGTCTCCCCCTCCCAGTTCCGAGGAGAGGGCGAGCTGCATCGGCTCGTCATTGGCGCGGAAGAGCGCCCCCGGCAGGAGGGTCTCCCCGCCGTAGACCTCCCGGAGCGCCTCCTCGAGGAGCCGTGAGAGGTCTATCGTGGTCTCATCGTCGAGCCTGACGCTCGGGATGGTAGAGGTGGTCCAGCTCGTCCATGCGTCCCTTATGCGCCCCGCGAGCCGGTGCGGGGCTTTGACGAAAAAATCCGTGAGACCCTTCTTCTCCTTCTCCTCGGGGGCAGGCTCCTCCTCAGGGGCAGGCTTCTCCTCAGGGGCAGGCTCCTCCTCAGGGGCAGGCTCCTCCTCAGGGGCAGGCTCCTCCTCGGGGGCAGGCATCGGGATGCCATATCGCTTGTGTATCCACTCCGGGGGGATGGTGATGAGGGAGGAGAGCGTCGAGAGTTCCGCCACCGATACGGGGGTCACATCCTCCGGGAAGGCGAAGCGACCGGAGCGGAGGGGGAGCCCTCTCCGTTCGAGGAAGGGGAGGAGGCAGTGATTGAGCGTCCGGGCGACATAGCGCATGTCGGACTTATGCATTGCCTCCTCCACCTCCTGGTGCACCTCACCGAGAGAGCGGGCGCCACGCTCACCGGCGATGGTGGTCATGGTCTGACCGAGGATGCCGACGAGGATCTCAGAGTTGCAGGCATCGACAAACTGCTTGAAGGAAATGCCGTTGGATGCGGAGGACTCCCTCACCTCGACATCCGCCTCCTTGGGGATGATCAGCCAGGGGGCTGAGCCGGCGCGCTCCATGGCCGCCTCGAGCTGACGCTTGCTCTCCGGGTCGTAGGTATTGTACTTACCCACGCGCTGAGGCATCCCGAAGAGCTCAATCCACTGCGCCCAGTCACCGAAGCCACCCCTCTTGTAGATCGCAAAGGGGATCGCACGGAGGATCACGCCGTAGTCCCTCGGTCGTCCGAGGACCATTAGCCGGGGGTCGCCCTCGTAGGGGATGCCTCGCTCGTCCGTCGGGTCGAGGAGGATCTCCCGGCGGTCCACATCGAGGTGCTTGGGGGGCAGGTCGGCGACGGTGAGCCCCTCCTCTGACCAGCCGAGCTCGGCACCGGCGCGACCGAGGAGCCGCCCCCTCATGATGATGGTGAGGAGCTGCTCAAAGGCCTCGGTGTCGATCAGGTCGGACACCTCCTCCACCTCCTCGCCGTCGGGGTCGACGAAGGTGAGGTCGTTATTGATCACCGCCTGCGTCCTCTTGTCGAGGGCATCGGCGAGGGTGGTGTCGATGAGCATGTCGCCGTAGAGGTCGTAGAGCTGTGCCACACGCCCACGGTCGGCCGCCCGGAGAGCCTGCCGCCAGTCGGCCGCATCCCAGGGGCGACGGGTGGGAGCCTTGACGACCAGGTCGTGGACGATGAGGCTGCCTGCTTTCTTCTTTTCCTTCATAGTCAAGTAGTCTATTGCTTAATTATTACGCCGTCCCTGCGGAGGGTGGCTATGTCACGAGAGACCTCCTCGAGGAGGTCAAGCCTGGGAGCGTAGGAGGCTATCGTCGCCACGTCCCGAGCGATGGAGCGCAGCACCTCCTCCCTCAGCTTCGCCTCCCGCTCCCCCGCCCTCGACGCCTCCACGAGGAGCCGGAGCTGGAGGAGCTGATTGGTGGCTATGCCCATAAGCTCATCGATGGAGTCCTGAGAGGCCTGAGCCAGCCCCCGGCGGGCGACAGCCTTGCGCTCGGCGCTGTCCCGGTGGGTGCTTACCCCCTGAAGCCCCAGCTCTCGGTCTGCCGCCTCCCGCTCCCTCCGGTAGGTCGCCACGAGGTCACGGTACTTCTTCTTGAAGTCTATCAGCTCATCGACGATGGTGCCGTCACCGCCCTCCCCGAAGGAGTCCTCCATAGACTTCTGCATCTTCTCCAGCTCACGCCCGAATACCGCCGAGAGGAGGAGCTGGTCGACGATACGCCCGATCATCTGATCCACCTCCTCCTCGAAGTGGTCGAGCGAAGTCTCCCAGTCACCCGACGAGAAGGCATCCGAGAGCGCCTTGCTGAGGAGCGAGCCGATGTCACCTGCGAGCTGACGGAAGGTCTCCCTCATCTCCTCCTGAGCGCCGAGAGCCTCCTTGCGGATCTCCTCCCAGTTGTCCACCAAGCGCTTCGTGGCGTCATCGAGGCGGTCGTAGTCCTCGAGGATGCGGGGGTTGAGCTCAAAGGTCCGGGACCCCTCCTTGAGGATCTGCCCATACTGTCGGGTGAGGGACTTAAATACCGGGACGGTCTTGCGGGCGGCCGCTCCCGCTATCCCGCCGAAGAGCCCGCCGAGGGCTGCACCGATGGCAGTGCCGAGCCCCGGGATGAAGGAGCCGATGGCGGCACCGGCGGCAGCACCCCCGGCGGCACCCTTGGCGATATTGGCACCGGAGACCACCTTCGTCGTCCCCACCTGTAGCCTGCCGGCGCGGAGCCGCTCCATGCTGCGCCCCAGCTCCAGCATCGCCTGACGGTACCTCCGGGCGCCCTCGATCGCCCCTCGATAGGGATTCGAGAGGCCGAAGATGCTCCGATCCTTCTCGTCGAACGCCCGGATCCTCGCCATCGCCGCCCGGTGGTAGGACTGCTCCAGCTGCCGGGCATAGCGCGCCTCCTCGTCAGCGTTGGCACGCGCCTGAGAGGTGACCATGCCGATCACCCGGGAGAGCCCCGAGGCGGCCGAGGAGATGGCGTCCATCGTGGTGGCGCCCTCCTTGAGAGCCGAGAGGATGTCGCCCACCGAAGTGGCGGCCGCTCCGAAGACCTCCCCCATCTCGCCCCCTACGGAGGAGAGCGAGGAGAGGGCCCCTTGGAGTGCCTTGCCGACCTCCCGGAGCCTACGAGCGGGGATCTCCTCGAGAGCGTGCTTGAGCCCCTCGATCTCCTCCCGGGCTCGCTCGATGTCAGCGGCGGCATCGCCCCCGGCAGCCTCTATCTCCCGGAGCTTACGGAGTCGCTTCTCCGAGAGCTCGAGCTGCCTCCGCAGTTGCTCCTCCTCCCGGTCTGCCTCGAGGTCATACCGCTTCGTCGTCATCGCCATACGGCGGACCTCTATCTCCTCCCTCCGATCCAGCAGTCTCAGCTCATGCTCTCTCGTCCTCAGCTCCCTCTCCCGCTGTCTCGCCGTCTCCACCTCTCCGACAGTCCTCGCGAGCTGCACCTCGTCGGCGGCACTCTCCTGAGCCCGCTTGATGAGCCGGTCGTAGTAAGCGTCCACCTCACCGAGGCGCTGCTCGAGGTCGGAGCGGAAGCGTGCGGATGCTCCCTCCTCCACCTCCCGGATCACGCTGTCAGACGCCCTCGAGATCTCCTCCCTCCGGCGCCTGTAGTCCGCCTCCTCTGCCTCGGAGACTGCCCTGAGACGAGCCTTCTGCGGGGTGGCGTCGATGTGGTGCTGCCTCTCGAGCATCTCTATCTCCCGGAGCTGCTCGGTGATCTTAGCCTTACGCTCCCGGTGCTCCTCGTCGAGCCGACGGAGCTTCTGCGCCCGTCCCTCCTCCATGGCGGCTATCTGCATGGTGGTGACGGAGCGCTCTGCGTCTGCGCCCAGCTTGGCGATCCGCTTGAGAGCCGCCAGTCGGGCTCGCTCGTCGGGAGGATCCTTCTTAGGCTTATCCTCCGACGACGTGTTGATGCCGGCATCCTTGAGGAGCTGATCCGCCTTGGCGGTGTAGTCGAGGTACTGCCGGACCCTGTCCTCCGCCTTCGTCATCGCCTCGTCCGCCTCCCTCCTCATCTTCTCCGCATTGAGACGGGCGTAGTCCCGGGCGCTCGTAGGACCTCCCACGGTGCCGTACCCCGCATCAAAGCCGGCTAAGAACCCTCCTACTTTATCCCAAATGTTTGGGTTCGCCTCCCTTGCATCTGCCTCGTACATCTGGCGGAGCGCCTCCTTGTACTGCTCCACGGCGAGGTCAAAGGAGGCGACCGCCTTCGCCCGATCGAGGAGCGACTGTCGGAAGGCGTCCGCATTGGTGATGAAGATATTGTCCGCCTCGGTGGCGGTCCCGATGGAGACCCCGAGGGCATCGAAGTCCTTCTTGTGCTCCTTGACGAAGCGGGACCTCTTCTCCTCGTCCCCCTCGAGGGCGGCATACTCTCTTCGGAGAGCCTCGTAGCGGGCTATGCTCTCTCCCGCTCCGTCTGCCACCGCCCGAGACCACGCCTTGGAGGCCTCGGCCGCCTCACGCTGCCTCGAGACATAGCGGTCTATCGCCGTGGCGACGGCAGTGATCGCCACCGAGAGACCGAGCGTCAGGGTGGCGGTGAGCGCCTTGGCGGCACCATTGGAGATATGAAGGGTGGCGGCGAGGAACTGCTGCGCCCTGCCGAAGACGCGGGTCACGGAGGCGAGTGTCTGCACCCTGAAGGCGGAGGTCGCCGACAGGGACTGCTGGAGCTGCTGCATGCCGATGGTGATCGCCATGAGCGACTGCACCTTGGTCTGGATGCGGGCGTACCGCTCACTCTCGCCGGAGATCGCTCCGTAGGCTCCTGCGGTCGCCGTCACCGCTCCCATCAGTCCCTGCAGGGCACCTATCATACCGGTAAGCGACTGCGCCCCCTGAGTCATCAGGCGCTGCTCCCGAGTGACCGTCTGATAGGCGTCATTGAGCGTGGCGAGCTCCCGTCGTGCCTCTCGGTAGGCCTCGGTCTCCTGCTCTCCGGCGTTGACCATCTGAGCCATGGCGTCCTTGACCTGGAAGATCTTGGAGCGGAGGGACTCCTTGGTCTGTGTGGTCATCCTCAGCTCGCTCTGTAGGTGCTTGAGCCCCTCCGTCTCGTCGATGAGCTCCGCCTTGAGGGACTTGAGGTGCTTGCCGAGTGTCGCCTGTGCCTGCGGGCTCGACTTCACCTCCAGCTCGATAGACTTGATCTCCTTCTGCAGCTTGGCGAGGTACTGCCGCTGCAGCTCGACCGAGCGGCGCAGCTCCTCCGTGGCGCCCTTGGAGGCGTCCCCGATGGACGACACCCCCGAGGAGATGCGAGCAGACTCCTCGGCGGCGTTGCCCCTGATATTGATGTCCAGCTCTACCGGCTCCATAGCTTAGAAGTGATTTTCGCGCTTGGGGTTACTGCCGTAGAGGTACTCTCCCGGGCCGTCGGGGAGACCGTCGCCGTCCTCGTCGAGGATCGGGAGCGTGGGCGAGACGTCTCCCCGCTGCACCGCCCGGAGCCAGTCGATGGCGCGCTCGTAGCGGAAGCGGCGGAAGTCGAGGTCCGCACCGGCATTGCAGAGGGTGATGAAGTGCCAGACGGCGATGTCCTTCACGTAGATAAGCAGGAGCGGGTGGCGGGCTGCTCCCACCGCCCCGAAGATCGCCTCCCGGTCATATCGGGAGAGGTAGCCTCGTGCCTCCTCCTCCGCCCCGTCGATGGCGGAGAGGAGGATCGTCTCATCGTCGCCCTGGATCAGGCGGACACTCGCCTCATAGAGGTGGGTCTTGAGTTCTTCCGGAGTGATAAACATGGGTGGTGCTAAAATCGCTTGCTGTTATGGCGGTGACCGCCGAATATGATACTGTCGGGCTGCAGCTCACTGAGCTTACGGCTGGTCTGCCAGACGGCTCCCTCGATGCAGTCCGGTCCGTCGGCCGGGGCGGGGAGCTTGGGGGCAAAGAGGCGGAACTGATCCTCCAGGCGCTGCATCTGAGGGTTGCCCCTCTCGGCGCTATTGAAGACCAGCCGTCCCTGCCTCGCGAGGGGCTCGAGGGCGCCCTCGATGCGGGTGTACTTGTCCATCTTGGCGCGGGCATCCGGGGCGATGGGGATCATCCCCCGCCGTGTGCCCTCGGCGACAAAAAGCGGGAGGAGGACCTGCTCATAGATCGGGTCCTGGAGGGAGTTATTCTCCACGAGGTAGTAGACCGGGCATTGGTCGTGGACATAGTCTCGGATGTCGTGGTACCAGGAGACGAAGCGGGCGTTGGTCTCATGGTCGAGGTAGCCGGTGTAGATGTAGTACTTCCCCTCGTGGTAGCCGACGAGGAAGACCGCCTTGTAGCTCGACTGTCGGCTCCTCGAGTTGGAGGGCGACGGGTCGCCGTAGCAGACGGCAAAGGGGAGCTCCCGGAGGGGTGGGCACTCGTCCCAGGTGAGGTCCCGGAAGACCTCGCCCTCGGAGACGGGGTTATTGAAGTACTCCTGCTGGGCGGCGGCGGTGGAGATCATCCCGAGGACGCGGTCGATGTCCGCCTCGCTATTCTTCTCCGGCCAGGTGGAGCGCCCCTCCTCGTCGCGGATATTGACGATGTCCCACTTATCCGCCTTCTCCCCGGCGCGGGTGATGCAGCAGTCCTTGGCGATCACGTTGCCACAGAAGAGGATGCGGTACTTCCCCGAGACCGAGAGCGTGGGGAAGAGAGCCTTCTCAAACCACTCCCACTTCGTCCGTATCCGGTCGGGGTTGCGCACCTCCTCATCGGTGTCGATGTCATCGATGAGGAGGTAGTCGGGGCGCGCCTCCTTATTCTTCACCCCACGGGGCGACTGTCCGGCACCGATGGCGCGGAAGGAGCAGCCCCGGGAGATGGTAAACTTGTCCTCCTCCCAGTGCCCCTGCGTCGGCTGGACGCCATAGTCGTGCGTGATGCGGGGCGACCGCTCCAGCACCAGCTTGAAGGGGCGGAGCAGGTCGGTCGCCTTCTCCTGGCTGTTGGAGACGAGGAGGACATTCCGCACCTGACCGGTGAGGGCGAGGTAGATCACCTCCATCATGGCGCGGGTACTCTTGGCGAGCTCGCGGGACCAGGAGCGCACCTCATACCAGCGGTCGTGCTCGAGGAGACGGCGCGTCGCTGCCCTGTGGAAGTCTGTCGCCGGGGCGGTGGAGAAGGTGGGGAAGTAGTAGCGAAACCACTCCTCCACATCCGCCTCCAGAGCCTGCACGCGCCGCCGCTGCACCTCCACCGGCTCAGAGCTGTCCACCCCGCTCTCCTCCACGAGGGCGAGGAGATACGCCTGCCAGTCCTTGAGGGACTCTTTCTCGACGATTGTCAGCCGTCTCATCGCAGCTTACTCACCACGTAGTCATCAAATAGGGGGATGATCTCCTGCGCCTGCTCGAGGGCGTGAGGGCGGAGCCAGTCGAAGAAGCCCTTGAAGGCACTGATGATCTCCGGCAGTCCCACATCTGTCTCCAGCTTCTGGATGGCGGTGGAGAGCTTATTGATGGTGTCCGCCTCCGCTGCCGAGGGATAGCGGTTGCCGTCCCTCCGGGCGATGGCGTCATTCATCTCGGAGAGCTGGTTGTAGAGGTTCTTGATCTGCTCCTCCTTGGTGATGGTGATGGAGACGCGGAGCTTGTCCCACGACTCCCGCTTCACCCAGCGATTGACCGTCTGGGGGGTCACCCCGACGCGCTCGGCGATCTCCTTCTGTAGGAGATGTTCCTTGGTGTAGAGGAGCTTGGCGAGCTCCTTCCGCTGTTCGCTCTTCATGGCTAAAAGTCCATTGTCGGTAAGTCACTATCTTCATCGTCCCCTCTGCGCTCGACGCGGGGCTGGTCGGTTGTCTCCAGCACAAGGACGGCCCAGGGCTCGTCCCAGAGTATCTCCCGGAGGGACATGCCCCGCTCGGTGCGGAGTCTCCCCACGAGACCGAAGGGGCTATGGAGACCGTCGGTCCTTACCTCCCCTCCTCGCTGTCGTGGCCCGTCCTCGGACGTGTCAGCGTCGACATCGTCACGATCGAGGCGGTAATACGTGTAAAATCCTCCACCCTCGAGAGCCTGAGGATGATGCCCCAGAGCTCCACTAAGCTGTCCGCCGTCACGTAGTGGAGGAGCCACCGCGTGAGGGGGCGGCGAAGGAGACGGATGAGCCTCCGGTCGTTGAGCACCGCGAGGGCGGTGATCTCCGCCAGCACGTCAGGTGGCGGGTCGAGGAGACGCTCCTCCAGTCGGTGCCGGACGCTGAGGCGCTCTATCTCGAGGAGGGTGCCGAGCCTGAGGTGGCGGATGCAGAGACGCACCCCGTGAGGGAGGAGCCACCTAAGGGGAGGAGGGACGGGCAGCCTCCACTGCACGCCCCTCCCCAGCAGCATGTCACATGCTTCCTCTCGCATGATGTCACCCCTTGAGGTAGACGATGTCGGCGGGCCACTTGTCGCCGGCGACGGTGGCGGTAAACTTGAAGGGGTACTTCGCCACCCCTCCCTTGCCGATGCCGATCTCCTGCTGCACGAAGCCCTCAGCTCTCGGGAGGACAAAGGAGGCACCGCTCCTGCCCTCGATCTTGAGGGCGACGGAGAGCTTCTTCAGCTTGCCGTAGAGGGCGACGCCGGTGCCGGTGGTCAGCTTGGCGCCCTCGAAGAAGCGCAGCAGATCCTCCTCCGTCAGCTCCACGAAGGAGCCGCTGACGGTGGTCGGCTTGGGGTCGTAGTCCACGTCGATGGGCGTGTCTATCTCGTGGACATAGAGCTCGTCCGTCTCCGGCTCGTCGCTCTTGATCGTGATGACGTCATCACGGAGGGTGAAGGGGCACTCCTTCCACGACGCGGTGGAGATGCCTGCCTCTTCGGTGATCGGCTCCGCCATATAGAGGCGGGCCACCTTGTACTTGGCACTGGTGATTTTGGTTGCCATATCTATTCAATTAGGAATTAGCAATTAGGAATTAGAAATTAACCCCTCGCCCTGCGGGCCATCTCTATGAGGAGACTAGCAAGCGAGTAGAGATACGAGAGGAGGGTGACGAGACCGAGGAGCATCAGCCCCCGCTCGTACCACCGGAGGGCGCGGGGCACCTCCCTCGGTACCTCCACCGGCACCTCCCTCGTGATCGTGCGGACGGGGCGGAGGATCTCCCTCGAGGGTGTCACGCCGCTGATGCGGAGGAGTCCCTCGGGGTCCCACCTCCAGCTGAGGAGTGGGCGCCCTCCGACACTCTCCACCGAAGTGACTCGGGGGCCACTCGGGAGGCACTCGATCGCCAGTCGGATGGCGCTCGAGTCGCCTGCGACGGTGAGGGGCTGCATCACCGTGGTGTCGGTGATGTGGATGGGGACCTCTCGCACCACCGTGCGGGAGGGGCTGCAGCTCACGACGAGGAGTGTGAGCGCGAGTAGGAGAAGTAGTGGAGCGATCCTCTGCGTCATGGCTCTATTCTCTTGGTCGACTCGAGGAAGGCATCGAGCTGGGTGCGGAGGCGGTCGACCTGCTTCTGGAGCCGGGAGACCTGCTTCTTGAGGCTCTCGTTCTCCTCCCGCAGGATCGCATTCTCGCTCTTGATCTTGGCATAGTCCTCAGCCATCTGTACACTTCGGTTTATGAAGTCCTGCTGCGACCGGATCAGCACCTCGAGGGAGTGCTGCTGCACGTCGAGATAGCCGAGGTTGCGCTTGCGCGAGCCGAAGAGCCAGCCGACGAGACCGGTGACGCCCGGTGCGAGCACGCTTATGAGGGTAGTCCAGTCCATGGCTTAGGGTCAGTCGATCTCCTTACTACCCTCCTCGGGTGCATCCTTGGGATCCGGCTCGGACGGCATCGGGCACATGCCACTCTCGGTGCGGCAGGCGTAGGAGGTCTTCGATAGCTCGTCGAGGAGCCACTTGGAGGGACGGTAGGCGATGCGCAGTCCCTTGATCTGCCCGACGGTGAAGTCCTCCCCCGCCGGTACGGCCTTGGAGCGTATGTAGGGGGTGAGGGTGCCGACGTTGCCGATCTTGACGGAGCGACCCTCACGGAGCTGGCGGATGCAGACGTCTCCGAGGTGCTCGAGGACGCTCAGCACATCTCCGCGACCGAGGGAGGTGATCTCCTGGAGCTGCTGGGCGATCTCGCGAGTGGAGACGGTACCCTGATTGATCTGCACCGCATAGTGCTGGGGGGTGTCGTTGTGGAGCTTATTCTTCCGCTCCACCACCTTGTATACAAATGCCATAGTGGATGATAAATTAAGTACTAGTGGATGATGAATTAAGTACTAGTAGATAATTTCTCATCTACTAGTAGATGATTTGACAAAGGGTAGTAGGTACTACCGAGAGGTCTCATAGAGGGCATATCCCTCCCTCAGAGCCTTCTCATCGGCGGGCTTGCCACCCTCGACGAGGGTGATCGCCCGCGCGAGGTCCTGCATCACGCGACCGCAGGGGTCGAGGGGGTCGTCCGGACCCCAGCCGGTGGCGCGACAGACACTGCGGATGTAGGCGGCGGTGGCATTCTCGGAGGGTGGAGCATACCGTCCGATGATCCCTCGGATGGTCACGAGACCGTGGCGGATCATGTAGCCCTCGAGGACCACGAAGAGCGCCCTGTAGCCCCACTTCGGCTCCGTGAAGGTAACGAAGCCCCTGTCCGGGGGCGGCAGCACCTGCCCTCTCCAGCGGTCGCCGGTGAGGCGAATGTTGCCGGGGTTGTTATTTCGCTCCGAGCGGGTCATGGTCAGGCGCTTGCGCTCCCCTTCTCAAAGGCTACGGTACCGATGCCGTCCTTCTGCATGCGGGAGCCGCCGGCACGGACGAGGAAGGAGAGCACATCGCCATAGTAGAGCGGGTCATTCTCCTGGATGAAGGCCTCGCTCTCTCCCTTGGCACGGCAGACGTAGTCCCTGTGCCAGGCGAGGGCGGAGGTGCCGGTGATGAGCTTGCTCCGGAGCATCACCTCGAAGCCATAGAGCTTACCGATGACGCCTCGAGAGGTATCGGCTGAGGAGAGGAAGGCATTTGCCTGAGCCTCGGAGAGGTCCTCCAGCAGCTGCTCGTAGGCATCCGCATCGAGGAGGAGGCAGCGACCCTCCTGGGGCATCTCGTCCTTATTGAGGAGCGTCTGAGCCTTGAGCACATCCTTGCGGGAGAAGGTGGCACCCCCGAGCTTCACCTTACGAGCCGCCTCGGTGGGGATCCATGCCTTGAGGAGCGTCTCGGCGAGCTTGTCGAGGAGAGCGCCCTTGCACGCCTTGAGGACTGCCTCGCGCTTGTTGTAGGAGAGCTCATACTTGTCGGCATTCTGTATGTAGATCGGGTCGGTGTAGATCTCCTGGATGTCGAAGGAGAGCTCCGTGTCGGTCATCTCCTTGGCCACCTTGGGGCGGGCGATGGGGCCCAGGCTGGCGGTCTGCTTGGCGCCGGCATTGGGGATGTGGACCTTCCTGCCGGCGTAGACGAAGTCGTCAGCGCTGTAGGAGTGAGCCATGAAGGAGTTATCCGGGAAGAGGTTCTCCACCAGATGGTTGATCCAGATTTCTTTCTGTAGAGCCATGGTTGTGTATTCTATTCAGTTAGTTAGTCATTGGTGCCAAACTTCTCCCTGTACTTCTCGGCATAGGCGTCGGGGTCGGTGGAGCGGAGCTCGGCAAGCCTGCCGGAGCGGTCCAGCTCATCCCAGGAGAGGGAGGCGAGGGACTTGTCCCTCCGCTCATCGGCCTGCCGGTCGGTCAGTCGCTTGGCGACGGAGGGGCGGTCGGGCAGGAGCTCCGCGAAGTGGACAGCCTCCTCGGGAGCGGTGTCGTAGAGCTTGCGGAGGCTCCGGGACTGCTCCTCGGTGAGGACACCGTCCTTGAGCGCACGGGAGGTGAGGGTCTCGAAGTGCTCCAGGCGCGCCTGAGCCTCGGCCGCCTCGCGCTCCTTCTTCTCCTCGAGGAGGGCGGAGAGCCGGGTCTCCAGCTTCTCCAGCTTCTCTAGCTTGTCGGAGAGGGTCTCCAGCACCTTCTCCTCCGTGACATCGTCGGAGAGGGAGAGGAGAGCATTGATCTTCTTGGTCATAGATGTATTACTTGAGTGAGTGGGTATGGTGTCAGTGAGCTGTAGGATGGTGGAGTAGTCCACCTCCTCCACCCTCCTGCCGTCGGCATCGTAGAGGGCGAGGGCGTTGTGATTGGCGGGGATGTTGCAGATCGATGCCTCCCTTAGGGACCAGCGGGTCACGGTCGGCTCGGTCTGCCCCTCGAGGTAGGTCCGCGGGTCAGAGGAGCACTCCTCCACCCAGGCACCGACGGAGCAGGCGCTGAGGTAGCCGCTCTCGACCTTGCGGGCGATCTCCCCCGCGCGCTCATCCTCGAGGTCAAAGTCCGCCTCGGCGAGGATCCTCGTCCCCTCCACACGGACATTCACCCACCTGCCGATGGGCATCTCCCGGTCATCGTGATTGTAGAGCATCACGGGATTAGCCCGAAATGCCGTGAGGTCGGCCCCGGAGGTCAGCATCCGGAAGCCGTAGGTATTGACCGTCTCGTCGTGGAGGATAAATGTCTTCATTGCGCCTGTAGTCATGGGTTGTGGGGCAAAGATGCACCCCCGGGGAGCCGTTTTGCAAAAACTGTAGGCATTTTGCCTACTTTTCCTTCATCCGGGGGGCATACGACGGCCGCCCGAGGGTCTCACGACTCCCGGGCGGCCTACATAAGTAGAGAGCAAGAACTTACTAACAATCGTCTCCCTCCTTATCGTAACACTATATTTATTCACTTACAGTCATTACGCTATAGCTTCTTCCGCGCCTCGAGCCACGTCTCCGCCACCCTCAGGAGCCGGTAGTAGGTGTCTAAGCTCATCGGGTAGTAGGGATTGACATGCAGGCGCCAGATGCGCTTCCGGGTCCTATCCTGCCGCCCCGGCTCGTAGTACCTCCGCGTGATGCCGTGGATGATCAGAGCCTTGCGGAGCGTGTTCTCGTGGTGGGACATCTTTCTAATTAGGAATTAGTAATTAGCAATTAGGAATTGCTTGCCTCCAGGCAGTCCACCCAGCGGAGCACCTCCTCCCAGCCGGGGAAGCCCCCCACCTGGCGGTCGTCGACGTAGAGGTCGGCGTGCACCTTTCGGGTATCGCTCCCGTGGTAAGCGTCTATATTACCCTTGTCATTACGATTGACGTAATCGTAGGGGATCTCGTGATCTCGACACCAGTTGAGTGCCGCAGTTAGGTCCTCACCTGCCCGGCAGGTCCAGAGGATGAGGATATGTCCCTCCTCATGCAGACGACGCATGGCACTGACTGCACCCGGAAGGGTAGGACCAAGCCCCGGATAGGGCTTGGCATTGAGGACTCCATCAATGTCTACAGCGATGACCATAGCCTTACTCCTCCTCTGTGGTGTCGGACGGGTCGGACGGGTCGGACGAGTCGGACACGGCTCCCGGGATGCCGAAGGTCACCCCGGGGTCCTCCTCTGTCCTTACGTCGGTGACCGAGAGTGGCACGCTCGCCCACTCTCCGGAGCGGTCGGAGCGCTCCTGCACGCGGACATACATCTTCGTCGCACTCGGCTGATAGCTATCCTCGATGAGCTCCACACCGCTGATGAAGTCCTCGCTCCCCGACTCCTCGGCATAGCGGCGGAGCTTGATCACCTGCCCTGCCTTGAGCGACCCTCGGGCGTCCTTGGCGAGGAGGCGGAGGAGCATCCCCGCCATCTGCTGGCTCTTCTCGTCCGTGGCGAGGGACTTGATGTAGCGTGTGACGAGGTCGATGCCCTCATTCACCGTGTCGCGGTAGCCGTCGGTGGTATTGACGCCGAGGATGATCCGGGCGGTGCCCTCGGAGTTGGTAAAGGTATGGGACCACTGCCCCTCCTCCTTGGCGAGGCCGAGCACCTCCCGCTTCATCGAGATGACGCTCGCAAAGGTGTCGAGCGTCTTACTCTTGAGCGACTTGAGGATGTCGGAGGCGGCTCTATACTGCGGCAGCACGTCGCTGATCGCCTCGTCGACCAGCTCATTGTACACCTCCATGGAGCTCTTCCGCTCCCGCGTTGCCTGCCAGCGGCGGTACTCCTCCAGCTCCTTGCCTTTGAGCTCCACCACCGCTTCCATTTCTTTCTCTTCCATGATTGTACGTCTTCTTGTTGTTTGTGATAATGAAAGGCAGGGACTGCCCCCGAAGCTTGCATTGCCTAACACCTCATCGTCATGAGAGAGCTCTCCCGAGGCATTTCCCTACCTTTGTCCTGCATTGTCTAACTCATTTTACTTATGTCGATATGAGCAAGTTTGTAGAAGTCCTTGATGAGAATGGTGCTACCATCCTGGTCAACGTTGACCTCATAACCCATGTGGATAGGGATGTCATCGGCTCTGAGATCCACTTTGCATCCCCTGATGGGGCCATCTCGATGGATGCGACTGATGACGCACTCTATCTCACACATCTTACCCTTCGCTCTCACACTTCCTACGAGATAATGAGGCACATACTTCTCTGAAGCTCTCCTGCACCTCTTCGTATGCGGGCTTCAGCTCACCCTCGAGGATACCGAGGGTGAGGGGGCGATGTCGTCCCACGCGCGAGCGGAGGAGATGATACTTCTCTCTCGTCTGAGCGAAGTCATGTGACTCCCCGAAGAGCCACTCGATGGCCGGCTTGTAGGCCTCCCTCTTCACCTCTCTCCCGTCGTACACACGACTAACGGCGTAGAGGTAGTAGAGCATCTCCTTGGCGGATTTCGCAGTGAACACATTCGTAATCTCTTCGTAAACGTCTTTCTCTTCCATGATGTAGATATTGTTACTTAGTTGATGTTGCTGTTACTTGTCTTTACTGTCCCCCCACGAGTCAGGAGGTAGTACTTACCCCGGAGGGGTGTGGGGGTGGTCTCTGCACGCTTCGGTGCCTCCCCCTGCTTCCGGATCATCGCCCGGAGCTTACGCGAGAGGGCGGAGAGCTCCTCGGAGGTGAGCCGTCCGAAGGGCTTCCCCGCTATGCGGGGGTCCTCCGCGAAGGCATTGATGCGGCTCCAGTCCCTCGTGTCGATGCCGTACTCCTCCATCAGGTGGAGGCACATCGAGCGACGGCGGGTGCGCGTCTTGTCCTTGGCGGGGGCGAGGCTCCTCGCCTGAGCGCGGAGCCGCACCCTTAGGCGTGTCAGCTCACGATCGGACAGCTCTCGGAGGGAGGTCGTGCGCCCGTCGGACACCTCGGAGACGGCGATCTCCTTCGCCTCCTCTGCCTCGAGCACTCCCCGGGTGGCGTTGATCAGCCCCCAGATCGCTGTGTAGTCTCTCTTCTTACTCATATACTCATAGGCGGCAGCCTAATTACTAATTCCTAATTGCATGAAGACGCTCGACCCCACGGTCTGCTCGTACACGCCCATCTGCTCGGAGGTGAGCATGAGGAGCACGGGGGCGAGGGTCATGGCCTCCTCGGGGGAGAGTCCCAGGCGGTACTCCCTCCGGGGGCTTGCGAGGCGCTGGCGGATCCGCACGAGGAGCCGATAGGTGAGGGCAAGGTCTGCCTCCTCCCTCAGCGACTGAGGTCGCCCGAGGAGGGAGAGATACCCCTCGAGGGCACGGCGGAGGGTCTCCAGCCCGACGCCCGAGATCCGCATCTCCCGTCTCTGTGCGACCAGCGTCGCCACTTCCTGCTCTGTCATCTCCTTATCTTTCTGATGAGCCCGGCGAACTTCCGCCAGACCCAGGTGATTGTCCACTCTATTACTGTTTCGTCCATCACTCTGATAGCTTCTTGATGATGTCAAGCTCTCGCGGGGAGAGCTTCCATACGTGATTCTCCGGCGGAGGCGTATTGCGGAGCGCCTCAGCCACTCTGTCGCTCACCAGCATGCCGGATCCGTAGATAGCCTTCCGGAGGCGTCTCTGATGGTCCAGAGCTCGCACGAAGTGCACCTCATCCTGCCGCACTCGGATGGAGAGTCCACGAGCGACGTACTTCGAGAGGAGCGCTCCCGAGACCACATGGTAGGGGTAGACATAGCGTGCCTGCCCCTTGGAGGAGTGTGCCTTCGTCTGTGCCTGCTCGATCGACTGCTTGAGCTCCGGAGCGAGGATAAGAGCGAGGTCGCTGAAGAGGTTGGAGACAAATCCTGTACTCACCACGGCACCATTGGTGTAGGTGATATTGGCGTCGGATACAATGCTGGTCAATCTATCCGACGGAGAGGTGAGAAGGGTGAGCGAGGGGGCGAAGAGGAAGAAGGGGATCTCCCGCTCCAGGTAGAAGCTCTTGATCTCCGAGAGGATGGAGAAGGGAGGATTGTCGACCACGACAGCACCGGTGTAGTCCTCCGCCTGATAGTCGCCCCCGGGGTAGAAGGGGCGGACGATCCGGAGGTCCAGCACTGCCGGCACCTCCTCCAGCACCCACGCCTTCACCGCCTCATACACCTCCTCCGGTGTGAAGCAGTCGTCCGTGGTCCTCTTAGGCTTGAATTTCTCCACGAAGCTCTTGTACTCGCCACTGTCCTCCTCGTCGAAGAACTCCAGCGCCAGCTTCTCAATCCTATTCTTCTTATTCATCGCTTATTCTCTCCTTATTCTCCCCAATAGTCCTTCGATCCCTCCTCCCAGATGTCCAGCCATCCCCGAGGGCCGAGGAAGCGCCCCTTGGAGTGAGCTCGGTAGCCCTCCACCCAGATCTTCAGCATGGCATCGTACATGATGCGATTGGCGGTGCGACCGTCCGGCTTATTCCCTCGTGCCTGGCACGAGAAAACGAAGAGGTGACGGGGAAACTCCCCCACGAGCGACATATAGTCCTCGAAGCTCAGCCCCGCATACTGGAGGCTGTCGATGATCACCATCCGGGGACTTCTCCGCTTCCTCAGCCGAGCCCGGAGGGTCTCCATATCCTCCACCACGATGAGGAGGCGACCATTGACCTCCGCCATGTCGTGCCGCCTGAGCTGCTCCTGGAAGCTGAGGCTCGTCCCCTCCTCAAGGCTGTCGTAGATCACTCGTCCATGTCGGCAGAGCTCTCGAGCGAGCTGCATGAGGAAGCTACTCTTCCCGTTGCCACTCTGGCCCCAGACAAACCATGTCCCACACTTCTCCGGCTCCCCGAAGGCTGCCCGCCACTCGACGGAGAGGTCAAAGGTCTCCTTCTTCATCCTGAATATTTGCTTAGGGCTGTAGCCTCTCTTGCGTCCCATTTATCTATACCTTTGTCTATGTCTCACTTGTAACACCATATCAATATGAATACTCCCAATCGTCAGATACAGGAGAGTCACTATCTCGATCAGCTGCATGTGCTTCAGGATCTGAGTGAGAGGGCTCATCAGTCAGAGGCCGGCCTACAACGCACTTTCTTGTCTCTTCAAAGTACCCTACTCGCCATACTGGTCGCCCTCCGCCCGACCACTCCTCTATCCACAGGGCTTCTGGTGCTGTACCTTCTTGCCCTTGTGTTACTCTTACTTGGATCCCTATCTTCGCTATGGACGCTATACGACCAATCAACTCTTCCCAGGCGTAGTCGGGAAGCCTTTCACGCTGAAGTCGTATCCGCAATACACGAGGGTCGTATGGTGCGACCTGTATTTGGGAAGGAGTCCCGGAAGGAGAAGTATGTCCCGCGCCTCTCCGCCATCTTCTTAGTAGGAGCCTTGCTCTCACTGATAGCCTTTGCAGGCCTTTCCTTAGTCTCATAGTCATCTCGCTGCTTTTACCAGTTTCTTCACCCGTCGGAGGTCATTCTCAGAGGTGGCGGCATCGCTTGCGATGCGTGCCAGCGTCTCCTCATCACGCACGCCATTACCAGCGGCCACGAGGCAGACATCCTCGGTCGTCACCGGCTCGGTCCGGAAGAGCCTCCTCCCCAGGCGGCTATTCAGCTCGGCGTACCCTCTCCGCTGATTGCGGAGCCCCCTCCGAAGTCGTGGCTCCACAGCTCCCGTCGAGAGGAAGACAAGGCCACAGCGGTCCTCGAGGAGGTTGTAGATCTGTATGAAGTAATTGAAGCAGCCATCCGTCAGCTTATCCGCCTCGTCGAAGATCAGCACAGGCCGCTCCTCACTGATGAGTACCTCCACGATCTCCATGAGGCACTCCCTCAGGCTGGTGCCGGTGAGCTTGCGACCGATAGAGCGCGCCAGCTCGCGGAGGAACTCTCTCCTCACCATATCAGCACAGAGGACGTAGTGAGCGTGTGTGTGCGTCTCGGCGTAGTGCCTAGCAGTAGTGCTCTTACCGCTCCCTGCCTCGGCGACGATCCACGTACAGCCGGCCTCATCCTGCGCATCCTGGAGGACGGCGGTGATCTCCCGAAATACTCCTGTCTCGACGAGCTGCCAGCCGGTCGCGCCGCCGGCAGGGCGGGTCTTGGCCGCCACCTCTCTCCACTTGTCGTCCGACACTTGCCCCTTGGGGTCCAGGGCGAGCATCACGCTCACCGTGCTCGAGGAGATGCCCAGCATGGTGGCTGCCTTGGACTGGCTGCCTGCTTTCTTCTCCACATACTTGAGCAGCTGCTCTTTGATCCTTTTTTTCTCTTCTCTCTTCATCGTAGTAAGTTCTTATATGGTTTAGTACTTTCTTTTCCAGTCTCGAGCGCTATCCTTTGCGGGCGTTGCTATCGCTCCGCCGGCACTCTTTCTCTTGTCCTTTGGAGCCTCTATAAGCGCCCCCTCGATGGTGTCCCAGGTCATCATGCTCACCACCTTCTCCACTGCCGCCGGCTCGATGGAGGTGATGGCGGAGAGGGGCTGGAGGGGTACCGGGTGGATACCCTCACGAGCGAGGGCAGCGCGGCGCTCTCGCACCTTCCGGTCGGTCGCCTGGTCAATATAGGCGTGATCCTCGGCGCGGGTGCTCTTGGGGTCGGGAGCGAGGGAGGGCTTTCCCACCCGCCAGACGGCGTCGGTGGCCCTGCCATCGGCCTCCAGCTCGAGTCGCGCCCGCTTATCCTCTCGCTCTATCTGGCGGATCCACTGCCGATCCTCGGCGGTCTGCTCCTGAGCAGCTCGGTGGATCACCACCTTGGGCATCAGCTTCCGCTCGTAGCGGAGGTCTCCACTCGCCTCTTGGCGATAGAGGTACACCCGGGTGTCATCCTCGGGATCATACCGCACGACAAAGGTCTCGTCCACATGCTTAGCTCGCCACTCCCAGTCCACGGTAAGCTCTCCCTCGGAGGTGTGGGTGTAGGCATCGTAGCTCCGCACCTCTTCGCCATCCTGCACGTCAAGTCCGTCACCGGTAAAAGTGATCGGACGGGGGCGAGTGAGGAGGAAGAGGTCGCGCCGGTCGCTCTCTGAGAAGGACGTGAGGGCGACATTCTTGCTCTCCTCGTACATCTTCCGCCTTGCGATGCCGGTATGGTGGTGGGGCATCTGATTCCATACCTCACGGAGCTCTCCGTACTGCCGGGATACCTCCTCGGCGGACTGGGGGAGGAGGTTGAGATTGGCCTTCAGCCACTCCACATTGGGTCGGCTAAATATGGACTTGGCGGTCACGTTCTGCCCCGTAAACCAGGGGAGGCGCTTGAGGACTTGACTCTGGAGCCGTCCGAAGAGGTTCTCGATGGTCTTCGATTGCGGCCTATTGGGCTGGGTCGATCGGTGGAGGATGGCGACGCGGTCGAGCCACTCCGTGGCGATGCTGCTCGTCTGGCCTCCTTGGTTGTCATGCACGAGCTCGTAGGGGCGGTGCCCCGCTTTCTCGAGAGCCATCCGAACGGCTTTATATTGCAGCTCGAAGGTCTCCTGTTCGCCCACACTGTAGCCGATCAGGCAGTCGGAGTAGGCATCTATCACCTCCACCACCACGAGGCTCCGGAGGGTACCGTGGTCATTGTAGTAGAGGTTGAGCTTCGTCCCGTCGATGTACCAGAGGGAGTCTCTCTCCCGGGGCATCGTGGTCTTGTGCTTGTACCCGTACGCCTGGTAGGTCTTATGTTCGCCGATCCGTGGGGTGAGCCACCGGGACTTCACTGCCGGACTGGTGAGGTAGGCCCGGAGCGTCTGGATGCTCTCCAGCGGCTGGAAGCCGTAGAAGCCTGCCACGCGATTAAATTCCTTCATGATCTCCTCCGTCGAGAGGGTCGGTATCTTTGAGCGCTTGAGCGCGACGAGGAGGTCCCCGGCCGCAGGGCTGATCTTCTGGGAGTTCGTATTGCCGAGGGTGCGGGGCACCAAACTGGCGTAGCTCTCTTTCTCATACTTCCGGAGCCTCGAGATGAGCCTCCGCATACTCCGAGGGAGTGTGTGCCCTGTGCCCTCTCGGAGGGCCTCAGAGACTCGCTGGAGGATCTCGGGGATACCCGCCCCTCCGTTTCCCAGCATGTCGCGCATAAGGGTCAGCCGCTTCTCCTCGCTGCTTAGAGCATTGAGGACGGAAGCATTGGTCGCATACTCATTGATCTGGCGGTCGGTGAGGTGGGTCGCCCGACCATCGGCACCCACATAGGTGTAGCTCCCGAAGTAGCCCATCGCCTTGAGGTCTCGCTCCACGACCACCTCCTTGGGGGTCGTATCCTCGCCGGTGGCGGAGGGGAGCCCGTGGCGCTCGATGAGCCGATCTCTCAGCTCCCGGGGGAGACTGTCCACATCCACGAGTGCCTTCACTCCTCGACCTCTGGCTCGACGGGCGTAGCGGACCACTCCCCGAGCGAGCCGGCTCCGAAGCGTCCCCTCTCTCATGATCGGGTCTGCTCCACCGCTGAGCTCTTCGTAGGTGGCTGACAGCTTGCCGTCGTAGTACTGCATGGCTCAGAGGGACGCTGCGAGGAGACCCATACGAGCCTGTAGGCTCATCAGCTGGACGACCTTCATCTTCTCGTGATGCTCTCTCTCCTGTCCATCGACGTAGACGGTCACGTCTCCCGTCTCTTTGTCCGCCACGAGGCGGATGCGACTGCCCCACGTCTGGATCATCTGTCCGTGGGCATTGTGGATCGTCGCCATCTCTTTGTCAGGGAAGTGCTTCCCTCCTTTCTTTAGGGCGAGTGTCCGGATCTTCTGTGCCAGCTCCGTGTTGCTCCTGTAATTGAGCGCTGCCGAGACCATCTCGCGCCGCACGCCGAAGGTCTCCTCTAGCCACTTCCTCACTTCCTGGGTCACCAGGATCTTCTCTTTTAACATATCTCTTTACTCTGCTTTTTGATTACCTTTATAGCCGTCACACATTGTGATCACATGACAAAGATACGATTATAATCGCAGCAACCAAATAAAATGACGACTAATATCGCAACTTCTAAGGAGAGGCTTCAGGAATACCTAGACCGCATGGGAATTCCGACGAGTGTATTTTATCGGACCACTGGGCTTAGCCGTGGTCTTATGGACTCGGATAAACTGCATCAATCTCTGTCCACCGACAAGGTTGCGACTATAATCGCAACCTACCCTGATCTGTCTTTGGAGTGGCTCATTACTGGAGAGGGGTCGATGCTCCGCTCGGAGGATGGCATCCGCTTCGAGGAGACTATTCAGAGAGCTCCCGTTCGGCTCCATCGGATAAGCGGGAAGAGTAGGGACACAGTAGTCTCGGAGCAGTCTGTGCCGCTCTATGGCGTGGAGGCCACCGCAGGCATCATGGCTCAGGGAGACATGAGCGACTATATCATCGATCACATCAGCATCCCGCACATGCCGAAGGTCGACGGGGCGCTCGTCGTCACAGGCGACAGCATGTACCCGATCATCAAGAGCGGCGACATCGTCCTGTATAAGGTCTTCCAGGACTTCCGGCACATTATTTATGGACAGATGTACCTCGTCTCGGTGAGTATGGAGGGGGATACCCTCGTACTCGTCAAGTACGTCTACAAGGTCGAGGGAGCAGAAGACTTCATCCTTCTTGTGTCCGAGAATAAGCATCACGAGCCGTTCAAGGTGCCGCTCACAAGCGTCCGCTCTCTCGCACTCATCAAGGGCTCCATCCGATACCATGTCATGTAGCGGAGAGGCGTGTGCGCACTCTCTTAACCCCATTTTATGCCTTTCATTCTATTAATCAGATTGTTAGGAGTAATCCGAGATGACTTTTATCCCATACGGAGGACATACTTTATACCCTCCGAAGCGTGCATAATTAGCCATTTTCCTGTTTTGCCGAGCTGGTCACCCTATCCCGAGCAGTCCCAAAAATTCAGCTTAGTGCATACCCTAAAGGGGTAAATGCATACCCTAAAATGCACGTTTCGTTTTATTTTAACATTTCGAGGCATACCCTAAACTCGAAAATGCATACCCTAAACGCATACCCTAAACCTTTTCACCCCTTTTTTGACCCTTCGAGGATCGTTCGAGAGCCTTCCGAATATCCCCCTCATTTCGCCCCTTTTTTAGGCCCGTTTTAGTCCCTTTCACCCGTCTCCCTCCCTTCCGAGCGGAATACATACGCAAGCGCCCGCAAAGCCGATTAAATCAAACTTTGCGGGCGCTTTTCTCGCTTATATATTCCCCTTTCTCTCCCCTAAATCGTCAAATCATAAGGTATCACCTCCTGGCTTAACATTATCTCCTCGAACGCTCTCGAACGTCCCCTTCGATCTTAACCCAAAATCATCACAAATGCACATTTCGTTTTAGCGCTCCACTTTCCTCACATCCCTCCTCAATACCCTCTACACCAATAAAATAACTCTCCTTTTCGTTAGTCACCTTTCTGTACACTTTGTTTCCTCCCCCTTATAAGGAGGATATATTCAAGCAGTCGGCGGACTATTTTTTCCTTGCCTTCTTTCAAGAGGCTGATTATGGTGAGGAATACTTGAGTTGCCCTACTCCTTTAAAGACCTTTATGGTGAGATGTTTGGAACTCATTGAAGCCAGGATGGGGATGTATATACAAGAGAAAGACATTGAAATAACTCCTGCAAGCTTTATGAGTTTTACTCTTTACTTGACAGACCACTACGAAGGATGGCAAGAGAAAATACTTGAATACAAGAGACAAAAGATAGGGGCTTGGACAAAAGCCATCAATCTAGCTAAAGAGAGGAGTGAAATACGTTCTGACGTAGATACTGCGTTGCTTGCGGAGACTTTTCATAACCTCTATATGGGGTTGTCCTATGGAGGAGCCTTAGTGGATAAATTGTCCATCCCTGACTTACAGAGACTGTGGGATTATATCTACCAGCAACAAGCTCTACAATAGGGCTAATGAACTCAATAATGGGATTGTATATGGGGATATTTAGTACTGAAGAAAATGGGGTGTAGCAGGGACAACTATCGTATGGGAGGGTATGGTTCATTGCTTTACAACCACCGTGGACTCTCTGCAATGAGTGCTTATAGAAAATGACTTTGGGATATAATAGGTCTTTAGTAGAGTTTTTCAAAATATAGAACGCAAGTATCAATGTGTGATAATATATTAGACAGCAAATGTGATATGAACAGGAAGAAATACCTCACTTTACTTTCAATAATATCTGTGCTGCTCGGTGCATTCTCGTCACTCAATGCGCAACAAGTTGTAGGAACCATTATTGATTCCTATGGGGAACCCATTCCTTATGTGACGCTAACGACATTAGCTTCTTTGGAAAAAGATGCAGAAACGATCCAGATACACCACACCGACTCCCTTGGGTACGTCGCCTTCGACCTTTCGGAGAAAGAGGCGGCTATCCGAGCAACATTCCAGGGCAAAGTTCTCTTTGAGGAGCTATTGCCTGCCCCGATCAATGGGGTCATAGACCTGGGGAAACGCCAAGTCTCTATCTCAAATGAACTGGACGAGGTAGCTGTCACAGCAGTAAGACGGGCGGTTCGGATGAAAGAGGGAATCCTCACGTTCGACATCAAGCATACCCCAATGTATCAACTCAAAGGGTATAACGCCATTGATTATCTCAGAAGAACCCCTAGGGTAAGCCAGTCGGGAGATAGCTTCTTAATCGACGGCAACCCAGCAGAAGTGCGTATCAATGGGCAGAAAACCAACCTATCAGGTGGCACCCTTCATGACCGTCTGCAAGCCCTTCGCTCAGATATGATCGAGCGAATCGAAGTGCAGTTAGGACAGTCCGCAGATCTCGGAAGCGGTATTACGGGGGGATATATTAATGTTGTTCTGAAAGAGATCAACGGATATACGGGCTCTCTATCTGCCGACTTGGGCTATGCTGGCAACGAGATTAAAAATGGGGAAAAGCATCCTGCCCACGATGAAGGTCTTTATGCCCGCTTCGTATATGGCAACTCTCGTGTGCAAGGGTTTGCAAATGCCTCTGTGAGTTCGTCGAGATATCCCCATTACTTTGTGGAAAGGGCGTACTACTTCGACAACAAAGTCATCAAGGAAAATAACCATTTCCTTAGCAATAAGTACCTGGCGTATAGTTTTAACCTTGGAGCCAGTGCTCAGCTCGGCGAGTTACACTCCATTAATGGAACGGCAAGTTATCGCAGAGCTCCTAAATCTCTGTATGAATCAGCAACAGCGTTAGAGCAGCCAGCCACGCCCCTGCTACAAGACATACTGACTAACGGGGAAAGTAGCTCTACCTCTTTCACGGGAGAACTCAATCATACATGGCACTCTAGAGACGATAAATACAACTGGCTGAACTCCCTCTTCTATTTGAATAATAAAGCACATGCCACAGATGGTTTACGCTACTCTACCGATGGGAACCCTATTAAGGAGGAGCAGAATATCAACGATGCCAGCAATCAACAATTCTACGCTGCGACTCAGTTATCTACACAACTAACCCCTATATGGGTTCTAGAGTCTGGTGCCTCATATACTATGACCAAAAGCAACACCAACTATAGCTTCCACGGACAAGGACAATCCCTCGTAGACGCTCACTCTTTGTACGAAGAGCATTTGGCCATTATTTTTGCCCAGCTGCAAATGAGTAAAGGAGAATGGAGCTTATCAGGAGGATTGAAATACGAGCATACTTATGCCTACTCTCGCACAGCCAATAAGAAGCTTAATGTGGGGCAATTGTTGCCTTCTGTAAGAATTGGGTATAATGCAGGAGCATACGGCAATATCAGTCTGAGATACTCCAAATGGCTCTTTCGTCCACCATTTGAACTTACCAATAGCTATCGCACAAAAAGAAACGACTATCTCTACTCCGTTGGCAACCCTGAACTACGCCCCGCCTCTACCCATTCATTTGGTTTAGACTATTACTGGAAGTCATTAGGCTTAGGTCTCAGCTACTCTATCACCAATGATTACTTACAAAATAGTTACTTCTACGAAGCCCCAATAGTCATTGTCACCAATAGAAACATGCCTACCCAACACAAGTGGACTGGCAACATTTCATACTCAGGAAATATCACCTCTTGGTGGTATACCTCCACAGAGGTAGGAGTGGCCTTTCAATATCACCCAAAAGCAATTTGGCTAAAACGGCATACACAGCCATACGCCGGCTTTAATAACACTTTCACCCTTGCTCCGGGGCTACAACTTAACGCTGGGATATCCTATGCACACAGCTGGATGATGCAAGATGTGTTGGTAGGGAAAAGACTAAAGAGCAAGATAGATATGAAGTACCAACCAAGTGGAAGTGATTGGGATTTTTCACTTGCCATTAGCAACCCGATCCGGATATCTCGTACAGAGAACGATTTTAGACAAGACCCCAATCTCAGGGTGCTCTATTTTGAAGATACTGCCTTCCCGTCAGTAAGCTTCTCTATCTCCTACTTCTTTGGAAAGATGGAGACGCACTCAAAACCCAGCATCCTTAATATGGATCAATATAGACTATGATACAAATAACGGAGGACGCCGAAAATCCAATCAACAGAGTGGGCAAAAAGTATTTATTGCAATCTCTGCATCAGAACAAAAGAAACTACGCTCTGTATTAGCCGACAAGATATGAAGACTACAAGAGTAACTTCCACCATAGTTATAATACTGTGTTGCCTTGGAATGTCTCTGCAAGCTACAACTGCACAGGAAGTAGTAGGTCGAGTCGTCTCAAAGGATCGCACTCCACTGGAGAATGTGCATGTGTTACTGTATAGTAGCCAAGACTCTACATTGCTTACGATGGCTGTAACGGATAGCTTAGGTAGGTATGCGATGAAACTTCCGGAGAAGGCATTCAGCGTCACCTATTCACTCATCGGAGCTAAGCGAGTCACTATCCCATACGATAGCACACTCGAAGCTTACCGAGAGGTGATTATGGAAGATGATGCCACTGCTCTCGAAGAGGTGGTCGTCTTAGCTCATCAAGTGCGTACTAAGCCTATCGCAGGTGGCATAGAGTGTCGTATTCTTAATCAAGACTTGATCAGCAATCGTACTGCCGTAGATCTTCTGGCCTATGTGCCGATGATCTCAAAGAGGGGCTTGGACAGCTATTCAGTGGTAGGTACGGATGATGTCGTCTTCTTTATCAATGGTCGTCGCTCCCTCATGTCAATGTCGGCCTTAATGAGCTATCTGAAGACGCTATCAGCTAGCCAGGTCAAATCGATGAAGGTACTCTATCATCCATCACCGGAGTATGGAGTCGGTGAACGTACGGCAGTCATCGACCTTGTCATCGAGGACGACAATGTGGGCTTCCAAGGAAGTGTGCGTGGAGAGCTGATCCGGACTAGAAGGTGGAAGGAAACGCTCGGCACGACGCTCGTCTATCAGGCACCGAGATGGCAAGTGCAGCTCTACGCAGGAGCTCGTAACCTGAGAGACTATGAGCGCAGTGAGGGAGAGACTCACTACTTACAGTCGGGAGTGGTCAATACCTCCGAGCAGCTCCGAGACACCCGTCGTCGACAGTATGACCTCAACCTGACGGGAGAATACAAGATTGCAGAGGGACATACTGTGGGAGCCTCCGTAGATCTCTACCGGTATGGAGGTAAGCCTCGTACTACCATAACCGACCGTTATAGCTCCTCTGCCGTAGACTCGACCTTCGCGGGACTCATCAACAGAGACTACGTGGATAGCTACATAGGGAGCATCATCTACTACCAAGGTAAGCTTCCCCATGGTATGTACTTGACGGCAGAGGGTAGCGGTCTCTGGAGTGACTATCGTCAGACGATGAGCCAACGTTATGACAGGAGTGACCTGCCGAGTCATCCAGTCTACTTGGACTACCAGTCCAGCCTCCCTATGGCAACGAGTGGCTACTCCCTTAAGATGCAGCTATCTATTCCGCTCTCTGAGAAACTCTCCCTCTATATGGGCGACAATAGTTCGCTAAGCCAGGCTCGCTACGGTGAGACCTACGACATCCGAGTGATCCCGGGAAGCTTTCGTCCGATTGACCGTACATTGCATTACAGCGAGATATTACATCGTCCTTATCTCTTGGCGAACTATCAGCTTCCGTATAATCTCACTCTGTATGGCGGGCTGTACGGGCAGTATCATAGTACATCGGGCGCTTATGATGATGGTGCAAGGCAACACTATTCGGGACGATGGTACATGCTCCCCTATGCCAGTGTATCTTGGAGGCGAAGTGCACTGAGTCTCTCGTATGGCTTCTCCATGAGTAATACCTACTCTTCCTTTGCATCATACTCTCCCATTGTCAAGTGGAGTGCAATGAATGCTTACACGGAGGGCAATCCGGAGCTGAGACCAGCTCGCTCTGTGTTTCACTCCTTGACGGCTCGCTACCGCAACTTTTATGCACAAGCTTATTATGGAGAGAGGAAAGACAACATTGGTAGCTTTGCCATACTGACTCCTGATCGAGTAATTGCTACTAAGAGCTACAACTACGGTGTTGGTCGTTCGCTTAGCCTCTCTATGGGATATGGAGGTGACATCACCTCTTGGTGGTATGTCAATACTAATGTATCGGGAAGCTACTCTCGTAATGAGGTGACTATGGAGGGGCTCCCTCAGTATGGGGACTACTACCGGACGTGGATGGTGGATGGCTCCTTCAACAATGCCTTCACGCTCTCAAGACGCTACGACTGGACAGCAGATGTCAACTTCAGTTACTCATCTCCTTACCATCATCTATACACCACACAGGATGGGATAATGCAGTGCAACATCATGACGAGCAAAGGTATTGGCTCAAGTGTCACGCTGACCTTATGGGCATACAAGTCATGGAGGCAAAGTCTCGGACACGGCATCTACTCGTGGGGCTTATCAGAGAGTCATACACCAGACTTCGATCGGTGGACGAAGTCGTGGGGTGAGGATATGGGCATCTCGCTATCCATCTCTTACTACTTCGGCAAGTCATCGCTCAATCAGAAGATCCAAGCGAAACGATCTGACGCCTCACGCATCATTTCCAACAACGATTAATAGAGTGCTTTTTTCGCTAATCGTATGACTTCATGAATACATTCCTAAAATAGGAAAAGAAATTTTATAGTATTTCCGCTGAGATGCGATGGACTACAGACGTGTGCCTGGCATTGGTGGTCGGGTTACCGGCCGGGGCAGCTGTGCGATCTCGGGCGTAACCACGAGTGCCGAGACCCGCCTCTTCCCCCTCGACCCCTTGTGGGTCGCCGAGCAGAAATCCCCCCTTCCGGCGACCCCGCCAGGGTGTTGCACTTATTAGGGAGCCAAGAAACCACTGCGACGCCATAAAGGGCTCGCGGAATGAACCTCCGCCTCTCCGTTACACCGCGTATGCCGTGGTAAAATCAAACTCGAAGAAACTCAAACAAGAGAGCACCGGAGAGTATCACAAGAATCACTCTTCCCCAAAAGGCTCTCGTGCTGATTTGGAGTGATCCCTTCCTCTTGAGATATATCGTCAGGATCGGTGCTATTCCGTAGATCACAAAAGCGCCAATAAGGGACAGCAAATGGCTCCTGAATAGATAGTAGTTCAGTACTAATAGAAGGCCTCCGAGGACAAAAAAGGTAACGAATAGGAGGTCCGCATAGTAGTTTCGTTGCTTGTTCATTCACTCAAGATGGCATTGGTGTTTTCGGAGGGGATCTCTCTCTCCGAGCGACGCATCCGCGGGATGAGTCGTCTGTGTGATGCTATCGCTTTGGATGGCGATGATGGTCCTCCTGATCGCTTTCTCCCAGGACCTTTCGTAGACCCAGGCTGTAGGTCTCGTCCGCCACATCAATGAGCGTATTGAGCGCATATACCCTAAGCTCAACCTGACGGGCTTGCTCTCTTGTGACTTGGCAAGCTCGATCTCCATCTTGGCATTCTCTTTTTCCTTTCGCTCGATCTCTGCCCTCAGTCTTTGCTTCCGTTCGATCGCGAGCTGCTCAGCAGGTGATGGGAGGTCTCCGTGACCATCTCCGCTCGGGCTGTAGTTCTTCTCTTTCTCCATAAAAGTCTCTCCTGTATAACACTATGCACAAGATACATAATCTTGATCTCTTATCCGTCCCTTTGCAAAGCCCCTCAGGGGTGACGCATTTGAGAGACACCGTAGCCATTCATCTAATAGTGAAGAGTGGTGAACGAAGCACCCCGACAGGGGTGCCCGCTTTTTAGACCCGGGTCAAGGGGCGTAGCCCCGACGACCCGGGGGGCAGGCATTGCAAGCGATCCTGCGACCCCGCTAGGGTGTCGCACTGATTGACTGACTGGTATGTGCGACACCCTTGCGGGGTCGCTGAAGGCTCTGCTCGGCGACCCACAAGGGGTCGAGGGGGTAGGGAAGGGTCTTTGTACATCGGTCACCGCTTCGCGGATGACCGATGCCTATGGAGCGAGCACCCTTCGGGTGCCTCACGGATAAGCCCTCTACGTATATGATTACCCCAATGCTCAAATGCGTCACCCCTGAAGCCCCTGGGTGCAGATAGTTGAATGGTGACAAGTTATTATGTAGCTTTGGTCTGCGATAGGGACTGATAGCTTAGTCGATAGGTACTTGGCGCCTGTTAGTCCTCC
>NZ_AQWR01000020.1 GCF_000375645.1 Porphyromonas bennonis DSM 23058 = JCM 16335 | reverse complement strand
TCATCACTATCCGACCCCGGGAAGGTGTTTGACCTCATAAGGGCTCATTGGTCAATAGAGAATCACCTTCACCACACGCTGGACGTGGTGATGCTTGAGGACCAGCAGCTTAAGAGGAAGAATAATGAGGCAAAGAACTTCAACATTATGTCTAAAATCGCTCTTTTCTTTGTCGACAAAATGAAGGAAAAAAGCGGTAAAAGACTCATCACCCAATTCCGGACCAACGCCACTCTGAAGCCCTCCGAGCTTCTATCTATCAAGCTGTGAGCCCATTCCCCAAAAACGTCAGCCCTGTTGCTGTGATTCGGATCTCCTAAGGATCTACAAAAAGTGGTACCTTTGTCACCTAAACATAGTTTCAATCTAATTGCCAAAGAATATGGCCAAGAAAATCAAGGCAATCACCCCCCGGTCAGAGAACTACTCCCAGTGGTACAACGACATCGTACTCAAAGCTGACCTGGCGGAGAACGCTGCCGTCCGCGGCTGTATGGTCATCAAGCCATACGGCTTTGCTATCTGGGAGCGGATGAAGGAGCTCCTCGACAAGTCATTTAAGGAGACCGGTGTCAGCAACGCCTACTTCCCTCTCCTGATCCCCAAGTCCTTCCTCAGCCGTGAGGCGGAGCACGTCAAGGGCTTCGCCAAGGAGTGCGCCGTGGTGACCCACTACCGGCTTAAGGCTACAGAGGATGAGTCCGCAGTCGTCGTGGACCCTGAGGCTAGGCTCGATGAGGAGCTGATCATCCGCCCCACCTCTGAGACGGTGATCTGGAATACGTACAAGAACTGGATCCACTCCTGGCGCGACCTCCCCCTGCTCTGCAACCAGTGGTGCAACGTCATGCGCTGGGAGATGCGCACCCGTCTCTTCCTCCGCACGAGCGAGTTCCTCTGGCAGGAGGGGCACACCGCCCATGCCACCGAGGAGGAGGCGCAGGAGCGAGCCAGGCAGATGCTCAGGGTGTACGCCGACTTTGCAGAGAAGAAGATGGCGATGCCGGTCATCCGCGGCGTGAAGACGCCGACCGAGCGCTTTGCCGGTGCCATTGACACCTATACCATTGAGGCGATGATGCAGGATGGCAAGGCGCTGCAGAGCGGTACGTCACACTTCCTGGGACAAAACTTTGCCAAGGCCTTTGATGTCACCTTTGCCGACAAGGACGGTGAGGAGAAGCTGGTATGGGCCACCTCGTGGGGCGTATCGACCCGACTGATGGGTGCCCTTATCATGACCCACTCAGATGACAATGGTCTGGTGCTGCCTCCCGCACTGGCACCGATCGATGTGGTGATCATACCGATCTACAAGAGCGATGAGGAGCGGGCTCAGATCTCCAAGCTGGTGGAGCCGCTCATCAAAGAGCTTCGGGATCACGACATCAAGGTGAAGTATGATGACGCAGACAATAAAAAGCCGGGATGGAAATTCTCTGAGTATGAGATGAAGGGTGTACCGGTTCGTCTCGCCCTCGGACCGCGTGACGTCGAGGAGGGGACGATCGAGGTGATGCGCCGGGATACGCTGGAGAAGGAGACCGTGCCCTACGAGGGCATCGGTAAGCGGGTCGAGGAGCTGCTGGATCAGATCCAGGAGAATCTCTATCAGAGGGCGCTGGACTTCCGCAGCGAGCACACTTATAGCTGCGACGACTGGGACGACTTCTGCGAGAAGGTCGAGGCCGGTGGCTTCGTCATGGCTCACTGGGACGGGACAGCCGAGACAGAGGCGCGGATCAAGGAGCTAACCAAGGCGACGATCCGCTGCATCCCACTTGGGCAGCCTGATGAGCCCGGTAAGGATATCCTGACCGGCAAGCCCTCGGAGCGTCGGGTGCTCTTTGCTTGCTCCTACTGATTTGTTTCGATGAGCCTCAGTGGAGTCCTTATCATTATCGCCGTGGTGCTGGTTATCCTGCTCCTCGGCGATATTATTTTAGGAAAAGCGCGACGCAAGTCCCACCTAAGCAACAGCAAGCCTATCATCACAATGTCGACCCACTCTATCGACTACAAGGATCTGCTCAGACAGTTACAGCCTCCCACAGTACCGCCGGTTGAGCTTGCGGAGCTGAGAGCAAGGGATCCTGAGCTCTACCCGCGCTACCTGATCCTCGACCTGCAGACCACGGGACTCTCCATCGAGCCTGGGAGGGAGGATCGGATTGTACAGGCTGCCTGGCTCGGACTGGACGACCGGTATCGAGAGCTCTGTCACGGCGTGGCGCTTGTGGATCAGCTGGATGCGGGGAGCGAGGAGGCCATGAGGGTCCATCACCTCGACACGCATACCCTTCGGATCATGGGAAAGAGCGAGGAAGAGCTCATGGAGACCCTTTTGCCCCTAATCAAGCACTCCTCCGTGATCGTGTGCCACAATATCCGCTTCGACATGAGCATCCTGCTTGCTGTCCTGCGGAGGCTCCACCCGACTGCAGAGTACTGGATCAAACATAAGGAGGCGATCTGCACCATGGTGCTCAGCGCCGCACTCGATCCGCACTGGAGGCACCACTACCGATCACTCAAGGCGCTGACCAATGAGTACACCGGGATCAGCCCGGACGACATGGAGGTAATAGACATCGTCGGCTGGCGCAATGTCTGTCTCACTCGGATCTGTCTCGCACAGCTTCGGCTTCGCCATCCCGATGAGACCGAGCCGGGTGACCTGCCTCTGGTGCAGGACTACCTGGATCGGCGAGTGGGTGCATAAGAATAGACAGGGTCTATTAGGACTATTTACAACGACAGAATTAGTTGTATGTCAGAAAAAAGGTATATTTGTACAGAAGATAGGGGGTAGACTCCCTATCATGACAAGCACTAAACAAGGACTAAATAAGACAGAAAACAGAAATTATGAGCAGCAATAACAACTCCGGCGTGAAGTTTATGCTTGGTCTCCTCGTGGGATCAGCAGTAGGCGCCGCCATTGCCTACCTCTCTGATGAGGGCCGTCGCAACCACCTGATCGATGACGTTTCCGACACCGCTGACAAGGTGAAGAGCAACGTCAAGGACGCATACTACGAGGGTCGTATCCGTGCCCGTAAGGCAGGACGTGACCTCTCTCGCTATGTGGATGATATCAAGGGCGATGCCGAGGACATCTACTCTACCGTCAAGGACTCCGCCTCTCAGCTCGGCAATAAGGTGAAGGACTCCGCTCAGAAGGTCGCAGACCTGACTGACGAGGAGCTTGAGGACCTGAAGGCTGAGGCCAAGGAGGAGAAGGATAAGCTGACCGAGGAGGCCAAGAAAAAGATCAACAAGGACTAACCCCCTTGCTGCTTAGAGCCACTTATCTTCAGATGGGATGGTCGAAGTATCCTCCAGAGGGTTCTTCGCTGTCCCATTTGTCTTTTATCTCGTAAAGAATAAACCTTACGTGAAGGTATATATATGGCAAAGACAGTCAAGCAAATCATTGATGAAGTAAAGTCTGACGCTCTCACACTCTTGGAGGCCAAACGCGAGCTGGTGAAGCTCCAGGCAATCGAGAAGGGCGTCCCTGCCGGAGTGAGGGGAGTCTACTACTTGATCATGGCGGTCTTCGGGCTGGCGGCACTCTTTTTTCTCCAGGTGGTCATTGCCCTTCTTTTTGCGATGATCTTTGCCTCCGACCTCTGGGGCGCCTATGAGACGGTATCCTCTATGGCAGCAGGATTTGGCTGTCTGGTAGGGTTGTTTCTGCTGATTGATCTCATTCTCTTACTCCTCCGCAAGCCGATCATCGGTGCACTGGAGGAGAAGATCATAACCGAGCAGCTTGACCGGCTGGAGGAGCAGGAGCACGAGGAGGCGGGCGAAGCACGTCGCGAGACCGCTACGGTCACGATGGTGGCCGACGTCACCGATGTCCACGGCGAGTCTGTGATCCCTGGCACCGAGCGAGAGGGACATCCCGTCGTGGAGGTGCATCAGTATAGAGAGGAGGATGACCTCCGGGACCAGTAACCACCTATCACTCACAGATAGAGAGACGACACTATGAGCACCAAAGCATACAAGCCGGACTACAAGAGCCGACTGGAGGCACAGAAGCACCGACTGGAGAGCCGATCGGAGGAGAGTAAGATGAGGATACTCAATAACGTCGACTATCTCCGTACCGATGGAGTCGAAGTAGCCAAGGGAGAGGCTCTGAGGGCACTCGCCGACAAGAGTCCTATGACAGCTAAGCTGGTGGGCTCCGCACTCGGCATCAAAGCTCCCGCCGCCACTCCACGCACTCGGATCATCCGCATGGATCCTGACGGTGAGGGGCAACTGCATGAGCGCAGTCGCCTGCTGGATCTCAGGCAGGATCAGGAGAGCGACAAGCTCTCCATCATGGATAAGATCAAGGACTCATCCTGGTCCTCACTGCTCCAGGAGGTGGTCCTTCCCACCGGACTGGCTGTGGGCAGCAGTCTCCTACTTGCCGGCACTCTAAGAGGAGCCGGGAGCGGTCTGCGCGGCATAGCTAAAGGGATCTTCAAAGGAATAGGAAAAGGCCTTTTCAAACGCTAAAAGGGACGACAAACCGATTTTTTTAATTATATTTGTCCATCGAAAGATGGATGATTGCGGATCACACCGCAGTCTCTATAACAATTGACACCAGTAACTGATTTTACATAACAGACAATCACTATGATCAAAGTAGCTATCAACGGCTTTGGCCGTATCGGTCGCTGTGCCTTCCGCGCAGCTCAGAAGCACGACAACATCGAGATCGTTGCCATCAATGACCTCCTGGACGTCGACTACCTCGCTTACATGCTGAAGTACGACACCATGCATGGTAGGTTTGAGGGTGAGGTGGACTGCGATAAGGAGAACAACCTCCTGATCGTAAATGGCAAGAAGATCCGCTGCACCGCAGAGACCGATGCTGCTAACTGCAAGTGGGACGAGGTCGGCGCTGAGTACGTACTCGAGTGCACCGGCTTCTACCTCACCAAGGAGAAGAGCGATGCTCACCTCAGAGGCGGTGCCAAGTATGTCATCATGAGTGCTCCCTCCAAGGACGACACCCCTATGTTCGTCATGGGCGTGAATAACAAGACCTACGAGAAGGGCACCAAGATCGTCTCCAACGCCAGCTGCACCACCAACTGCCTCGCACCCCTCGCTAAGGTGCTGCACGACAACTTTGGCATCAAGGATGGTCTCATGACCACCGTACACTCCACCACCGCTACCCAGAAGACCGTCGATGGTCCCTCCAAGAAGGACTGGCGTGGAGGTCGTGCTGCCGCCGGCAACATCATCCCCTCCTCTACCGGTGCTGCTAAGGCTGTAGGTAAGGTAATCCCCTCTCTCAATGGCAAGCTGACCGGTATGTCTCTCCGCGTGCCTACTCTGGACGTCTCTGTCGTTGACCTGACCGTCAACCTCGAGAAGCCCGCCACCTACGAGGAGATCTGCAAGGCTATGAAGGAGGCCAGCGAGGGCGAGATGAAGGGCATCCTCGGCTACACTGAGGAGGCTGTCGTTTCTTCCGACTTCCTCGGTGACACCCACACCTCCATCTTTGACGCCACCGCAGGTATTGCTCTGACCGACACCTTCGTAAAGGTACTCTCCTGGTACGATAACGAGATCGGTTACTCCAATAAGCTCATCGAGCTCTGCGAGTACATGGCTAAGGTGAATGCCTAAGTAACCAGATCACACAAGCTACTCCCCCACCCGGAGGAGTAGAGGTCAAAAGGGGCTGTGTTGACTTCGGTCGACACAGCCCCTTTTCTTATTCTCACTCCAGGCAAGAGATCCCCTACTCACCTCTGAGGAGCGAGAGTATGGTTCTGCTCAGATTTGCCCGAGCCACTTCCGGTCTCGTCGCCACCTCCGTCGGAGTCCCGGATGGATTGATACAGGCGACACGATCGAAGCCGGCAGCCAGCAGCTTATCCCTCGCTTCGATCCGACCGGCCACGAGCCATGTAGGCACTCCGGCAGATCGGGCGCGTATCATGATGCCGTAGGGCAACTTCCCCATCAGCGTCTGCTCATCGGCACTCCCCTCGCCGGTGATCACACAGTCGGCACCGAGGATAAGGCCATCAAAGTGCAGGTACTCCAGCAGCAGGTCGATCCCGGAGTGACACTCCGCCCCGAGGAATTGCATAAAGGCATAACAGAGACCGCCAGCCGCCCCCGCTCCCGGCACGTCGCTACGATCGTAGCCGAAGTGGTCAGCTGCACGTGCTGCCAGCTCTCGCATCCTGCTCTCTATCTCTGAGACCATCGCAGGGGTTGCGCCCTTCTGCGGAGCAAAGACGTGAGCCGCACCGTGAGGACCACAGAGAGGATTAGTGACATCACTCGCCAGGACAAAGTGACAGTCACACAACACTTCACTGAGTGCCTCTCGCTCGACCCCGAGAGCGTCAGCCAGCGCCTGCAGCATACCCACCCCACCATCGCAGGTGGCGGTGCCTCCCAGCCCCACGATGAAGCGTTGGCATCCTCGCCGATAAGCGTCGGCGACCATCTCACCCACCCCATACGAGGATGCCACGAGCGGATTACGCCGATCCGGCGGGACAAGATGGAGTCCTACAGCACGGGCAGACTCGATGAGAGCCACCCCCTCCCTCGTGACCCCGTACGCAGCGGTGATCGCTCGCCCCAGCGGATCCGTCACCCAGAGAGAGACCCGTTCGCCCCCCATCACCGACAGAAATGCATCCAGCATCCCCTCCCCGCCGTCCGAGACAGGGATCGAGATCACCCCGGCATCCGGTTCGCAGCTGAGGATCGCCTCAGAGACGACCTCCTCAGCCTCCGGCGAAGTGAGGCACCCCTTAAAGGAGTCAATGACTAAGAGATATCTTCCCATTGCGATCACAATATAGCGAGAAAGTCTTGCCCTGAAAAAGCCGGTGCCGACATACCGACAGTGATGCGATGTGTGGTACAAATACTATTCAAGCTCTATGTGAAGAGATGGGAATGAAGCACCCTGGCGGGTGACCGCTTCATTGCCCTAAAGTAAAGACTCGGGGACGAGTGTCGCATAACCCTACCAATACGCACAGACTGTGGCGAAGTTGCCGTCTGAAGAAGTACGACCAGCGACGGGTAAAATAATAAGAAAACAACATACTTCTCAGTCGACTTGGCTCCCAACAAAGGGTTGGGAGCCGTTGCATACTCACTCACATCGGTCTTCGCCACCTCGTGCCTCTACTGATGTATAGGTAACAGGCTTCCTTGGATTATTATCAAATGCCTCACCTCTGTAGCACTAGACCAGACGCACAACAAATCTTCCGAGGCTACAATACCACGGAAGATTTGTTTTAGACGATATGCTACTTGTTACAAGGATTCTCCTCTTTGGCCTTGTACAGACTTTATGTCTGCACTCAGGTTCCTCCGCTTTCCAGCCAAGAAAAAGAAGAGTATCCCAAGTAGAGCGATTAGTCCGGCACCCTCATACGTACCGGAATATATGGCAAGTATTACAGACGCAGCAAGAAGAATTCCTACGATTGATTCGAAAACGACCAAAAGAAGGTTCCTTTTCTTTTCCGAAAGTGCCGCTTTTCTTTCTCCGGGGTTAACACTCATATTTACCACTGTCTTTCATCTCTTGCAATTCGGTAGTCGCATGACGAACACCGACATACTCCAATTACTTTAAAAGATTGTTTCATAATTAATTAGTTACCTATCAAAGCGATAGGATTAGTTAGGTACCGTAAAGGTATGTGTTTTTCTTATTGTATGCAAATACACCCATCCACTTCGCTTAGAGACGTATTTAGGATCTAAAGTTCCGAAAACAGAATGGAAAACATCCTTTGGGGATCACCAGAAGACAAATACCCTCAAAGAACCACCTAAGGTCCTTGCTCACCACTTTATTGCTTAATTTCAACTTCATTATCCCTATCCACCATACAGGGCGGTCGTGTCGGAGACACCCACCCGAGAACCCTTTGCTGTGCAACGCTCAGCGATACTCTATGTGACTGACTACCACACAAGGTCACATCGTCAAATCTATTACCGATATTAGTGTCATCTATTACCGGGTTTAGTGTCGACTAATACCGGGTTTAGTGATCACTAATACCGGTATTAGTCTGAGGGCAGACTCCTCCGGTAAGTTTTCACCGCAGTAAGTCTACTTAATTGACCACTTCTGATTACATTTGTGGTTAGAACGATTTCAAGAGAGCAATATGGACAAAACGATCACAAGCAGCGGCAATATCAGAGCCATCGGCGTACTCACCTCTGGCGGAGATGCGCCGGGCATGAATCCCGCCATACGTGCGGTCACCCGCACCGCTATATACAATGGGATCAAGGTATTTGGCATCTACCAGGGATACAAGGGGCTGATAGATGACGAGATCAAGGAGCTGGCGACGGAGGATGTCAGCAACATCATCCAGAGGGGAGGTACTTTCCTGAAGACCGCACGCTGCAAGGAATTCATGACCGATGAGGGGAGCCAAAAGGCCTACGACAACCTCATGAAGCACGGGATCGACGCCCTGGTGGTGATCGGCGGCGACGGTTCGCTCAGCGGTGCCCGGAAGTTTGCCAGCGACCACAATTACCCCGTCGTCGGCATCCCCGGGACGATCGACAACGACCTTGGCGGGACCGACCAGACGATCGGCTACGCCACGGCACTCAATACGATCATGGACGCCGTCGATAAGCTTCGCGACACCGCCAGCTCGCACAATCGCCTCTTCATCGTGGAGGTGATGGGACGTGATGCGGGATTTCTCGCACTCAATGGAGCGATCGCCAGCGGAGCCGAGGTGGCGGTGATACCGGAGTTCAAGAGCTCGATGGATCAGATGAATCGGATGGTGGAGAATGGATTCCGGAAGACGAAGAACTCAGCCATCGTCCTCGTAGCCGAGAGTCCCGCCACCGGTGGTGCTCAGGCTCTCATCGAGAGGATCCACGAGTCGCACCCTCAGTGGGAGGCTCGCGCCGTAATCCTGGGACACATCCAGCGCGGCGGCAGTCCGGTCGCCGGGGATCGTATCCTGGCGAGCCGACTGGGCGTAGCTGCTGTGGACGCACTCCTCGACGGGCAGCGCAATATCATGGTCGGTATCCGAGACAATAGAGTCGTCTACATCCCCTTCTCCAGCGCCATCAAGGGTGCCAAGACGATCAGCGAGGAGGACTACCGTGTGCTCAGTATACTATCACTATAAATCTCACATAACCTATGCAAGTATCGGCCAAGACACCCCGCATACTCAACCCCCACTATAGCTCCGGGAAGGATCCGCTGAAGTACCTCCTCTTTGCCGTCGACCTCGATGGCACTCTGGTGACGGACGACAAGCAGATCACCCCCGCCACCGCCAATGCCATCCGAGAGATCCTCGAGATGGGCATGACCGTCGCTCTGGTCTCGGGGAGACCCACCTTTGGCTGCGAGCATATCGCAGAGCAGCTCCAGCTGGCCAAGTATGGCGGGTACATTATTTCCTATAATGGTGCCAAGATCACCTCCTGCATGGACAATGATGTGCTCACCCGGTCCACCATCTCGCGGGAGACGGTCGGTGAGCTCTACGACTTCCTTAAGGGCTACCCCGTGACGATGATGACCTACACCCGCCACGAGATCATCACGGAGGATGCTGACAGCCCCTACGTGCGCCAGGAGAGTCAGATAGACAACGGCATGCCGATCCGACAAGTGCCTAATCTCAAGGATGCACTCGTGAGAGATCCCTACAAGTGTGGCATAGCCGGGGATCCGGAGGTGATAGGGAAGCTGGCGATCGAGCTACAGGAGCGATTTAGAGGTAAGCTGAATGCGATCCTCTCCGGTCCGATATTCATCGAGGCGATGAGTCCCTATGTGGACAAGGGGAAGGCACTCAGCTTCCTCATGTCCGAGATGGGGGTAAAGCGAGGTCAGGTGATCGCCGTCGGTGATGCCAATAACGACATCCCGATGCTCCAGGCTGCCGGGCTGGGAGTGGCTATGGCGAATGCGAATGAGATGGTCAAGCAGGTGTCGGACTACGTCACCACCTCCAACGAGGAGGAGGGCATCCAGCACCTACTCAATAAGTATGTGCTGCATCCTGAGGGGGCTACCGAACATCCTGAGGTGGACTTCATCAATGCGATGCAGAAGGATACCCTCATGGAGACTCTCGGCATGAAGTGCACAGTCCTTGAGGAGGGCTACGTAGAGTGCACGATGCCGGTCGATCGTCGCACCTGCCAGCCGATGGGGATCCTCCATGGCGGCGCCTCACTCGCTCTCGCAGAGACGATAGCCGGCTACGGGTCGGTCTACCTGCTGAGTCAGGATGAGACGATGGTAGGTATGCAGGTGAGCGGCAGCCATGTACACTCCGCTCGGCTCGGCAATACGCTGACCGCCAAGGCGCGGATCATACACCGGGGACGCTCCACTCACCTCTGGGATGTAGAGATCTACACAGAGATGGGGACCTTGGTATCATCGGTCCGGGTACTCAATAGCATCCTGCACAAGCGGTAGTTTTTCGTTTCTTTTAGTACATTTGACCGTCGCAAAGGGTTTAGAGCTCATTGCAACCTTTAATTTAGAATAGATGAGTAGCGTAGCTCCTAAGCACAGCTACGCATGCATCCTCAGGCGTGCCGTCGCTTACCTCTCTCCCAGGGTCGGAGATGGTTCCGAGAGGGGGTGCTACTAACTTTACTTGTAATGATATGGACACGATCATCATCGTTGCTTCATTTGCGGTCGGCATGCTCATCGGAGCGCTGATCAACCGACGAACCAAGAGGCTCACAGTCCCCTCCTGGCTCTCCTCAGTCATCATCTGTATCCTGCTCTTCCTGCTCGGGATCGAGATCGGGAGCGACCACGAGGCGATCAATTCGCTCGGTCAGATCGGCATCTCAGCCCTTCTGCTCACGATCGGGGCTGTGGTCTGCAGCGTCCTGCTCGGATGGGGGATGTGGCGATTTATTGGGAAGTATATGGATAAGAAGAATCAGCCATCACATAAGCAATGAAAGACAGCCTCATCATCTTTGCCTGCCTCATCGGCGGCGGACTCGTGGGATACTTTATGGGGGACAACGTCCCCGCGATCCTGCTCGACTCACGGACCTCGATGTTTGTGATCTACATTCTCCTCTTCGTCATCGGACTAAACCTTGGTACCGACATGGAGAAGGTGAAGCTTATGCTCAAGATGCCGTGGATCATCTGGACGCTTCCCGTCTTCACCTGCATCGGTAGTATCTGTGGAGCAGCCTTTATGACCCTATTTACCCCGGGCATCTCTGGACTGGAGGGTGCTGCCATCGGCGCCGGTCTCGGGTGGTACTCCCTCTCGAGTATCATCATCGGATCGTACGGTGCCGCCTCTCTCGCTACCGTTGCTCTGATCTCAAATATCATACGAGAGGCGACCGCGCTCCTGATGGTTCCCCTCATAGGAAATAAGATCGGCCCCATGGCGTCGATCTCACTCTGTGGAGCCAATAGCGCCGATGTCTGTCTCCCTGTGGTGCAGAAGTCTGTGGGTGCCAGCTACACGATCCCCTCTATCTTCCACGGAATAGTGACGAACATTCTGGTGCCGGTGCTGGTGGGATTCTTCTGCGAGCTCATCTATGTGATCTAAGGAATACAATTGTTTCACTCAATATTACTCCGAAACTTATGGACAAAACCATGAAGCTGCTCGCGGTGTCGCTCCTGACACTGGCAGCTCCCCTCGCCGCCCTGGGACAGGCGGAGGATGCGGGATGGATCAGAAACACCGCCATCAGCCCTGATGGTAAGGTGATCGCCTTTACCTACCAGGGGGATATCTTCACCGTACCGGTGAGTGGCGGCACAGCTACGCAGATCACGTCCAATCCTGCGTACGACACGGCACCGGTATGGAGTCCGGATGGACAGAGCATCGCCTTCTCGTCCGACCGAGAGTTCGGCACCTTCCACGTCTACCTCGCCTCCCGTCAGGGCGGTCAGGCAAGGAAACTGACCTACATCAATGGTAAGACCCAGACGCCGGTCGCCTTCTTAGACAACGAGACCGTCCTCTACGAGTGCGGCTATCGTCCTACTAAGGAGTCAGGGATCTTCCCCGGCGGCTCTTTCTCGCAGGTCTACCGGATCAAGACCAACGGCGGACGGCCACACCTCTTCTCTGCATTTACGATGAAGATGCCGTCGATCAATCGCACCGACGGTCGGATCCTCTTTACCGACTTCAAGGGGTACGAGGATCCTCTGCGCAAGCACCACAAGTCGCCCGTCGCCAGAGATATATGGATGTGGACTCCGGATGGCAACACCGGCAAGTTTGCCAAGATCACGGCGTTTGAGGGCGAGGATCGCAACGCCATCTGGCTCCCGGGCGAGGAGGCGTTCCTCTTCCTGAGCGAGCGGGATGGTAACTTCAATGTCTACCGCGCCACTCTCGCGGATCCGACCCACCCCACTCAGCTGACCAACTTTAAGAAGCACCCGGTCCGCAATCTCTCTATGGACAATAGTGGTAACGTCGCCTTCTCCTGGAATGGTCGGCTCTACTACATGCCCAAGGGTGGAGAGGCGAAGCAGCTACCCGTGCAGGTGATCGCCGACAACAGCAAGCAGGAGAAGTTCTTCCAGACTTACCTGACAGGTGCCTCTGAAGCCAAGCTCTCTCCTAATAATAAGGAGTACGCCTTTATCGTCCACGGTGATGTCTATGTCGCAAATATAGAGTACGGCACGACGAAGCGGATCACCAATACTCCGGAGCAAGAGCGAGACCTGACTTTCAGCCCCGACGGTCGTACCCTCGTCTACTCCTCTGAGCGGGAGGATCAGTGGAATCTCTACCAGACCACTATCAAGCGCTCCGATGAGAAGACCTTTACCTACGCTACCGAGCTGGAGGAGAAGAAGCTGACTCACGAGAAGGAGGTACCTGCCTTCCAGCCGGTCTTCAGCCCCGACGGCAAGAAGATCGCCTACCTAAGGGATCGCGCTGCAGTCTACTGTCTCGACCTTGCCAGCGGCAAGAGTACCGAGGTGCTGAATAAGAAGTACAACTACTCCTACTCTGACGGAGACCAATGGTTTACCTGGAGTCCCGACTCGAGGCATATCCTGACCAACTTCATGGGCAATGGCGGCTGGAATAACGCCGATGTCGCCCTCGTCAAGGCGGACGGCTCCGGCGAACTGGTCAATCTCACCGAGACCGGATACAATGCCGTCGGTGCTCGCTTCGTCCTCGACGGAAAGGCCATCGCCTACTACTGCGACTACGCCGGCTACCGCAGCCACGGCTCTTGGGGCTCTCAGACGGACATCTACCTAATGTTCCTCGATCAGGACGCATACGATCGCTTCCTCCTCGACAAGGAGGAGCGCGAGGTGCTCCTGAAGGACAAGGACGAGAAGAAGGAGAGCGCAGATAAGAGCGACAAGGACAAGAAAAAGGGAAAGAAGGATAAGAAGAGCAAGGATGAGGACAAGGTAAAGCCTCTCGTCTTCGACTTCTCCAATCGCGACAAGCGGATTGTCCGCATCACCCGCACGAGTGGCTCTCAGTCTGACTTCGCCGTGACCCCGGAGGGAGACAAGTTCTACTACCTCGCCTCCTTCGACGGGAAGACCAACCTTTACTGTCTCGACCTGGCCGAGAAGGAGACCAAGGAGATTGTTGGCGACACCGGTAGCGGCTCGCTGGAGATGAGCAAGGATGGGAAGACCCTCTACCTCTTTGGCTACAACGGCTTCAAGAAGATCGAGGGCAGGGACATCACTCCCCTCACCTATTCTGCACGCTTCGAGTACTCCCCAGCTAAGGAGCGGGAGTACATCTACGACCATATGGTTCGCCAGGTGGAGAACAAGTTTTACGACGCAAGTCTCCATGGCGTGGACTGGAAGGGCTACTCCGACAGCTATCGTGAGATACTGCCTTTCATCAATAACAACTACGACTTCGCCGAGCTCTGCAGTGAGCTCCTCGGCGAGCTGAATGGCTCCCACACCGGTATGCGCTACTTTGGTGGTGCGTCGACCGTTCGTACCGCCTCTCTCGGACTCTTCTACGACGACAGCTACGAGGGTGAGGGAGCGAAGATCACCGAGGTGATCGTGGGTGGCCCCTTTGACCGCGCCAAGTCGATTGCCAAGCCGGGAGTCATTGTCCTCAAGATCAATGGAACCACCATCTCCAAGGACCTCCCGATCGAGCATTACCTGAATGGCCTCACCGGACAGCGTACGGTCGTGACGCTTAGGGATGAGAGTGGCAAGGAGGTCGAGGAGTCCGTCGTACCCATCTCACTCGGTCAGGAGTCGTCTCTCCTCTACGACCGATGGGTAGACCGTCGGGCGGCTCTGACTGAGAAGTGGAGCAACGGTCGCGTCGGCTATGTCCACATCGAGGGAATGGATAGCGGATCCTTCCGTCGGGTATTCAGCAAGATGCTCGGCAAGTACCGCGGCTGCGATGCGATCGTCGTCGACACGCGTCACAATGGCGGCGGCTGGCTGCACAATGATGTGGCGATCCTGCTTAGTGGCAAGGAGTACGCACGCTTCCAGCCAAGAGGTCAGTACATCGGCTCCGAGCCCTTCATGCAGTGGTACAAGCCCTCCAATATGCTGGTGAGTGAGGACAATTACTCCGACGCATACGGTACCCCCTGGACCTACCAGACTCTGAAGCTCGGTAAGCTGGTCGGTACCCCCGTTGCCGGTACCATGACCGCCGTATGGTGGGAGACGCAGGTCAATGAGGATCTCGTCTTCGGTATCCCACAGGTGACGATGACCGGGACGGACAACCTCGCCCGCGAGAATAGAGCCATCTATCCTGAGATCACGGTCTACAACTCACCCGAGGACTTCCTGACTGACAACGACCTCCAGCTCAAGGCAGCCATCGATGACCTCTTCCAGAGAGTAGACTCCGCTAAGAAGTAAGGAGCTATAATGTAAAGCAGAGTGGCAGCGCCTCTATTCCGAGGCGCTGCCACTCTTTTTTTACCATCAGGAGCAAAAAAAGAGACTCTACAAGCGAATGTAAAGTCTCCGTAGGGTGCCCAAAGAGGTTCGAACTCTCGACATCTGGAACCACAATCCAGCGCTCTACCAACTGAGCTATGGGCACCATAATACTTCCGCGAAATCCTTCCCAGAAGCGTAGTGCAAAGGTACAATATAATTCCTTCCCCTGCAATAGCGCCTGGTCGGCCTTATCGCGCAGAGTACGGACGGGGTGGAGCATAAGACACCGGCACTTTGGGGAAGGAGACCACCCGACTGAGAGCTCCATTTTGCTATCTTTATTACACAAAATGGCGCCGTTCGCCTGATATTCACCAGGAAAAGACGGTTTTATCTACTTTTTAGTGATGATTTATATTGTAATTCAATAAAAGTTCTTACATTTGAGCACGTAGAAGAGGTGTCATAGAGCGCATTAGCGGTCTGTCACTTTCTCACACAGACATGCACTAAATTTATACATATTCACAACCAACACCATTTTATCATGAACAAGACCGAATTCATTGAGGCAGTAGCCAAGAAGGGTGAGATGACCAAGGCTGATGCCAAGAAGGCTGTCGCAGCTTTCTGTGACGTCATTGCAGATCAGATGAAGAAGGACGAGAGAGTGACCATCATCGGCTTCGGATCCTTCTACACCACAGAGCGTGCCGCTCGCACCGGCATCAATCCCCAGACCGGCAAGAAGATGCAGATCGCTGCTCGCAAGTCTGTAAAGTTTAAGCCCGGCTCCGGACTGGATCTCAAGAAGTAATCTTCACATTGATGATCCGGTAACGTAAGGATCTCTACTCCTTACCTTACCAAGCACACTTAGGCGTGAGCCTGACTATCAGTCGGGCTCACGTCATTTTTTGTCCCCATCCCCCACCCCATCTGTCGGATATTGAGTCCCGGGCTGACACATTTTACAAGGGTCCGTCAGGAGCCGGAAGACTTGGCATAAGGTTTGTAAGTATGTGGGTGCAGGCTCACCGCACAGGCGAGACCACACTGTAAGAGACAACAAACTAATAATATATAGAGATAGAAATGGGAAAGATTATCGGAATCGACTTAGGTACAACCAACTCGTGTGTGGCTGTACTTGAGAATAAGGAGCCCGTCGTGATTACTAATAGCGAGGGCAAGAGGACCACACCGAGTGTGGTCGCATTCGTGGACGGTGGCGAGCGCAAGGTGGGAGATCCTGCCAAGCGACAGGCTATCACTAACCCTCAGCACACGATCTACTCCATCAAGCGCTTCATGGGAGAGAGATACTCCCAGATCGAGAAGGAGGCATCTCGCATGCCCTACAAGGTCGTAGCAAGTGGCAACGATCTGCCTCAGGTAGACATCAACGGACAAATGTACACCCCGCAGGAGATCTCCGCGATGGTGCTCCAGAAGATGAAGCAGACCGCAGAGGACTACCTCGGCGAGGCTGTGACGGAGGCTGTCATCACCGTACCTGCATACTTCAGCGACTCTCAGCGTCAGGCCACCAAGGAGGCCGGTGAGATCGCCGGGCTCAACGTACGCCGCATCGTCAATGAGCCTACTGCCGCTGCTCTGGCATATGGTCTCGACAAGAGCGATAAGGATATGAATATTGCCGTCTTTGACTTAGGCGGTGGTACGTTCGATATCTCCATCCTCGAGCTCGGCGACGGGGTCTTCGAGGTGAAGAGTACCAATGGTGACACTCACCTCGGCGGTGACGACTTCGACCACGCCATCATGGACTGGCTGGCAGATGACTTCCTCAGCACTGAGAATGTCGATCTCCGTAAGGATCCTATGGCTCTGCAGCGTCTCAAGGATGCCGCCGAGAAGGCTAAGATCGAGCTCTCCAGCACCACCTCGACGGAGATCAATCTGCCTTACATTACCTCTGTGGACAATGTGCCTAAGCACCTGGTAAAGACGCTGACGAGAGCTCAGTTTGAGCAGCTCTGCCACGACATCATCCAGCGCTGTATCGAGCCGGTGAATAAGGCGCTTGCCGATGCCGGACTCTCCGCCTCTGACATTAATGATGTCATCCTCGTAGGTGGATCCACCCGTATCCCTGCCATCCAGGATCTGGTGAAGAAGCTCTTCAATCAGGAGCCCTCCAAGGGCGTCAATCCTGACGAGGTAGTCGCCCTCGGCGCTGCCATCCAGGGTGGTGTGCTCAGCGGAGATGTGAAGGATGTCCTCCTCCTCGACGTCACCCCGCTCTCACTCGGTATCGAGACCATGGGCGGCGTGATGACCAGGCTGATCGACGCCAATACCACCATCCCGACGAAGAAGTCTCAGATCTTCACCACCGCAGCGGACAACCAGCCCTCTGTGGAGATCCATGTGCTCCAGGGTGAGCGTCCCATGTCGAAGGACAATAAGTCCCTCGGGAAGTTTAATCTCGACGGCATCCTCCCTGCCAAGCGTGGTGTGCCTCAGATCGAGGTGACCTTCGACATTGATGCCAATGGTATCGTCAACGTATCCGCTCGCGACAAGGGAACCGGCAAGGAGCAGAAGATCCGCATCGAGGCATCCAGCGGTCTCTCTCAGGAGGAGATCGATCGTATGAAGGCTGAGGCAGAGGCTAATGCCGACAACGACAAGAAGGAGAAGGAGAAGATCGATAAGCTCAATCAGGCCGACAGCGTGATCTTCCAGACCGAGAACCAGCTCAAGGATCTCGGCGACAAGATCCCCGCGGACGAGAAGTCCAAGATCGAGGCTGCACTCAGTAAGCTCAAGGAGGCACACAAGGCTCAGGACATTGCAGGTATCGACACCGCCATGGAGGAGCTGAATACGATCTTCCAGAGTCTCTCTGCCCAGATGTATGGCCAGCAGGGCGGTGATGCCCAGCAGGGTGCTCCGGGGGCAGGTCAGCAGACCACCACGGGAGGCAGTGCTTCCTCAGACAACTCCGGAGAGGGTGACGTCAAGGACGCAGACTTTGAGGAGATGTGATCAAGCACTCATTTATTACGATAGGGACATGAGGTGATTTAACTTCAGCAGATCCCAGTAGTCAAAAGACCCATAGGTTCCGCCTGTGGGTCTTTTTTTTTGCGCGAAGAGGGAGCAAATCTATTATCGGGTTTAGTGACAACTAATACCGGTAAAGCTTCGGACTAATACCGGTAATAGTTTTCACTCTATCCGGAACGGGTGGGAAGCGTGACTCTCACTGCCTCTCTAGCAAGAAGCGATAACCTACGTTTTTGGTACCTTTACCCACCTATAATTTGCCCTTAGTAGAGAATGAGCAAAAGCAAGTTAGAGAAATTTGCCGAGATCGACCGGCTGACCAATGTCCTACAGTACCCCTTCGAGACACTTCGGAGGGAGGGGATGACTTTCCCCCACAAGGGACACTGGTCGGATGAGGTCTTCCGTAATGGAAATCCGATCATACTGGAGCTCGGCTGTGGGAGAGGCGAGTACACCGTGGAGCTGGGGCGCACCTATCGGGATCACAATTTCATCGGCATGGACATCAAGGGAAACCGCCTCTGGGCGGGAGCCAAGACTGCCGACGAGGAGGGGCTGGAGAATGTGCGCTTCCTGAGGGCTGAGATAGAGTTTCTGGAGACCTTCTTTGCCCCGGGCGAGATCTCCGAGATATGGCTCACCTTCCCCGACCCGCAGATGCGCAAGAGCCGGCGGCGACTCACCTCGCCCCGCTTCATGTCCATGTACCGTCAGATCCTGGCAGAGCCGTCGGTGCTGCATCTCAAGACCGACTCTCAATTCCTCTTCCGCTACACCGAGGCGGTGGCTGAGGTCAATGGGCTGACGATCGAGGAGCGGATGACGGACGTCGGCGAGGAGGCCACGCCGGACTCCCCTCTCCGGACGATACAGACCTACTACGAGCAGCAGTGGATCGCCCGAGGGATCTCGATCAAGTACCTGCGACTGCTGCTGGATCAGCTGCCTGAGGATCCGGCTGAGCCGGAGGTGGAGATAGAGCCGGACAGCTACAGGAGCTACGGTCGGTCCAGGCGATCCGAGGTGGTGGGCAAAGGAAGCCAAGAAGAATAATCACAAGAGTAGAGATGCCATATATCACACTATACCCGGCGCTGATCCGGGATGCACTGAAGAGCGTCCGATACCCGGGCGAGGAGTCAGACATCGTCACCTCAGGGATGGTGGAGGACAATATCAGGATCGAGGAGAATAAGGTCTCCCTCTCCATCCGCTTCAAGAAAAGTCGGGATCCCTTCCACAAGAGTGTCCTGAGGGCAGCGGAGGCGGTGCTGAAGCGAGAGATCTCGCCCGAGCTCGAGGTGGAGATCACGCCTCTATTTCCCGACCCCACACCCACAACCGATGAGGAACCGCCACTACAGGGGGTAAAGAATATCATCGCCATCGCCTCCGGAAAGGGAGGTGTCGGTAAGAGCACCGTAACGACCAATCTCGCAGTGTCGCTGGCCGCTCTCGGATACAGCGTGGGACTGCTGGATGCGGATATCTTCGGTCCCTCTATCCCCCGTATGCTCGGGGTGCAGGAGTACAGGCCGTGGCTCGACGAGGTGGATGGCAAGGAGCTGATCCACCCGGCAGAGGCGTATGGGGTCAAGGCTCTCTCCATCGGACACTTTGTCGACTCGGATCAGGCACTCGCCTGGCGCGGATCCATGGCATCCAATGCCCTCGGACAGCTGATCCGCGAGGGAAACTGGGGCGAGCTGGACTATCTCCTCCTCGACCTCCCTCCCGGCACGTCGGACATACAGCTGACACTGGTCCAGACACTTCCCATCACGGGGGCGATCATCGTGACTACTCCTCAGAGCGTGGCCACGGACGATGCGATCAAGGCGATCAACCTCTTCCGCCTGGATCAGGTCTCTGTGCCGATCCTCGGTGTGGTGGAGAATATGTCATGGTTTACCCCTGCCGAGCTGCCGGATCACAAGTATCATATCTTCGGCGAGGGCGGCGGAGAGGCTCTGGCAGAGCTCACCGGGAGTACGCTGCTGGGACAGATCCCTCTCGTGCAGAGCGTACGCGAGGGAGGTGACGAGGGTAAGCCGGTCGCCTTACGAGAGACGGTGTCGGGGCTTGCATTCCGTCACGTGGCAGAGCAGATGATCGGAGCGGTAGAGGAGCGCAACAGGCTGCTCCCTCCGACTCATCAGGTAAAGGTCAATAAGTAACATCAAGATACATTTTATCAGGAACGTCATGTCAAATAGTACTTCCTACAGGCGAAGCGATGGTAAGTCGATGCTCGGCTTCCTCAAGGGGGTCAATCCCGCTGTCTACCTATTTGGAGCCACTGTGCTGGCACTCATCTTAGCCAACTCCCCCTGGAGCAGTTACTACTTCTCGCTGCTTGAGACTCCGATCAATCTTCAGATAGGAGACTGGCAGGTCTTTAGCCACCACGGGAGGACGATGAACCTGGGCGAGTTTATCAATGATGCCCTGATGTGTTTCTTCTTCTTCTCCGTAGGTCTGGAGATCAAGCATGAGATGGTGGGCGGGTCCCTGTCGGACTTCAAGACGGCAAACCTGCCTGTCCTGGCGGCCATCGGTGGTATGGTGATACCGGTCGCCTGCTTCGCTCTTGTGGAGAGCGGCAACCCCACTGTACTGAGAGGTGCCGCCATCCCGATGTCTACCGATATTGCCTTCTCTCTTGCGGCTCTCGGACTGCTCGGCAGTCGTGTACCTACGACGCTGAAGGTATTCCTGATGGCGCTGGCCGTCGTGGACGATATCGGCGGGATCCTTGTCATTGCGATCTTCTACTCTGAGGGACTGGCTCTCTTGCCGCTACTGATCGCTGCAGCCCTGCTGATCTTTACCCGCTTCTGTGGTCAGAGGGGAGTGTACCAGCAGTGGTTTTACTACCTGATGTTCTTCTTCGTCTGGCTCTGCTTCCTCCACGGGGGCATCCACACGACGATCGCCGGCGTACTGCTCGCCTTCTGCGTGCCTTACGTCCCGATGGGTGTACCGAAGGATCTGATGGACCAGATCAATGTGGCCAGGCAGCACTTCGACACCTATCCTGTGGAGCACAGCAAGAATAGAGTCTACATGTCTGCCTCACAGCTCGACACACTCACGCAGCTGCGCAACACCTCATCCAAGGTGGTCAGCCCGGTGCAGCGGATGAATGTCATCATCAGCCCCTTCGTGAATTATGTTGTGCTGCCGCTCTTTGCCTTCTCCAATGCCGGTATCGCACTCGGAGATGTGCCACTGAGTGACTTTGCCGGCGGAGTACCCTTCGCGGTGATGCTGGGTCTGGTGGTCGGTAAGCCGCTCGGGATCTTCCTCTTCACCTGGCTCTTCACGAAGCTCGGCGTGGTCAGCTTTCCTCCGGGCATGACAAAGCGAAACCTGCTTGGCATAGGAATGTTTGCCGGTATCGGCTTTACCGTATCTCTCTTTGTAGCGACCCTTGCCTACCCCGCATCGCTCGGTGCCATCGGTGTCGAGTATCTCAATGACGCCAAGCTCGGTATCCTCCTCGGGAGCTTGATCTCAGGTGTCGTCGCCTACTACTACATGCGTGCCGTGCTGAATAAGGAGGTAAAGGAGGGGCGTGGTGCCGCCAGCCCGGAGTATCAGGCTTACCTGAAGACTCAGTCCGGTCATCCTCAGGAAGAGAAGTGACTTATAATAGATGAGTAGAGGAGATCATCAGATACTCAAGTCCGTACTTCTCCTCCTCGCTGCATCAGGACTTGCCTTTGGGGTAACTTTTACCCTGAGAGAGCTCTTCCCCTCCCTTGGGGTCAAGGTATTCAACCCTCTGAGTGACCTCTTCCCCACACCGGGAGGAGAGGTGGCTCAGGGGGTTGATACGCCGCCCGAGGATCCTCTGCTGGCCGAGGCGATGCGGCGCGACAGCCTTGAGCGTCTCGAAAGTGAAGCGGTAGAGGAGGCAACGGATACGCTGCAAGTAGACAGTATCGTGAAGCGAACCGCTGCCGGACTGATCCCGATAGGACTGACCGACTACTCTGGAGGAACGGCGCTCACCCGACTGAGGGAGATCCTCGCAGAGGCGGGAGATCAGCCGGTCAATGTAGCATTCCTCGGCGACTCCTTTATCGAGGGTGATATCTTAGTGGAGCACTTCCGCGAGGCTCTCCAGACGCGCTACGGAGGCGGGGGAGTCGGCTATGTGCCACTCACCTCCGTCACGGCACGCTTTCGACAGACGATCAAGCACCGCTTCTCGGGGTCGTGGTTGGATGACAATGCTCTCAAGCACCCTCGGGGGAGCCACTTCTTGATCACCGGATCCTACCAGCAGGCGGTTGGAGAGGCCGAGGTCAGCTACGAGAATAAACGTCCGGTCGATCGGGCGACACTCCTTTACTCGTCAGAGGACAGCCTGCTGATCAGTGCTACCGTGAATGGCGGCACACCGACAGAGGTACCCCTTCCCCCGACGGGAGACAACCTGCGTAGCGTGAAGATGGGAGGACAGGTCTCTTCGCTTCGCCTTGATCTCCCTCAGTCAGAGGGGACAAGGCTCTACGGGGTCTGCATGGACGGAGACAGGGGTGTGCGAGTGGATAATATGAGCCTGAGGGGCTCATCGGGTCTGCAGCTGGGATCGGTCTCCCCTACCCTCTCAAGTGATCTCCACAGTATCCGACCCTACCACCTTATCGTGCTGGCTTATGGACTCAATGTGGTGAGCCCGAAGGATCTCCACAACGACTATGGCTACTATTATAAGGGGATGGATCGAGTACTCTCCCGTCTCCACGAGATCTACCCTGAGGCGATCTTCCTGATCCTCTCGATCTCCGACAGAGGGCAGATGTACGACGGCGAGGTCTATACGCTTCCGGGCGTGCCAAGGATGGTGGAGGTACAGGAGCGTCTGGCGAAGAGGTACCATGCCCTTTTCTTCAATACCTATGGCACCATAAGGTCAATGGGAGGGATCCGAAGCTTCGTCTCCAAGGGCTGGGCGGCAAAGGACTACACTCACCTCAGCTCTGCCGGTGGTCGGGAGCTCTCCAAGCGGCTCGTGCAGGACTTGGTAGAGAGCCCCATCGACCAGCTGACCGGACAGGTGGCTGAGACTCCCCTCGAGGAATCACTCCTCCCGACTCAAGCAGTGAGGGAGAAGGAGGCAACAGTCTCAGCAGACACGCTGAAGCAGGATAAGAGCTCCACAGCTCCGGAGAGCACGGCAAAGAAGGACTCCATCTAAGGTCATGCGGAGACATTCCCCATTCCACTCACTCAGGCTGCAGCTGCTGACCCTACTGATACTCAGCACGGGGACTACGCTCGAGGCTCAGCAGGAGTCCCCGCACGATCTCTACCGACTGGAGCGTGCGGTAAGGATGGTCGCTCCGAGTGGTTACCTCGATCCTGTATGGCAGCGCTGCTCGACCCCGGGCGGGAGCGATCACGTGATCGTGCTCCACTTAGGTGACTCGCACGTACAGGCGGGGTTCTTCACGATGCCGATCCGGGAGTACTTCGGACGACAGTTTGGTCTCTCCGGACCCGGTCTGATCGCCCCCTACCGTCTACTGGGGACCAATGAGCCGCGCCATCTAAGGCTGGAGGGACGGCAAGGCGGCTATGCGACCGATCAGATCACCCGCCGATCCTATGCCGGAGAAGGTCCCACAGGGATAGAGGTGAGGTCGACCTCCTCCCGACCTCAGGAGGTGACGCTCTCCTCAAGCGAGGGCATCCGATTTGATCGGGTGGTGGTCCTCCACGGACACAACGACCGACCCTTTTCTCTCGCAGGGGACTGGGCAGACACCCCACGCAGACCCTTCTCCCTCCTCACTTCAAGCTTCTGCGAGACGGATACCCTCGACCTTAAGCGCAGCGTCACATCTACCAAGCTGGTGATACCGGCCGGAGCAACGTTCTATGGAGCAAGCTTGGAGAGTCGAGCTCCGGGGGTGACAGTGCACACCCTCGGACACAATGGCGCTACCTATCAGACCTACCTAAAGGATCACTTCACCGGATCCGTATCGAAGCTAAAGCCGGATCTGATCATCATCTCCCTCGGGACCAATGATGCCATGGGGCGAGTCGACACATCGGCAGTAAGGGGATCGGTCAGATGCCTCGTCAATCAACTGAGGAGAAACTGCCCTGAGGCAAAAATCGTCCTCTCCACCCCACTGATGAGCTACGTCTCGCGTCGTCGGGGTCGCACCGCTCCCAATCCCAACATCAAGCAGGTCTCCCATGCCATCACAGAGGAGGCAAAGGCTCTCGGTGTCGGATACATTGATACATTCGAGATCTTCGGCGGAGAGAGAGGAGCCGACAGACTGGTATCCGATGGGCTGCTCCGCAGTGACCGGATCCATCTCACCACTGAGGGCTACAAGGCTCTCGGAAACTCCATAGCCGATGCGCTCGCCAAGGACTACAAGCGCTATCTCGGCTCACGCGCAATGACCAACTAACGCATCCCATGTGGCAACAAATCACAGAGCTACTGACCTACGACCCGAGCTCACCCCTACTCTTCAATAGCGGGCTCTTCCTGGTCCTCTTCCTCCTCTTTGTCCCGGTATTCTACCTGCTACGCAAGCGCCATCTCCCGAGGACGATCTGGGTGGTGCTCTTCTCCCTCTACTTCTACTACCTCTCCAGCGGAGTCTACTTCGTCCTCCTAATCCTCTTAGCGACAACCGACTTCATCATCGGACGACAGATAGCACGGAGCGAGAGCAGGTCGGGGAAGAAGGGCTGGCTCATCCTCAGCCTTCTGCTTGATCTCGGGCTGCTTTGCTACTTCAAGTACACCAATTTCCTCTACGACTCCTTTGCCCCGCTCTTCGGAGCAAGTCCGGAGGGACGGCACTTCGACATCTTCCTCCCGGTGGGTATCTCCTTCTTCACCTTCCAGTCACTAAGCTATGTGATCGACATATATAGAGGTAAGATAGAGCCGCTCAAGCGCTGGATCGACTACCTCTTCTACATATCCTTCTTCCCACAGCTGGTAGCCGGCCCGATCGTCCGAGCGGTCGACTTCATCCCTCAGATCCACCGGATCCCGCGGGTGAGCCGTGAGGACTTCGGGCGGGGACTATTCCTCATCATCTGTGGGCTGCTTAAGAAAGGGGTCATCTCCGACTACATCTCGCTCAACTTTGTCGACCGAGTCTTCGATCAGCCGCTGCTCTACAGTGGGTTTGAAAACCTGATGGGAGTCTACGGCTATGCGCTGCAGATCTACTGCGACTTCTCCGGATACTCCGACATCGCCATCGGGCTGGCGCTCTGGATGGGGTACCACTTCAATACCAACTTCGACTTCCCCTACAAGTCAGCAACGATCACCGAGTTTTGGCGTCGCTGGCACATCTCCCTATCATCCTGGCTCAGGGACTACGTCTACATCTCTCTGGGGGGTAATAGGAAGGGGAAAGCGAGGACCTACCTCAATCTCCTCATCACGATGCTCCTCGGAGGGCTCTGGCACGGAGCCAATATCCGCTTCGTCCTCTGGGGAGCCATGCACGGAGTGGCACTTGCGATACACAAGTTCTTCCTCAGCCTCTTCCCACGACTGGGTCGCACCGGTGCCGAGATGAGTCCGGTCTGGCGGGTCGTCTCCGTGATCATCACCTTTCACTTCGTCTGCTTCACCTGGATCTTCTTCCGTATGGGGTCGATCGATGGTGTATGGGATATGCTGACGATGATCACGGAGGAGTTCCACCCTGAGGTGATCCCACAGTTCTTCGCAGGCTATCGGATGGTGACAGCACTCATCATCATCGGCTTCATACTTCACTTCTCTCCCGACAGGTGGCGGCTGGCACTCCAGAGTAGTGTTACCAGGGCTCCTCTATGGGCACAGACACTGCTCTTTGCAGGTGTCTTAGTGGTCCTTACGCAGTTCAGGAGCGCCGGCGTCCAGCCCTTTATCTACTTCCAGTTCTGACACATACCCATTAAGGATCAAAAACTGTCCCCCTGTACAGAGATGGTAAGTATGGAGAAAAAAAGCCACAAATCTGTGTTAACTTCAAAAATAATACATATCTTTGGACCACAAGAGTAACAAGAACAACATTCAATCACTTTTCAAAACATCTTTACAATCGTCATGAAAAAGCACAATTTCACTGCAGGACCCTGTATCCTGGATGAGGGTGTGATCAAGGAGGCCGCTCGTGCGGTGCTCAACTACAACGGCACAGATCTCTCCGTGATCGAGATCTCCCACCGTAGCAAGACCTTCCAAGACACGCTCGCTGAGACCACAGCACTCTTCAAGGAGGTGCTCGAGATCCCTGATACACACACGGTCTTCTTCCTCGGAGGAGGTGCCAGCCTGCAGTTTTATGCTCACGCAGTCAATTTCCTCAAGAAGAAGGCTGCCTATGTCGATACCGGCAACTGGGCTCACAAGGCCATCGAGGAGGCTAAGGTCGTAGGCGACGTCGACGTAATCGCCAGCAGTCGTGATGACAATTACACCTTCTACCCCGAGCTCCCGAAGCTCTCACCCGACGAGTACGACTACCTCCACTTCACCACCAATAATACCATCTACGGTACAGAGCTGCGTGAGGATCCAGAGGTAGGTGTGCCACTGATCGCCGATATGTCCTCTGACATCTTCACCCGTCACATCGACTTCTCCAAGTACATCTGCATCTACGGCGGTGCTCAGAAGAACATCGCCCCCGCCGGTGTCACCTTCGTGATCGTACGTAAGGATGCCCTCGGCAAGACCGGTCGTGCCATCCCGAAGATCCTCGACTACCAGACTCACGTCGATCACCCCGACTCCTACAATACTCCTCCTGTATTCCAGATCTACGTAATGCAGCAGACCCTCAAGTGGTTCAAGGAGATCGGCGGTCTCGATGAGCTCGAGAAGAGAGCCAAGGAGAGAGCTAAGGTACTCTATGACGAGATCGACCGCTCTAAGGTCTTCCGCGGCGTAGCTCGGAAGGAGGATCGCTCCCTGATGAATGTAGACTTCGTCCTCGCTGATGAGTACAAGGACAAGGAGGCTGAGTTCTTCGACTTCGCCAAGAAGAGAGGCATGGAGGGCATCAAGGGTCACCGCTCCATCGGTGGTTGCCGCTGCTCTCTCTATAACGCACTCCCCCTCTACAGCGTAGAGGCACTCGTCAAGTGCATGCAGGACTTTGAGAAGGAGATCCTCTAACTCACGATAGCCTGATATCACAATGACTAAGAAAGTATTAGTAGCTACTGAGAAGCCCTTCAACTCCGCCGCAGTACCACAGATCCGCAAGATCGTGGAGGATGCCGGCTACCAGCTGGAGGTGCTGGAGAAGTATCAGAGCCAGGATGAGCTGCTCAAGGCTGTCGCCGACGCCAACGCCCTTATCGTCCGCAGCGACAAGATCACCAAGGAGGTGATCGACGCCGCCAAGGAGCTGGAGGTGATCGTCCGCGCCGGTGCCGGATACGACTCCATCGACACCCAGTACGCCAAGGAGAAGGGCGTGATCGTAGAGAACACCCCCGGACAGAACTCCAATGCCGTCGGTGAGCTTGTCTTCGGTCTGCTCGTCTTCGCAGCACGCAACCGCTTCAATGGCAAGTCCGGAAGCGAGCTGATGGGTAAGAAGATCGGCTTCCACGCCTTCGGCCACACCGCCCGCTGCGCCGCACGTATTGCACGCGGCTTCGGTATGGAGATCTACTGCTTCGAGCCTTTCTTCGAGCAGGGCAAGGAGCGCTCCCCCAAGGAGTACGAGGATGTCACTAACTTCACCAACGTGGAGGACCTCTACAAGACCTGTGACATCGTCTCCCTGCACCTCCCCGCCACAGCGGAGACCAAGGGATCCATCAATTATGACCTTGTGAAGAACATGCCCAAGGGCGGTGTCCTCCTCAATGCTGCACGCAAGGAGATCATCGACGAGGCGGGACTTCTCAAGCTCATGCAGGAGCGCGAGGACCTCAAGTATCTCACCGATATCATGCCCGACATGGATGCAGAGTATCGTGAGAAGCTGGGCGATCGCTACTTCTCCACCCCCAAGAAGATGGGGGCTCAGACTGTCGAGGCCAATATCAATGCCGGTCTCGCTGCTGCCCATCAGATCGTTGCCCTCTTCAGCGACGGAGAGGTGAAGTTTCAAGTCAATAAGTAACCACTACTATCCCCATAATAATGGCTACAGTAAAACCATTTAAGGGCTGGCGCCCTCCCAAGGATCTGGTCACCAAGGTCAGCTCACGTCCCTACGACGTCCTCGACACCGAGGAGGCTCGCAAGGAGTCCGAGGGCAATCCGATGTCCCTCTACCACATCATCCGCCCGGAGATCAATTTCCCCGCCGGCAAGGATGAGCACGACCCCGAGGTCTACACCTCGGCTCGTGAGCAGAGAGACAAGTTTGTCAAGGAAGGCTGGCTGGTACAGGACGACAAGCCCTGCTACTACCTCTATGCTCAGACCATGGGCGACCGCACCCAGTACGGGTTTGTGGTAGGTGCTTACGTACACGACTACTTCAATAACGTCATCCGCAAGCATGAGCTCACGCTCAAGGCCAAGGAGGATGACCGCATGAAGCATGTCAATGTCCTGGATGCGAATATGGAGCCTGTCTTCCTCGCATTCCCGGACAATGCAGACCTACAGGCGATCATCGATAAGTACAGTAAGACCGAGCCGGAGTACGACTTCGTCGCACCTCCGGAGGACTTCCGCCACACCTTCTGGGTCATCTGTGACGACAGCGACGTCGAGACCATCACGAGAGAGTTTGACAAGATGCCTGCCCTCTACATTGCTGATGGTCACCACCGCTCTGCCGCTGCTGCCCGAGTGGGTAAGGAGAGGGCTGAGGCCAACCCCAATCACACCGGTAAGGAGGAGTACAATTACTTCATGGCAGTTGCATTCCCCGCCAGTCACCTGCACGTCATGGACTACAATCGTGTAGTCAAGGATCTGAACGGACTGACGAAGGAGCAATTCATCAAGAAGCTGGAGGAGAATTTCGACGTAGAGTGCAAAGGGAAGGAGATCTACCATCCCAATAAGCTCCACAACTTCAGCATGTACCTCGATGGCCAGTGGTACTCCCTCACCGCCAAGCCCGGTACGTACGACGACAGCGATCCCGTGGGCATCCTCGATGTCACGGTATCCAGCAACCTGATCCTCGAGGATATCCTCCAGATCGGGGACCTCAGGACCAGCGACCGCATCGACTTCGTCGGTGGACTTCGCGGTCTCGAGGAGCTGCAGCGTCGTGTCGACAGTGGCGAGATGATCATGGCCCTGGCACTCTATCCTGTGACCATGGGACAGATCATGAAGATCGCTGACACCGGCAACATCATGCCCCCCAAGGCGACCTGGTTTGAGCCGAAGCTTCGCTCCGGTCTCATCGTCCACACCCTTGAGGACGAGAAATAAGAGATGAGATAAGAGACCCTTATCTAATCAAGTAAGAGAGTGCCTGTGGTCGCATGACCGCAGGCACTCTTCTTTTGCCCCTAAGGGACCTCTCTCCCCTGGTAAATACCGCATCAATCTATTACCGGTAATAGAGTAAACTAATACCGATCATAGAGAAAACTAATACCGGTATTAGTTTTTTCCTGATCGAGATGAGACAACCACTGTGGTCATGAGTCGCTCCATCCATACCATTCTTCTGCCAAACCGACTGCCCCTGTCTCTTCAGTCAACAATAATCTGTACATTTGTAGCACGATCAAATCATAACTAATCAATCCATAACAAACACAACTATTATTATGGGAAATCCCAAGATGCGTACTGAGAAGGACTTACTCGGCAGCATGCAGATCCCGATGGATCACCTCTACGGTATCCAGACCCAGAGAGCGATGGACAACTTCCAGTTCTCCCCCTATAAGCTCTCGACCTACCCTCGCTTCATCGAGGCGATGGCAATCACCAAGAAGGCTGCCGCCATGGCCAATCACGAGCTCAATGAGCTGCCGGAGGATGTCTTCAAGGCTATGTGTCAGGCGTGCGACGAGATCCGCGATGGGGAGCTGAGAGATCAGTTCTGCATCGATATGTTCCAGGGAGGAGCAGGGACGTCGGCCAATATGAATGCCAACGAGGTGATCGCCAATCGGGCGCTCGAGATCCTCGGCTACGAGCATGGAGACTACAAGCACTGTGATCCCCACGACCACGTCAATCTCTCTCAGTCCACCAATGATGCTTATCCCACATTTGCACACATCGGACTCTACCTCACCTTCCTCGACTTGACACCTCACCTCGATGAGCTCATCAAGTCTCTGAGGAAGAAGGCTAAGGAATTCCGCGGGATGCTCAAGATCGGTCGCACCCAGCTACAGGATGCCGTCCCGATGACGCACGAGCAGACCTTTAATGGCTTTGCCTCGATCCTCGAGGAGGAGATCGACAATCTCGAGCATGCAGCTAAGCAGTTCCTCGTGCTCAACATGGGCTCCACAGCCATCGGCACAGGTATCTGCTCTCAGCCCGGCTACCGTGAGGCGGTGATCAAGGCCTTCCGCAAGATAACCGAGTGGGATATCAAGCCGACCAAGGACTATGTAGGAGCCACCTCCGACACCTCTCATATGGTAGGCTACTCCGCAGCGCTCAAGCGCCTTGCCGTCAAGCTCAGCAAGATCTCCAACGACCTGCGTCTCCTCTCTAGCGGTCCCTTCGCAGGACTCGGAGACATCACCCTGCCCGCTCGTCAGCCCGGATCGTCCATCATGCCCGGTAAGGTCAATCCAGTCATCCCCGAGGTGGTGACCCAGATCGCCATGAAGGTGATCGGCAACGATGTCTGCGTAACGATGGCAGGTGAGGCGGCTCAGCTGGAGCTCAACGCCATGGAGCCGGTCATGGTCCAGTGCTGCTTCGAGAGCTCTGACCTCCTGATGCGTGCCATGGACACCCTGAGAGAGTTCTGCATCGACGGCATCAAGGCCAATGCCGAGCACACTCGCAAGCAGGTCTACGACAGCCTCTCCATCGTGACGGCGCTCAATCCCTACATCGGCTACGACAACTCGACCCACCTCACTCAAGAGGCACAGGCGACAGGCAGGAGCATCGTGGACCTCGTCCTCGAGAAGGGGATCCTCTCCAAGGAGCAGCTCGATGAGATCATGGATCCGGAGAATCTCACCCAGCCCGTACGACTGGACATCAAGCCGCTCAAGGATGTAGAGTAACCACTCCTGAGCAGAAATCCTATTATGGTGGCACACCGGAGCTCATACTCCTGTGTGCCACCTTTTTATGCCGTTCTCACCCAGACCGAGACAGGACCGTAGGGAGGTAATCGATCCTCCGAGGGCATCACTTTATACTTATTTATCAGCTCCAAGATGTTGTCTATTCGCTATTTTGTCCAATAATGGCTACTTTTGTAGTCGAGAAAAATAGATTATTACTTAGACAACAAATTCATCATGAAAAAGAATGTACTCGTAGCTGCGCTGGGGCTGCTCATTGTAGGTGGCTGCATGACCTCATGCAAGCCCAAGAAGAGCGCCTATCGCTCTATGTACGAGAAGGCTCAGCAGCGTGAGGTGGCTCAGCAAAGCACCTACACCCAGGAGGAGCCGATCGTGGTAGCTGACAACTCTGACGTCCGCGAGGAGAGACTGTCTGTCCCCGAGGGTGAGAGTGCACCCAATGGCATCCGCACCTTCAGCGTCTGCATCGGAAGCTTCAAGAACATCACCAACGCCCGCTCACTCCGCGAGCGTATGATCAGTGCCGGCTACAGCGAGGCGATCCTCGCACAGAACGAGTCCGGCATGTACCGCGTGCTGGTCACCGGTCACGACACCAAGGAAGAAGCCGTCCGCTCGCGTGATGCCATCATGCAGAAGTACGCTCCTGCCTTCAGCGACGCCTGGATCGTTCGCCGCGCTTACTGATCCGGCATCTGCTCGATAGAGCATAGCTAAGCCATAGGCGGGGCAGTGTCAGCAATCCTGACGCTGCCCCGCCTTTGTACTCATCTCTTAGGTGAGTACCCTATTTTACCCTCGAGACCATGATATAGGATGGTGGACAGGCAGGGGTGACGCATTTGAGTGGTACAGAAACCATTCAACTCATTGTAAAGGGTGGTGAACGAAGCACCCCGACAGGGGTGCCCGCTTTTTAGACCCGGGTCGAGGGGCGTAGC
>NZ_AQWR01000019.1 GCF_000375645.1 Porphyromonas bennonis DSM 23058 = JCM 16335 | reverse complement strand
CATACCAGTCAGTCAATCAGTGCGACACCCTAGCGGGGTCGCGGGATCGCTAGCAACGCCTGACCCCCGGGTCGTCGGGGCTACGCCCCTCGACCCGGGTCTAAAAAGCGGGCACCCCTATCGGGGTGCTTCATTCACGACTCTTTACAATGAGTTGAATGGTTTCTGTAACACTCAAATGCGTCACCCCTGAGCATAGGTGCTTGTTTTAATGGGAATAAAGAGTACTTTTGTAAACCAATCTATTGTTAATCATTGGAAATACTTTCTATTCATTTTACTTCATCATGGAAGTACGAGTAAGTCGCATTATTGCTGAATACTACGACTACACACGGCGCGAGGCTGAGGACTACATCCGTCAGGGACGCGTCACTGTCAATGGACAGAAGATCCAGATCGGGGACAAGGCCAGCTCGGCTGATATCGTCGCACTGGATGACGTCTCGATCCCTCTCAAGGGGATCTTCCGCCGACTGGAGCGCCAGGAGCTGGGACGTAGCGAGGCCGGCAAGGGGAAGCAATTTCGACAGGAAGATGAGCGGTATGAGGACCCGAAGAGCCGCGAGCTGCGAAAGGGTCGTAAGAAGCACCGTCGCACTCGCTCCAAGGCGGACGAGTACGAGGAGGATGCGTATGACGATTAGCTCAGGGAGACACACCTTATATAATATGAGAGCGATGAGGCTTGGAGTGGGGAGCACGATGCTGATGCTCCTGCTGATCGGAGCCCTCTCCTGCAGCGGCAGTAAGGGGCAGAGTGAGGAGAAGGGCTGGGAGGAGGCGACCACGGCAGTTATGGCGACCGAGCAGAGCGTCCCGTCGGCTACCGAGGTAGAGGAGGAGCCCTGTACCTATGCGACCTACAAGTCAAATAACGCCCTCCTCGCAAGCACTGACGCTCCCTGCAATCAGGGGACTGAGCCGCTGAGTGCCTTCCTCGTAAGCTTCCGCAGGGATGCCGGACTGGTTCGGTCGCGCGCCCTGCTGCCGAGCGGAGTCACTCCACCCCAAGTGGTCGAGGATCCCTTCCGGATCATTTCGCCCGACAGCACCGGCTACTTCGCCTCCTGGATCATCGTGGAGCAGGATACCGCCTCCTTCTGCACCGGATACATCGACTCGGACATCTTAGAGCAGTACACCTTCGCCCGGAAGTCGCCGGACGACAAGTGGTATCTTATCGATTACTACAACGCCGCCACGCAGGACGATATCAGCGAGTACGCCGACTGAGCCGACACTTCCACGGCCCAGGGGTAACGCAACAGAAGGTGCTGAGACGAATCGGTGACGTGCAAAGAGCCGGGATCAAGGCTACGCGGATGGAGTATCGGATCGTCAACATTTTAGTCAAAAGAAGACAGGAAGAAACCCGACGGGACCGAAAGAGACTACCGCAGCCAGTGGAGGTGGTACCTTTGCACCACTGAAGCTCCGGGGCCTACACCTTATTATATAGGAGTGGGGCACCATACGCTTGCCGGTGGTGCGGTCTCTCCTTTCCTTAGAGGGGAAAGAGAGGGATCGGGGTGCCGAGATCCTGACTGGAGAGGCGAGGATTGTGGAGGTCCTTCTCCGAGAGGATCATCTCCTCGGGGCGGATGGGCCACGGTATGGCGAGCGTCGGGTCGTCCCACGCCACCGCCCCCTCGCTATCGGGGTGGTAGTAGTTATCCACCTTGTACTGGAAGACTGCCACGTCGCTCAGCACGCAGAAGCCGTGCGCAAAGCCCCGTGGGATGAAGAATTGCCGGTGATTGTCCTCCGTCAGTTCGACAGCGATATGCTTCCCATAGGTCGGGGAGTCGGGGCGAAGGTCCACCGCCACGTCCCACACACGCCCCACGATGACGCGCACCAGCTTCGCCTGAGCGTGGGGGTCGCGCTGGTAGTGGAGCCCCCGCACCACCCCGTAGGAGGACCTCGACTCATTGTCCTGCACAAAGGTCGTCCCGCAGATCGCCTCGTACCTCTCGCGGGAGTAGCTCTCCATGAAGTAGCCCCGCTCATCCGTGTAGACTCGCGGCTCGAGGATCAGCACGCCCTCGATCTCCGTCTCTGTCACCCGTACCTTCTCATCCATAAGTCAGTCCTTTTCTGGTCATTTTTTGCAGGGTAAGTGGTATCAGATACCATTTTCCCTGCAAAATCTGACGGATCTCAGCGGTGCGAGTACATATCTTGGTAGTAGGAGCGGTAGGCGCCTGAGGTGACGTGGGCAAGCCATCGCTCGTTGGTCAGGTACCAGTCGACCGTCTTCCGAAGCCCCTCCTCAAAGGTATGCTCCGGTCGCCAGCCCAGCTCCTGCTCGATCTTGGAGGCATCGATGGCGTAGCGCACGTCATGCCCCGGGCGGTCGCCCACGTGGCGGATCAGCCGCTCAGAGCTCCCCTCAGGGCGGACCAGTGCCTCGTCCACGAGACGGATCAGAGTGTGGATCACGGCGATATTCTCCCGCTCGCAGTGACCACCTATATTGTACGTCTCGCCTATCCTGCCCTCATGGTAGATCAGGTCGATCGCCGCAGCGTGGTCATCGACATAGAGCCAGTCGCGCACCTGACGGCCGTCGCCGTAGACCGGCAGCTCACGCTCCTCACGGATATTGTTGATGAAGAGAGGGATAAGCTTCTCGGGGTGCTGGTAGGGGCCGTAGTTATTGGAGCAATTGGAGATCAGCGTGGGCAGCCCGTAGGTGTCGTGGAAGGCGCGCACAAAGTGGTCGCACGACGCCTTGGAGGCGGCGTAGGGCGAGTGAGGGTCGTACCGGGTGGTCTCGGAGAAGGGGGGATCCTCCGGCCCAAGCGAACCGTACACCTCGTCCGTGCTGATCTGGTAGAAGCGCTTGCCGTCGAAGCCACCCTCCTGCCGCCACACCTTGCAGGCTGCCTGCAGGAGTGAGACACAGCCTCGTACATTACTCCTGACAAAGGCAAAGGGATCCTTGATGCTCCGGTCGACATGGCTCTCTGCAGCAAAGTTGATGATCCCATCGATCCGGTACTCCTGCATTATCCGGAGGACGAAGTTGTAGTCAGCGATGTCGCCCTGGATGAAGTGGTAATTGGGGTGCGCCTCTATGGGAGCAAGGTTCTCGAGATTGCCGGCATACGTGAGCGCATCAAAGTTGTAGAAATGGGTCTCCGGGTAGCGCTCCACCATACGGCGAAGCAGCGCACTGCCGATGAAGCCCGCCCCGCCGGTGACGAGGATATGAGCATTAGGGGTATTCACGATTCTTCTTCTAATAGAGAGATTAAGTACTGACCATATTCGTTCTGTCGCATCGGCTCAGCGATCCGGCGCAGCTCCTCCCCGGTGATGTATCCACGGCTGTAGGCGATCTCCTCGAGGCACGCCACCTTTAGCCCCTGGCGCTTCTCGATCGCCTCGATATAAGCGCCCGCCTCACTCAGCGAGCGATGGGTACCAGTGTCGAGCCAGGCAAAACCTCTCGGGAAGCGCTCCACACAGAGACGCCCCTCAGCGAGATAGTGCTGGTTGACGCTCGTGATCTCCAGCTCCCCGCGGGCCGAGGGCCTCACACCCTCCGCCACCTTGATGACGTCATTGGGATAAAAGTAGAGCCCCACCACGGCAAAGTGAGACCGCGGCACCTTCGGCTTCTCCTCAATGGAGAGTACTCGCCCCTCGCTATCGAAGTCCACCACGCCGTATCGCTCCGGGTCGCTCACCCGGTAGCCGAAGACCACCGCCTGACGCTCCCTCTCGACCGTCCGGACAGCCGACTCCAGCAGACCGGTGAAGGTGGCACCGTGGAAGATATTATCTCCCAGCACGAGGCAGACATCGTCCTGCCCGATGAAGTCACGCCCGATGAGGAAAGCCTGAGCCAGCCCCTCCGGCGCAGGCTGCACGGCATAGGAGAAGCGCACACCGAGCGACCGCCCGTCCCCGAGAAGCCGCTCGTAGGAGGCGCGATCCTCCGGTGTGGTGATGATAAGGATCTCCCGGATCCCCGCCAGCATAAGGGTGGAGATCGGGTAGTAGATCATCGGCTTATCGTAGACCGGCAGCAGCTGCTTGGAGACCCCTCTCGTGATCGGGTAGAGACGGGTGCCGCTCCCGCCGGCAAGTACTATTCCTTTCATCGTCAATAGTGGTACATAGCAAAGATAGCACTTTACCCCCACACCCACAGATCTATTGTCTCTAGTCCGACAACGCCGAGTAGGAACGCGATCGGTTGTAGAGGCGGACGAAGAGCTCGCGGGCAGTGGGGACGATGGCGTAGTAGAGGACGACGAGGACGAGGTCGTACTGCATCGTCACCGTTAGGCTGAGAGCCGGCGTGGCGAAGTTCTCCGTCACCGCCCGCATCGCTCCGGAGAGGAGGCTTAGCAGCCGGGGGAGAACCGGCAGCGAGGGGAGAGCAAGCGTCACCAGACCCACCGGGATGAGCAGACCACTCAGCGCCACGACCGGAATGGCACTCCAGAGCATACTCCCGGCCGCCTTACCGAAGAAGAGGAAGAGAAAGGGCAGCACGCCTATCTGAGCAGAGATGCAGGCAGCGAGACTACTCCAGACGAAGCGGAGCGACCTGAGCGAGGGGCTGACCAGCCGGAGTAGGATGGGCATAAAGCTCATCAGTCCCCAGACAGCACTGACGCTAAGGAGCAGACCGACACTGAGGATCGAGAGGGGACTGAGGAAGAGGAAGAAGAGGAGCGTCAGCGACAGCACCTGCACCGGGTCTGCTCGTCGTCCGAGGAGCTTGGCGAGGAGGTAGATGCCACTCATGACGAAGGCGCGGACCGTCGCGGTCGAGGCTCCTGTCAGCAGTGTGTAGAGGAGCAGCCCGAGGAGGACCAGCAGATAGCGCAGTCTCCTGTGACGATAGGCGGGGAGGAGAAGTCCCAGAAACCCGCTGAGCAGACCGAAGACGATCCCGAGGTGATACCCGCTCACCGCCAGCACGTGTGCCACGCCGGAGGAGGTAAAGTCGGACTTCACCGACCGAGGCAGATGCAGTCGCTCGCCGAGACAGAGCGCATAGATCAGTCCCTTATCCTCTGCCAAGAGCCGATTACCGACTGCGGCATCAAAGCGGCTGATCAGCCGATGCCGTCCCTCCATCAGTCGACAGCGGATGGTCCGAGCCCGACCGGCGGTCTCTAAGCTCTGTCCGTACCCCTGCGCCACATACCCCTCTCCGAGGAGGTAACGCCCGTAGGAGCCTGGTAGCGTGTCTCCGAGTAGCGCCACCAGGTCGAGGTCGCCACGCAGCATCACCCCGTAGAGCTCCGCTGACTCTCCGGGCAAAGTGAGGAGGAAGGGGATCTCTCTCCCCTCCTCCACGAGCAGGACGGCATCGTACCGGATGGCGCTCTCAGCCGAGGAGGCAACGGGATAATTGACTCTCACCGAGGCGTCCCGGAGCGTCACCGAACGAGGCATCGTCCTCAGCGACTGGAACCGCTGATCGGCATAGACCCCATAAGCGATCACGAGGAGTGGGAGAAGGAGGAAGAAGCGATCCAACCCCCACCCTCGCCGCCGGGAGAGGAGAAAAGTGCCGACGAGCAGGAGCCCCAGAATCAACCCTCCAGAGAGCAAGAAGTGATGGTAGGCAAGTAGCCACCCAATGAGACAAGCGACCAGCACCCATAGGGCAGGCCGATCCCCATACCTCAGCGAGCGGATCCTCTCCTCACTCACGCCCCCTACTCCTCGTCCTCCTCGTAGAGGCGGTCGATGATGCTGTCGGCGAGACCCAGCTTGGGGACCATAATCTTCGTCGTCCCGAGGCGGTCGGCAGCAGCGATGAAGATGCGAGCCGCCGGGATGATCACGTCGGCGCGGTCGGGCTTCATCCCATACTTCGACATCCGCTCATCGAGGTCCATTCCCTCGAGTATGTCGTAGATCTCGTGGAGCTCAGGGGTCGTGATCTCCTTGCCCCACGGGGTCTGGGTGCCATTGATCTTAGCGAGACGATTGACATTTCCCCCGGTGCCGAAGATCTCCAGGTCTCCGCAGCGCTCATGGATCGAGTCAAGGAACGTGTGGTACTCCTCCAGCTCCGACTTCCGTACCAGACCACTCAGCAGTCGCACGGTACCGATATTGAATGAGCGGGAGTCCACCTTTTGGCTCCCCTTAAGGATCGACACCTCGGTCGATCCACCCCCGACGTCCACCATGACGTAGTAGGTCTCCTCGTCCCGTACCAGCTGGCGCACCCGGCTGTGTCCCACGAGACGAGCCTCCTCCTCACCGGAGATCACTTCGATCCGCAGCCCGGTCTCCTCCTCGACCTCGTCGACCACCTTGGCAGCATTGGACGCATCGCGCATCGCTGACGTGGCGCAGATCCGATAGTGAGACACCTCGTAGATCTGCATGAGGTACTTGTAGGCGAGCATCAGGCGGGTAAGATCCTTGACCTTTCCCTTGGAGATCTTACCCTTCACAAAGGCATCCTCACCGAGTCGAAGGGGTACCCGGAGAAGCTGCACCTTAGAGAGCGGCTGCTCCGGATCATCGGTAAGACACTTGATGAGCAGTCGGACCGCATTGGATCCGATGTCGATGGCGGCGTAGTGCTTTTTCTTAAACATAATCCTTATATCTCCTCTAAATAATGCCGGTAGAGCGCCTCCTGGCTCCGGAACCACGGCTTATCCTCCACGTAGCGGCGAGGTCGACGACCCTGCTCATTGACAAAATGTCCCTGAGAGACGTCCCGCAACCCGTAGTCGACCACCAGCTCCAGCTCGCGCTTCAGGTCGGGGTCGTAGACGGGGGTCACCACCTCGACCCGCCGGTCCAGGTTTCGACTCATCCAGTCGGCTGAGCCGAGGAAGTACTTCGGCTTCCCACCATTGCAGAAGATGAAGATCCGCGAGTGCTCTAAGTAGCGGTCGATAATCGCATTTACAAATATATGATCGCTCACCCCCTTGATCCCCGGCACGAGGGAGCAATTGCCACGCACCAGGAGGCGCACCTCCACCCCGGCCTGCGATGCTCGGTAGAGCCGCTCGACGATCTCCTCGTCGACGATGTGATTCACCTTAACGTGGATATAGGCGGGCAGTCCCTGCTCTGCATTACGGATCTCCGTGTCGATGAGTCGGATGAAGCGGCTGCGCATGGAGTTGGGCGAGACCATTAGCTCCCTGAAGTGGGTGGTCAGGTAGGGCTGCTCGATGAAGTCAAAGACCCGCTCCACATCATTGACGATGCCACGACGCGAGGTCATCATCATAAAGTCGGTGTAGGTCTTGGCATTCCCCTCGTGCATATTGCCGGTGCCAATGCAGGCGATGTTTCCCTTCCGTGCCTTGATGAGCGCCAGCTTGCTGTGGATCTTGAGGTACCCGGGGCCAAAGAGCACCCGCACGCCGGCGTCCCGCATCTTCTGGGCAAAGGAGATGTTGCTCTCTTCGTTGAATCGCGCCAGCAGCTCGACCACACAGGTCACCTCCTTGCCGTTACGCGCCGCAGCCACCAGAGCCTTGACGACCGAGGAGTGCTTGGGCACGCGGTAGATCGTCGCCTTGATCTCCTGCACGTCCTCACTGATCGCTGCCTCCTGAAGCACACGGACAAAGGTGTCGAAGCTGTGGTAGGGGAAGTGGAGCCACTGATCCTTATGACGGATCGAGTCGAGCATACCGGTCTCAAAGTCCGCATGCCGACCGATGATCGGGTGCCAGGGGGTGTAGAGCAGGTCGGTCCGACCGCAGTCGGGGAAGTCCATCAGGTCACGGGTATTGTGGTACCTCGATCCCGCGACGCGGGCATCGTTCTTATCCAGTTCGGCACTCTCAAAGAGCATCTGCCGGATCTGCTTTGGCATCTTGCGGTCATAGACCACGCGCAGCGTCTCCCCGAGGCTCCGTTTCTTCAGTCCGCGGGATACCTGCTGTAGGAGGCCGAGGGAGGAATTGTCCTCCACCAAGTCCTCGTCGGCGTCCTTGGTAAACTTAAAGGAATACCCCTCGTAGCTATTGAAGGACAAGCCACCGAAGATGTTCTTAAGGTTGTAACGGATGACGTCGTCGATGAACATGACGCACTTATTTCCCTCAGGGTCGTCCGGCAGTCGGATGAAACGCTCCTCCCCGGACTGCGGCAGACGGATGACAGCGATGTCACTCCTCTGCACCTTGCACTCGTCATCGATCCGCTTCAGATCCACAGCAAGGTAATTGCTCTCATCGAGCTGCTCCTGAGGATCGGGGATCCGGTCGAGGAAGAGAGGATTGATCGTCGAGCTCAGCTTCCGAGCGTAGATGTCGAAGACCTGATGCTCCTGCTCGGGCGTCAGCATCGTCTCATCGACCACATGGATATGCTCCTCCCAAAGCTCCTTCATCAGCCTGCGAAAGGTGCGGTCCACCTCCTGCCTGTACGCTTCGTTGAGCTCATAGATCTTGGAGAGTAGCTTCTTGCTCCGCTTGACCTTGCCGGAACCGCTGTCGTCATCCTCGATATTGCGCTGGATCGAGGCGACGCGGACGCGGAAGAATTCGTCCAAGTTATTTGAGTAGATCCCGAGGAAGTGGACCCGCTCCAGCAGAGGGATATCCTCCCTCTGAGCCTCGAGGAGGATGCGGTGATTGAAGTACATCCAGCTCTCGTCGCGGTCTACATAATTATCATCTTCGAGCTTGATATCGTGATCGACGTACAGTTCGGTGGGATGAGGTTGAGTCATGGTAAGTGTGTGTCTATTCTGTATTAAATGATGGGATAAATTTAGCCAAAAACCCACATATAAGAGTCACTGACAGACCTCACCTCAGACTGATACCGATAAAAGAATCATGCGACAGCCACCCGCTGACACCTAGGCCATTGCAGAGGCCTTATGAAGACAACGTTTCCGATGGAGCGCGGTGGTGACGTATGATACACTCGTAAGGTAGATGTATAAGGAAAAAGCCCCGGGCAGCTGACCGGGACGACAGAGGAGCAGCAGAGACCGGAGGTCACACGCCGATCAGACGATCATGATCGAAGTAGCTGTAGTAGCCGCGGTCCGTGTAGATCAGATGATCCATCAGCGTCACCCCTACCACACGACATGCCTCATAGAGCCGCCATGTGAAGTGGTCATCGTCCGAGCTCGGCGTGAGCGAACCGCTCGGATGATTGTGTACCACGGCGATGCCGAGGGCTCTGTGGCGCAACGCCTCACGGAGGATCACACGCACATCGGCGGAGGTCTCCTGGTAGCCGCCGGAGGATATCACTCGGCGGAGAGGTAGCGCATCCCTCAGCCGCGCCTCCTCCTCAGCCACAGCACGACTGTCGGTCTCGGCTCGGCGCCTTCGCTTGACTCTTGTCTCATCGTCGCCCAGCAACTCCGTGCGACTGAGGATCCGGTCGCTGTGGACCACTATATTCTGACTATTGAAGCAGAGGAGCCACATCTGCTCCTCTGAGAGACCGGTCAGCCGATCAGCTATGTAGTCGTAGATTTTGAGGCTGTTACTCGCCTGAGTCATCTCTGCACCATACTTCGGATCACAGATCTCACGAGTGGCGCGCATACCGAGCTCCATAGCGGCGGCGATGGTGACGAGCTTTACCTTCCCCATGCCGGTGATGGCCGGGTAGATATTGTCGATAAAGTCTTTGTAAAGGAGGTCGAGGTGACCGTGGTAAGTGGAGAGGAGCGACTTCGCAAGCTCGATCGCGCTCTGCTTCTTCGTCCCACCTCGGATCAGTATGGCTAGGAGCTCCACGTCAGAGAGTGTGCGCACCCCATCGCGGACCGCTCTCTCTCGAGGACGATCCTCCGGCCGCATCTCGTGGATCCCGAGACCTCCCGAGCTGATCTCGTCTGCCGTCTTACTCACTCGACAAACTTCCGATCGATGCTGCCGGCATCAAATATGAGTTGCTTGATCTTATCCAGATCGTTGATCTTGCAGACCAGCAGGACATCCTTATGGTCTATCACCACCACGTCCTCCATCCCCTCGAGGGCGATCAGGCGACTTGGGTCCTCAGAGACGACCAGGGTATTGTGGCAGGAGTTGCAGATCTTGGGGCCCGTCCCCAGCACCGCATTACCCTGCGCATCCTTATCCGCCATCGAGTGGATCGCCGACCAGGTGCCGAGATCGACCCAGCCGGCATCGGAGAGGAGCATCGTCACGTGCTCGGCCTTCTCCATCACGGCGTAGTCAAATGAGATATTGGGGCTGTAGGGCAGGACGCTCCGGACGAAGTCCTCCTCCTCATCCGTTCCCCACACCTCTTCGCGAGCATAGAGCCGCTCCGTCAGCTCCGGGAGGTGCCACTTCAGCTCATCGATGAAGGTCTTTGCACGGGCGATGAAGAGGCCGGAATTCCAGAAAAACTCGCCGCTGTCCATCAGCACCTGAGCCATCTCCGCATTGGGCTTCTCGGTAAAGGTCTTCACCTCATACGGCTGATCCTTCGCCTCCTCTCCGGCTCTCTCCTCGCGGGCAACCGCCTGGATGTAGCCGTAATTAGTCTCCGGGTAGGTGGGGCGGATGCCTATGGTGACGATCTCCCCCGGCTTGTCGGCGAGACGACAGCCCTTGGCCACCAGCTCCACAAACTCCTCCGGTGCGATCACCAGGTGGTCACAGGGAGCGATCGTGATCACAGCCTCCGGGTCACGGGCGTAGATGTGGCGAGCGGCATACGCTATCGCGGGAGCGGTATTGCGGTGGGTCGGCTCCAGCAGAAGACACTCCGCCGGCAGCTCCGGCAGTTGATCCCTCAGCTGCTGCAGGTAGTCAACGTTGCTCACGACGAGGAGGCGCTCCCGGGGGAAGTGCTTCAGATATCTATGATAGGAGAGCTGGAGAAGGCTCTTACCGGTACCGAGGAAGTCGATGAATTGCTTCGGGTGACTCTCACGGCTGTAGGGCCAGAAACGGCTGCCCGTACCTCCGGCAAGGATCACACAATACTCATGAAGTGTAGGGTCAGGGACCATAGGGAAGTAGCTTATAGTATTAGAGGAAGATCGTCTACCTCTTGAGTGGCACAAAGGTACCGAAATTTCGCAAAGCAGAGCGCCCCACGCCCTTACTCCTCCGACGAGACGATCACAGAGGTGTGACCCATCGTCACCACATCTCCGTCCTCCAGCCGTCTCCGCTCTCGGGGCTGCAGCACTTCGCCATTGACGTACGTCCCCTTGCTGCTGCCGGCATCGCGGACGGTCAGGTGTCCTCGCTTGTCGTGCGCAAAGTAGGCATGGCACCGATCCAGGTCGGCATCACAGGTCGGCAGCTGGAGATCGACGTCTGAGTCGGTCTGGAAGCGTCCGAAGGAGCGCTCGCTCCCCTGCGGCAATGCAAACTTACGCTCGTCCGAGAGCTGGCTATCGACCACCTCGATGTAGCAGCTGCCGGTCTCCTCGAGGGAGATCGAGAGCATCTCCGGCGTCTGCTGCATCAGGCGGTGGGTCTCGCTCCGGAAGACAAGGAACGGATGACGACAGAGCGGACAGACCTGCCGCACCCCGTCCCGCTCCGCAAGCGACGGACAGGTGACATTGATCTCACGGTCGCAGTAGGGACACTTCGCTTTCATTGACTTACTCTTTATCTCGATATTCTTTGATCCACTGAGCCCACTCGTACCGCTCAGTCTCTATAGCCTCACGCTGAAGCGCACTCACACGCTCCTCCCCGATCGCATCGAGGGACGCCGCCAGCCGATCCGCCTCGTAGTCCTCCGGCAGGCGACCCTTACTCAGTTCATAGCTGAGTATATTGTACTCCGTCTCCGGCGTACGACGCTGCATAACCCCGTCCTTCATCCACCCGTCCCGGCGGATCGATGGGACTAGGAGCTCTTCCTCCACAAAGATCGGCAGACCGGAGACCATGGCATGGAGGACGCCCTCATGCATAGGCACGTCGAAGGGGATCATCTCCATATCGGAGGTCATCATCTTCATCTCCGCCCGGTCGCCATCGCCATCGTGTCGGATCACCAGGTTGCTGAGAGTACAGTCGGTGGCGAGTAACAGGTCTCGGAGGAAGGAGTCTGCGCTCTGGATCTTCCCCGAGACCATATTCTGGATCACCTCCATATACTCATTATTACACCGGCGAGGTATCGGTACCAGATACTCCTCGAGAGGCTCATCTGACAAGGTCTTCAGCACCAGGTGGATGCTGGAGTCACTATTCTCCATCTGTCCCAGCTCGACGCAGCTAAAGGCTACCGGCCGGGTCTTTTTCGTCACTTCACTCATGGCTGCTCGTCCTTATCGGATGGATGCGTCTCCTCCAGATCTCTCAGGTAGGAGGCCCACTCATAATTCTCTGTCTCGATGGCGATCTCGCTCAGCTCCGCCCACTGTCGGGGCAGCATCACCTGCACGTTGCTCCGCATCTCCTCCTCCATCTCCTCGGGGCGACTGCCGGATCGGATGAAGTCGGAGATCATCTCGATAGGGCTCCGCTTGCGCTCCGGGTCGGGCATAGGACCTACCATAGGCGCATCCGTTACGTGGAAGGAAACTTGAGAGCGAATACTCCGAAGGATCTCCTCGTCCACAAAGATCGGCACACCAAGCAACACCGACTGAACCAGTGCGTCCTCCATAAATACAGTAAAGCTCTTGATCAACCCTGCACGGTCACGCAGCTTCACTCTCGTCGAGATGCGATCGCCCTGCGAGGTGACATGTAGCGACAGAAGCTCCGTTGCCGAGGCGGTGAGGAAGGAGTATAAGAGTCCCTCGGTCTCGGGTCCCTGTCGGAGCACCTGCACCAGCCGGTGGAAGTAATTCTGCCCCACCGGTGGGCGAAGTGGGACGGGGAAGATCTGATCCATCGTCTCACGGATCGGTCTCGACGTCTCACTCTCCGGGATCAGTAGCATCACGAGGACATCCGGACTGGCACTCAGGTTGCCCATCCCTCCGATCGTCATCCGCACATAGCGCTTGCCTGGCGCTGTATCTCCAGCCACAATATCCTCCATATACTCTCTTTCTTATCTATCAAATCTACCAAGACTGCCGCAAATACCCTGCCACTCATCAGCCACTGCCGATGAGAGAGAGGTCGCGGGGGAGGAAACTGCTCCTCTGCCACGACCTCTCTCCTATGAGTCTCTCGGTCCGAGAAGTGTTACTTGACGAGGTAGCGCTTGACGCTCATCTTAGGCGTCCGCTCGAAGTCCTCTTCCCTTAGCTCCACCTCGGCGATCTGCTGGTAGGGATTGAGGAGGGTATTGATCTGCTTGCGCACCTCCTCGAGAGCTGCCTTGGGCTCCTTCTGCTCCTTCTCAAGGACCGCATAGTCGGGATAGACCACGGCGACGAGTCGCTCACCCCGCTGCACGACGACGCACTCGGCGACGTAGGGGTGGATATTGTACTTCTCCTCGATCGCCTCTGGGTAGACGTTCTCACCGTTAGAGGTGAGGATCATCGCCTTGATACGCCCGGAGATGTAGAGGTACTTGTCCTTATCGAAGTAGCCGAGGTCTCCCGTCCGGAGCCAGCCGTCGGCAGTGAAGAGCGCCGTGGTAGCCTCAGGATTCTTGTAGTACCCCTTGCAGACATTCTCCCCTCGGATCTGGATCTCGCCCACCTCGTGTCCCTCAGCGTCCTCCACGACGTGATCCGCCTTGGCGATGCGAGCCTCCTGGATCATCGTCATGATCTTGCCGACACTGCCATGACGGTAGCGCTTCGGCTCCTCGTAGCTGATGAGCGGGGCGCACTCGGTCATGCCGTAGCCGACGGTGAGGGGAAAGCCGGCCTTCATCAGGAAGTCGGAGACCTCGTCATTGAGTGCGGCACCGCCGACGATGAAGAACTTTAGTCGCCCTCCGAAGGTCTCCCTCAGCGTATCGCCCACCTTGCCGTAGATCGCCTTATTCAGCAGCGGGATCTTGAGTGCAAGGCGCGCCATCATATTGCCCTCGATCTTGGGCAGGATCGCCTTGGCATAGATCTTCTCCAGCACCAGCGGTACGGAGAGCATCACATGGGGACGTATCTCCTTCATAGCCTTGACGAGGATCGAGGGTGTCGGCTTGTAGCGTAGGATAAAGATATGTCCGCCGACGGAGAGCGGCAGCAGGACGTTGAAGGCGAGGGAGAAGGCATGAGCATTGGGGAGCATGCAGAGGAGTACGTCGCCGGGCATCTCCACCTTCTTCTCTTGAGCGCCGAGGACATTTGCGATGAGGTTATTCGCCGTGATCATCACGCCCTTGCTGATGCCGGAGGTGCCGGAGGTGTAGGTGAGGAGGACGACGTCCTCATTGGAGACCCCTTCGTAGTGGATATCCTCCTTGGTAAATCCGGCAGGGTAACGCTCGGTAAAGAGTGCCTCCACGTCGATACTGTGGAGTCGCTCCTCGCGCGTCATCTCGGGGACCACACTGCACGACATAATGTCCACGAAAGTACGGACCTCCGGGAGGTGGTCTATCGAGAGACGCTGCCGATGCTCAACGTCGGCAAAGACCACCACAGAGTCGGAGTGATTGATGATCGCCTCCACATCCTCAGCCGTAAAGGCGGGCAGGATCGGCACCACAACCGCCCCATAGGTGACGATGCCCATCCAGTGGATGCACCACTCGGCGCAGTCCTCACCGATGAGCGCCACACGCTCTCCCTTCTTGACCTCGAGGGCCTCGAGGAGCAGTTGCGTACGTGCCACCCCTCTCGCCACATCTGCGTAGCTAAAGGTCTTGCCGGTGTCGTAATTGGTCAGCGCTGCCAGCGCCCAAGAGTCAGCAAACGACTTCTCGTAGGCTTTGATGAAAGGTGTCTCTATCATATCTATAATCCGTTAGTCTATAAGCTCTAGACAGAGCAAAAGTACACATTTTCCCTCACATGTGAAGCAAACTCCGCCAGAGGCTCAGGGGCAGTTACCTTACTAATCTGTCACCGGATCTCGCTGGACTGAGACCCTTGGCCTATGCATTTCCAAGACCTCTCTACAAGACATTGGTTTTCAGAAGAAAGCGAATGGTCACTTCTATTACCGATATTAGACTTCACTAATACCGATATTAGTGTCGACTAAACCCGGTAATAGAGAACTCTAATACCGGGTTTAGTTTGGCGGTGTATTTTCCTACCCATACGAGTGGAGTCCTCCGAGGAGTGTATTGACGCCGAAGTAGGTCATCAGCAGCACCGCAAAGAGGAGGACCATGCAGAGGTGGAAGTGTCGCGGGTCCCGCAACCACGGCAGCAGCCCCTCGTGGAGGAGTGCCGAGTAGGCGACCAGCGTGATCAGCGCCCACACCTCCTTGGGGTCCCAGGACCAGTAGCATCCCCAGCTGACATTAGCCCAGTAGGCACCGATCACGATGCCGATGATGAGGAGCAGGAGTGCGGGGTAGAGGAGCAGCAGGCTGAGGTCTCTCTGTCGCAGCACCTGCTCCCGCGACTGTCGCCCGAGGAGGCTGTAGAGTCCGATCGCCGCCGTAGTGGAGAGGAGCGCATAGCTCACCATCAGCACGCTCACGTGGAGGCTCAGCAGGGGCGAGTGGAGCACCGGCATGATCGGTGTCATCGCCGGGGAGGACATGCCGAGGTGCGCCACGAGGAGGAAGAACCCTGCCGCGCCCATACAGAGTGCGCCGAGAGGGGCGACCCGTCGCACGAGGAGCAGCCCGAGGAGCGTGATCGACCAAGCGATCGCCAGAGAGGTCTCGTAGCCGGTTGCCAGCGGGACTCTGCCGGTGATGTAGGCACGACAGCCGATGAAGAGTGTGAGGAAGAGGAGCCCGGCAAGGAGTCCCCATCGCACCACTTTACCCGAAAAGATCCGCGGAAGCGTCAGAGCAAGCAACGCAAGGACGAAGTAGGTGATGAAGAGGATCAGCGGATAAGGCACACTGTGGTATAGGACCTCAGCGCGGAGCCGGGGACGACTTGCCCTCACCTCCGGGACCTGATCCTGGTAAGCAACCAGTGCATCGATTAGCTGGCGGTACTCCTCCGGGCTATTCCGCTTGCTAATGAGTGTGAGCATAAAGGTGCGGATGAAAAGGCTGTCCCGCTCTGCCACTTCGCCCGGAGCTATGGGGGATCCGGCGGCATACCACTTTACCTTACCTGACGTGGTGCGTGTGGGGAAGAGGTAGAGGGTCTCGCCCATACGGATGCTAAATACGAGCTCCACCGCCTCACTCACAGCGACAGCCTGACGCGTGGCGGGGGAGTCGTCTCCATCGTCGTAGGCCTTGAGGTAAGGCTGGAGGAGATATCCTCGCTCGCGGGAGAAGAGATCTGTCAGCGCCACCCGTCCGGGGAGATGCGTCTGCTCCCTCAGTTCGCGTCCCTTGATCCGGATCAGCGGCTCTCTCTTGCAGCTGTCGAAGTCGGTCACCCAGCGGCGAAGCAGCTCTCGATGCCCTCGAGCAGAGCCGGTGGTCTTGAGAGCAATGTCGCGCGACAGGGTGGAGAGCGGCACGACCCTCCCCTGGTAGTAGACAGCCGGCTCCTCGGCATGCGTCTCGGTGGCGATCAGAGGACAGAGGAGAGCAAGAGGCAAAATAGCACGTCGCAGCAGCCGCCGGAAGCGTCCCTCTCTCTGCAGCATCAACATCAGGAAGGCGACGATCAGGAGGAGGAAGCCGGCGTAGACGAGATACATCCCGAGGGGATCGTAGGTGACGAGGAGAGAGACCTCGTCACTCTCCTCGGAGAGCGCATGGAGGAAGAAGCGGTAGCCCCGGTGGCGCAGGATCTTATTCATCGAGAGCCTGTGGGCTGAGCCCTCTACCTCGATCTCCGCATAGTAGTCGGAGGGGAAGACTCGCGCCTCATCGGAGTAGGTGGTACCGTAGTCCCTTAGGACAAGGGGGAATGGGAGGGAGTCGGTCGCGGTCCCACCTGACAGGACATAGCTCTCAGAGGGACTATCCTGCCGGATCACCATCTTCCCCTGGCGGCTGAGCAGGGCGGTGCAGAGTCCACCGACCAGGATCAGGAGGAGCGAGAGGTGGAGGATCAGCGTCGCTGCGGGGAGTCTTCTTCCCCCTCTCACGAGTGAGCAGAGCAATCCCAGCCCGGCGAGCAACCAGAGGGCGATCATCCAGGGCGCCCCGTAGATCTGACGGATCGCCACCTCGTGTCCCTGCATCCGCTCCACCACGGTTCCGCCGGCGAGGATGAGAAGGAGAAGAGCTAGCAGGGCAAATGTGACCCCACCGGCTCTTCTCCTCCATTTCATTCGTAATTCTCTATTCAACTTAGAGTGCTCTTAGGAAAGCAAGGATGGCGTCTCTATCGTCCTTTGAGAGTGCTTTAAATTTCCGCTTGACGTGATCAGCCTCACCGCCATGCCAGAGGATCGCCTGCTCCAGACTGCGGGCGCGACCGTCGTGGAGGTAAAACTCGTATCTATTGACCGGGTAAGTGAGACCGATGCCCCACAGCGGGCGGGTCTTCCACTCATGACCGTCGGCCAGGTGGTCAGGACGGTTGTCCGCCAGATCCTCACCCATGTCGTGCAGCAGCATATCGGTGTAGCAGTAGATGGTCTGACCGGAGAGTGCCGCCACATCGGTCTGACCGGTGTGCATCGTGGGGACGTGGCACTTGGCGCAGCCGATCTCGTCGAAGAGCTTGTACCCCTTCTTCACCACAGGGCGATCCAGACCCCTCGGCGCAGGGACGGCGAGCGTCCTGCCGTAGAAGACCACCGCATCCAACACATCGTCCGGCACCTCGTAGGTGGTCGGATCGCCGTCGCCCTGCCGATCCCAGTCCTCCTCCACGGGGTAGAGGCGGTTGGTGAGACCCATGTCGTTGACGAAGGCTTGACAGGTCTGCTCCATGACGGAGGAAGTATTGGCCTTCCAGCCAAAGCGACCGATGCGCACCTTTTTATACTCACTGTCCCAGACATAATTGGGCTTGCCGGAGATGCCGTCATTGTCCTTATCGTAGGGGTCTGCATGAGAGAGGATCTCCTCCTCGGGGATCGCCTCCAGCAGTCCCAGACCGTATGTCGGCATACCGATACGGGGCGAGAGCATGTAGTAGGCAGGCAGCGGGGTGCGGGTGTCTGAGATAGAGAACGTCGGGCGGTGGAGGACCACTTTGGTCCCATCGTCGTAGACCTCTACCTTCTCCGACCACTCGACGTGAAACTTCGCCTCGGGCTTCACACCGTCGATGGCGAGCTGCTGTAGCTGGGCGCCGAAGCCGGGGACACCGATGTGCCCGTAGACGGGATCGTTGCCGCTACTGATGCGGAGGAAGAAGCCGCTTGGCTGATTGAGATTACGAGGGAAGGGGGCGCGACCTTCGTTGGGGTGACACTGGGCGCAGGTGTGATTATTGTACAGCGGTCCGAGACCGGACATGACGTCTCCGCTCGGCACAAACTGGTGCTCGAAGATGTAGTCGCCGTGATCAAACATCCGGGTCTGCTCCTCCGTCATCCCATCGACCGGCTGGCCGTAAGCCTTGCTGGAGGACATATTGGTCGAGGCCGCACCACCGGGACGCAGGTGGGCGACGATGTCGTAGGGATCGGGCTCCACCGCCGGCTCCTGACGACACCCCGCAAGGGTGAGGGTCAGCGCTCCGCAGGCGATGGCGATCCACTCTTTTGTACCCATGGTCATCGCTTAGATCTCGCCCTGAGAGTCGCTGACGAGCGGTGCGATCTCCTTCTCGAGGATCTCGGAGAGCTTGATCACCTCTGCCTGTGCACTCATCACCTCTTTACGATGGTGCTCGATGCACTCGGTGAAGGTGCCGGGGAGGTTCTTGAGCGCCGTCTGAGCCTTGATGATCTGAGCCTTAAACTTCTTATCCAGCTCAGGCTTCTTGAAGACATTGACGATCAGGTCGGAGATGGATGCGCCGGACTGACCCTTGTAGCTGCAGGTGTATAGGTTATAGACACTCTGGAGATTGTCCTGGAAGTCCTGTAGCGAGTTATTGGAGAAGGGGGACTCCTCCTTCTCGAAGTGGGGCTTGCCGTCCTTGCCGGTATCACCGCCCTCTACGCTGCCGGTGGGACCACCGCCATTGAGGGGAAACTCGATCTTCTCCTTCCCCACCTCGTCGACGATGTCCTGCATGCCGGTCACCATCTCCTCGATGGCTGCCTTGGTCGTGGGGTAAGCTTTGCTGCCTTTACCGGCCGCCTTGATCATCTTGGCGAAGGCGGGCCACTTGGTAGTCAGCTTGTCGCAGACGCTCTTCATATCGTTGGATCCGGCGACGAGGTACTCCAGGAGACGGGGATTGCCCTTGAGCGTCTCGATGGTGAAGGGGCTCTTCTGCGGCCCCCACAGGATGTACTCCAAGAGGTGGAAGCCGCGGGTCTCATTGTGCTTCTCGATGGTCTCCTTGGTGATCGGCTCATCGGAGGCGATGGTCTGGTTCATCAGGCTGACATCGACCGGCCAGGTATCCATGTTGGGGTCGATGTCGAGGGGATAATTATCCTCCCCCTCAGAGACCTGATTGTCCTGCTCCAGCTCGCCGACGGGACCGAAGCCGAAGGCCTCTGTCTGCTCCCAGGTCTTGCGGGCCACCTTCCACAGCTCCCGCGCCTTGTCGAGATTGGCCTGCGTGGGACTCTTCTGCAACTCCATGCAAGCCTTGTCAAGAGCGGTAACCTCAGCGGTGAGGTCAGCAAAGGAGCGGACCGTGACGATGTCGATGGTATTGGCGATCACCAGGGAGGTGTCGTACTGCTTCTCAGGATTTTTGGGCTTGTCACCATCGCATGAGGAGAGCAGCAGAGAACTGCTCATAAGGGACAGGCAGAGCCCTGCCTTAAAGATGTTAGTAAAACGCATAATATGGGTATGTAATAATTTGTTGATATGCAATCAGAAAGAGAAACCGAGTCCGACCAGCAGCTCCCGCTCCTTGGTCTTACGCCCCATGTCTTGCTTGGAGACCGGATCGACGTAATTGTCCCCATAGGTGCGGTCGGTGTACTGAGCCTTGACGACAAGACCGGGGGTGATCATCCAATTGAGCCCCGCCGTGATGACGCTGCGACTCCACATGTCGAGCTTGATCACATCGCCTGAGGTGCGGAACATCGTGTCGTAGTAGTCGTACCGGACGAAGGGGTAGAGCCTCTGCTTCGTCTTCCGATTAATCAGCGGGAGGATGTTGTACCCAAGCTCTGCCGAGACGGAGAGAGCCTGCTTCCCGACGGCGGTGCGCTTGGCATTGAGGTGCTTGGAGAGGTGGGCGTTCTTGAAGGAGATGTTGTCCGAGTTTTGCAGGTCGCCCCAGAGCAGGGAGCTATGGAAGCGCCAGTTGCCCTCGTTGACTGCCAGGTGAGCGCCGGCGACCTTGAGCCAGCCCTTCACATTCTCCATATCGTATCGGGGACGATTGGGGTTCGTATTCCCCGCATAGGCGGAGAAGCCGGCAAAGGACTCCCCTAAGCGACCGAAGTGGTAGTCCATACGGAGCGAGTAGGCGAGCGCCTCCGCCACCGGCATCTCGAAGCGGGTCTGATACCCCCTCTTGACCCAGTTGCGGCTTGAGAAACCACTAGAGTCGAGACCGGAGCTGACAGCCAGCTCGTAGGTGAGTCTATTGTGGAAAAAGCCTCCGAAGAGCATCACGCCCGTCTCGTACCAGCCGAGGGGGATCATCGCATCCTCGCCCTCGGGACGAAGTACGGTGAAGTACTTATTAGGTCGGTCAAGGCTGCTGGCGAGCCCCATGTGGAGCTTGAAGCGACCGACACGGAGATTGGCCATCTCGTGGGTGAGGAAGTCGAGGTAGAGATGCTCCAGCTTCACCTCCCCGCCCTGCTCGATCTCCATCTCGTACTCACCGGCCTCCTCCAGTGCGTCAAACTCCATCGTGGCACCGGTACCGCCGTGCTCAAACTCGATCTCGCTGCTCATCCGGATCCGATCCGTAAAGCGGAGCTTGAGATAGAGAGCGAAGCGCTCCTGGTCGAGACGGTCCTTGAGGTACGGGTCGCGCTCCTTGGTGAGGTAATTCTGGTAATTGACGGTGCCATACCCCGACAAGGTCAGGCGATCCAGCAGATCCTTCCCCTGGATGCCGGTCCTTGGGAAGACCCGCTCCTTCTCGACTCGCTCCTGTGCCACCGCATTAGTGCCTCCGAGGAGCGCGAGGACGATGCCGGCGATGATGACTTTGGTGATTGCTCTCATATCTACTTCGAACTAATAACTTAAAAGGAGTGAAACAGTCCTCCTCAGCGGGGCAAAAGTACGAAATAGAGCCCCTCGATTTTCGCAAACCGAGGGAAAATACCTACTACCGAGTACCTCTCCGGCACCAATTACTCAGATCAGGGTAGGGGCTGTAGAAAAGATTCCTCCGCCACTCTTCGGGGTACGACCCGGGGAGTGGCGGAGGGTATAAGGCGGGGCTGTAAGCCGGTGCTACATGCCGCTCTTGATGGCGGCGGTGAGGTCGTCGGTGAGGCGGATCATCCCTTCGGCATCATTGCTGTAGCGGGTGGTGCGGATCAGCGGGTGGATCGTCATCGTGATGCGGTGGGGGTGGACGAAGTAGTGATCCTTGGGCAGCGCCTCGTAAGTCCCATCTATCGTCACCGGCAGCACCGGCGTACCGGTGGAGATGGCTATGCTGGCGACGCCCTTACGGAGCCGCCCCACCCGTCCGGTCGTGGAGCGTGTCCCTTCGGGGAAGATCATGATGCTGAAGTCCTCGGCGATTGTCGCCTTGGCATCGCTGATCACCCGCCTGGCACCGCTCGGCGTATGGTCTACGAAGATGAAGCCTATCCTCTCACACGCCCAGCCGACGAAGGGGATCTTACGGATCGGAGCCTTGAGCACCCAGCGGCAAGGCATATGGAGATACCCCGCCATGACGAAGACATCGAGGGCACTCATATGATTGGGTGCCACGATGACCGCCTCATCGGGGATATGCTCCTTACCCCGCACCGTGACGGGGGAGAAGAGGAGGTTCATCGTCAGCCTGCTCCAGATGCGGGAGGGGAGGTAGGTAGCACCCCTCCTCCATCCGAGCGCAGACCCCAGCACCGTGAGGATCGACGTCAGGATCGTGGCGAGGACAAAGAGGGGGACAAAGATGAGCCAGAAGTATATCGCCCAGAGTGGCTTGAGTAGTGGATTCATGACGGGATGTTACTTGACGAGGTAGCGCTTAATACTCTGCTTGGGTGTCTTCTCGAAGGGCTCCTCCCGCAGCTCCACGGCACTCACCTGCTCGTACATCGGCAGCCGCTGATTGATCATGTCGCGGAGGGTATTCATCGCCTCGGTCACCTCCTTCTCCTTCACCTTACCCTCAGCCTTGAGTGCATCCAGGTCGGGGACGACGATGGCGACGAGCTTAGTGTCTCGCTGCACCACGACGCACTCGATGACGAAGGGGCTGGAGCCGTAGAGCGACTCAATCTCCTCGGGGAAGATGTTTTGCCCATTCGCCGTCAGCAGCATCGCCTTACTCCGTCCGCGGAGATAGACATAGCCATTGGCGTCGATGAAGCCGAGATCCCCCGTCCGCATCCAGCCGTCGGGAGTAAAGAGTGCCTTGGTCGCCTCCTCATTCTTATAGTACCCGAGGCAGACATTCTCCCCGCGCACCTGCACCTCGCCCACCTCATGACCGGAGCCGTCGCTCTGAAATCCTCCCTCCACCGGACTTATCCGCACCTGCTCGATCTCCGGCAGGACCTTACCGCAGCTGCTGCACTTATGCTCACGAGGAGTGGCATAGCTGATCAGCGGGGCGCACTCGGTGATGCCGTAGCCGATCGTGAGAGGGAAGCCGGTATTGAGTACAAACTTCTCCACCTGATCATTGATCGCCGCACCACCGACGACGAATTGCTCCACCCGTCCCCCCATGGTGTCGAGCATAATCTTCCCGATACGATTGTAGACTAAGAGATTGAGCACCGGGATACCGATGATCGTCTTGACGGCGTGGGAGTAGGCATTGATCTTCTTGAGGATGATATTCTTATAGACCTTCTCCAGCACAAGGGGAACCGAGAAGATCACCTGAGGACGCACCTCCTGGAGCGCCTTGATCAGGATCGCCGGTGTCGGCTTATAGCGCAGGATGTAGATCTGGGCGCCACAGGTGAGCGGAGAAAGGAAGTCAAACATCAGTGCATACGCATGCGCCAGCGGCAGGAAGCTGAGCATCTGCTGACCGGGACGATAGATCTTCCTAATGTGAGTGATATTAATATTTGCAGCAATGTTATTCGCCGAGAGCATCACGCCCTTGCTGAAGCCGGAGGTGCCGGAGGTGTAGCTCAGGAGGACGAAGTCGCTATTGGACACCTTATCATAGACCACATCACTCCTCCGGAAGCCGGCCGGGTAGCGCTCCTCCATCAGCCGGTCGGCATCGAGGGTGCGGCACTCCTTCACCGACGTGCACTCGGGGAGGGGAGCGAGGGTGTCGATCCGGTAGGTGGCTCGGATCGACTTCAGCTTCTTGGGATCAAGCGAGGAGACATGCTCCGGGCCGACGAAGATCACCTTAGAGTCGGAGTGCTCCACGAGATGCATCGTATCCTCGGGGGTGAAAGCAGGCAGGATCGGCACCAGCACAGCGCCGTACGTGATCACCCCGAGCCAGACGATACACCACTCTGCACTATCCTCGCCCAGCAGCGCCACATGATCCCCCTTCGTCACGCCGGAGGCCTCGAGGAGGAGATGAACCTTTGCCACCCCGCGCGCCACGTCGGCGTAGCTGTAGATGGTACCGGAGTCGTAGTTGCAGAGTGCGGGGCGGATCCAGTGCTTGCGGAACGCCTCCTCAAAGAACTTTACCAATGGCTTCTCGATCATCTCTTATCTCTTCTCTTGTAATGTGGAAAAAAAGTGCGCACATAGCTCATGTAAGAGCAAAAGTACAGAAAGTTTTCATTCGCACCGAGATCAGCTCCAGGCATGCCTTAGAGGGGGCTCGATCACGATGAAAACTATTACCGGTAATAGTGCGAACTAATACCGATATTAGTAACGACTAATATCGGTATTAGATGTTAGTCTGAAAACCACGCCCTCTGCCACTCTCAGACGAAGCAGCAATTTCGGGGAGTGTGGGGTGTCAGTGGTCTTATTTTTAGTTACCTTTGCAGTCCTATAACAGAGTTTAATTTTGAAAATGCTATTATATCCCTACCCATGAGACAACTTATCTACGCTCTGTCCCTGCTGGCAGTCTCTCAGACCGCCCTGGCGATCCGAGCTATCGACCGGGACGAACTCCCTCTGGACAGCCTCGAGACGAGACAGCTGGAGGAGGTGCAGGTCTACGCACAGACACCGCTGATCCGTGAGACCAATGAGCTATGGCGTGTGCCGGGCGGCGTCACGATGATCACGCCGACGGTGATGCGGGAGTTTCATCTGCACAACCTGACCGACCTAACGGCGCTGGTGCCGGGGCTCTACATCCCGGACTACGGCTCCTCATCTAATGCACCGATCTACTTCCGCGGCATAGGCTCGCGTAGCGGCTCTGCAGCCACGTCACTCTACATCGACGGGGTGCCTACGCTGACCCAGACACTGAAGAAGGACATCCTCGACGCTGCCTCGATCCGCGTCATGTCTGCCAGCCAGAGCTCCACCTATGGGCGAAACTCGATGGCCGGCAATATCCATGTCCGGACGGTAAGCCCATTTGAGAAGCAGGGGCTGGAGGTACTCCTCCGTGGGGGTAGCTACATGACCGGTCGCGGACAGGCGATCTACCGCACGCTGCTCTCCTCGGAGTGGGGACTAACGGTGGGCGGATACGTGCAGTACCTCGGCGGATACTACACCAATCAGTACGACGGGAAGAAGTCCGACCACTCCCTCAGCGGCGGCGGTACCGTACGCAGTGAGTGGCGCCGGGGACCTCATACCCTGATCCTCTCAGCCAATGCCGACGGTGTGGATCAGGGAGCCTTCCCCTACGCCCCCAAGGACCCCGAGACAGGTAAGGTGATGGCTCCCAATATCAATCGCCCCGGCACCTACGAGCGCTTCTCCACTCAGGAGCGGCTCAGCTACACCTATGCCGGAGACGAGGCAGACCTCCACATCAACGGCGGTGTGGAGTACCTCCACGGCAAGATCCACATGGATCAGGACTACAGCCCGGCCGATGTTTTCTCTGTCAATCAGCGAGAGAAGCAGCTCGCCACGACACTGGAGGTGGCGCTGAAGTCCAAGAGAGACGGGCGCTTCCACTGGACGACCGGGATCTCCGGATTTTACCTCCACTCAGATCACCACTCACCGGTGGAGATCTACCCCGACGGACTGCAGAAGCTGGTCCAGCCTCAGCTCAATCGCGCCATGGCGATGATGGCAAAGAAGGGGATCAAGATGCCGGGTAAGCTGCTTGCTGACACGGAGATGGCGCTGAATAATAATCAGTCCTGGAAGAAGGACTGCGGCGTGGCCGCTTACATGGAGGGCAGCATCGCTGACTTTGTCATCCCTCGCCTGACTCTGACTGCCGGGCTGCGCGTCGACCTGGAGCATCAAGGCTTTGACTACGACAGTGACTTCGCCTCTCGGGTCATCATGGAGATGAATCGCGGAGGCAAGACGATGCGCATGCCCCAGCCGATCGGAGGGCGTGTGAAGGATCACGGCTCCCAGACCTTCCTCGTCGCTCTGCCTAAGCTGGCACTGAGCTACGAGCTGACCGATGACTTCAATGCCTTCGTCACTGTCTCTCGTGGGTACAAGACAGGAGGATACAGCGATCAGGTGATGACGCAGACGGCTATGCAGGCCTCCTTTGCCAGCCTGATGCCGAAGCCGGGGACCAAGCCGGGACGCCCCGCTCCGATCGATGTGGACAATCTGCCGATCGTGCCATCCGACCCCAAGGCTGCAGCCTACGATCCTGAGTACGGGATCAATTATGAGGTAGGCTTTCGCGCTCGTCTCTTCGATGACCGACTCCTCCTGACGACTACCGTCTTTGACACCCGGATCACCAATCAGCAGATCACCCGATTCGTCACCTCGAGCGCCGGACGGTATGTGGACAATGCGGGGCAGAGCCGCAGTACCGGGGTGGAGGCGACCGCCGCCTGGCAGATCATCCCCTCGCTTCGCGCTTCGGTCTCTTATGGGCATGCGGACTCTCGATTTGAGGTATGGCATACCAAGGTGACCAAGCCCTCCGGCGAGAAAGTAGAGGTCGACCTCGCCGGCAACTACGTCCCCTACATGCCGCAGCACACCGCCTCCGCACTGCTGAGTTACCACAAGGGACTCGACTACAAGGTCCTCAGGGCAGTACACGCATCGGCTGAGTACAGCGGCGTCGGTCCGATCTACCGTGATCCGGAGAATACGGTACGCGAGGACTTCTACTCCCTCCTTGGTGCTCGCGCCGGAGTGCAGCTGGGATCGGTGGACGTAACCCTCTGGGGTCGTAACCTGCTCGATACGGAGTACCATCCATTCTACTTCAATTTCTTTGGACAGGATCTCTTCCAGAAGGGGGCACCCCTCACCTTCGGCGTCGACCTTATGATCAGGATGTAATTGCATCTTAAGTCACTGTAGAAGAGGAGTCTCGGCGATCGTCGGGGCTCCTCTTCTTATCCCCCACCGATGTGTAACTCTATCGTAACGAGGTTAAAATAGGTGGACATTCCTAAAGGAAGCGACCGACGAGAGTGTTGTGCTTGCAAATGCGGATTCATTTTCCTACCTTTGTGATGTAAAGAAAAGGAAGCAAGCGTGCTTCTGTACAGATAGTACAGCAGTACACGATCATAGACATTCGCGTCGGGCACACGGGAAACTCGTCAATATTAAAACAATTCCGAGACCCTTGGATCTTGCGATGGCGTGCCGTGGCCCTTTATGGGCGGGCGGATTACAAAGCACGATTCATCCTCAAATCCTTACTTTCGGAGTTATCCAAAGTCCCCGACGCGATCTTATAAGGGCTCACAGAGTGGTCATCCACACTGTGAGCCCTTTCCATTTGCCCCTATGGGAGAGGGATCAATTGGTCTTGTACTTATAGTCCTTGACCTCAGCGAGGTCGGCATTAGCCTTGACGATCTTCTGCTTCAGTCCCTCCTTGTAGCTGCGGTAGCGCTCGGCGAGGTCTGCGTCCGCCACGGCGAGGATCTGAACAGCGAGGAGGGCGGCATTGAGCGAGCCATTGATCCCCACAGTGGCGACGGGGATACCGCCGGGCATCTGGACGATGGCGAGGAGCGCATCCATGCCTGAGAGGGTGGAGGCGATCGGGACACCGATCACCGGGACGGTGGTCTGCGCTGCGATGACGCCGCAGAGGTGCGCCGCCATACCGGCAGCGGCGATGATGACGCAGATACCGCGCTCCTCGGCGTGGGTGGCGAAGTCGGTCACCTCCTCGGGAGTGCGGTGGGCGGAGAGCGCCAGCAGCTCAAAGGGGACCTCCATCTGCTCCAGGAGGTCGAGCGCTTTCTTCATCACCGGCAGGTCGCTGGTGCTGCCCATGATGATACTGACGATGGGCTTATTGGTTGCAGCCATAGCTTGATATTCTGTATGTGTGTAAAAAATAGGGGAGAGAGTACGACTCCGTCGCCTCTCTCCCCTTGTCTTGTCATAAATCTATCTGAAGTAGATTACTTCTCTACCAGAGCCTTGTAATCAGCGGCAGAGAGGAGCCCCTCGAGGGCACTCGCATCAGCGATCTTGCCCTTGATGATCCAGCCCTTACCGTAGGGATCCTGATTGACCAGCTCAGGAGCGTCCTCGAGCTCGTCATTGGCCTCCTCCACCTCGATGGTGCAGGGAGCGATCAGATCGGATACGGTCTTGACAGCCTCGATGGAGCCAAAGGGCTCGCCGGCCTCTACGGTACCCTCACCGTCCACGTCTACGAAGACGATGTCACCCAGCTCCTGCTGAGCGAAGTCGGTGATGCCGACAGTTACTTGATTACCCTCTGCGAGGATCCACTCGTGGTCCTGGGTGTACTTCAGGTTTTCAGGAAAGTTCATAGTGTTGCTATTGTTTTGGTTGGCAAATATCTCCAGTACAAATTTAGAATTCTTTTCTCAATCTTGCAACAGGGATCCCCATCGCATCCCTGTACTTGGCTACGGTGCGGCGAGCGACGTCGTAGCCTTGCTCCTTGAGCGCTTTACTTAGTGCTTCATCCGACAGCGGTCGGCGCTTATCCTCCTCATCGATGATCTCACGGAGGATCTGCCGCACGTGCCGCGTGGAGATCTCCTCCCCATCGTCCCGGACCGTGCCCTCACTGAAAAAGTGTCGCAGCGGGAGCGTGCCAAAGTCGGTCTGGACATACTTCGTCGACGTGACGCGTGAGATGGTGCTGATATCGTACCCGATGCGGTCGGCGACGTCCTTGAGGATCATGGGGCGGAGCGTGGAGATATCTCCGGTGAGGAAGTACTCGCGCTGCATATCGACGATGCACATCATCGTCGACATCAGGGTCTCTCGTCGCTGGCGGATCATATCCACGAAGGTCCTCGCAGCATCGAGCTTGCCCTTGACAAACTTCCCCGCCTCTCTCTGCTCTCGCGGCAAGCCTCTCAGGTCTCCGGTGTAGGCACTCATCTCTTCCTCAAACTGACGATTGACCCGCACCTCGGGTATGTCGCCATTATTGAGCGTCACGACGAGGTCGCCATTGCTCTCCGTCACGATGAAGTCGGGGATGACGGTCTGAGCATTGCCCTCCATCCGGGTGCCGAAGTCGAGTCCGGGGGTGGGATTGAGGGAGACGATCAGTCGGATTGCCTCGCGGATCTGATCGTCGTCAGCGTCGCACGCCTCACTGAGCGCAGTGTAGTGCCGCTTCGAGAGGAGGTCGAAGTGGTCGGTCAGCAGTCTCCCGGCGAGCCGGATCGTATCCGACTCCTGGTCACGGCGCTCCAGCTGCAGGAGGAGACAGTCTCGGAGGTCTCGGGCACCCACACCGGGAGGGTCTAGGGTCCGGATCACCTCGACCACCGCCTCCACATCCTCGGGCGTACAATAGAGTCCCTGGTAGATCGCAAGGTCGTCCGCCAGCCCCTCGACAGTCTGCCGCAGGTAGCCGTCGTCTTCCAGGCTGCCGATGACAAAGGTCGCTATCTGTCTCTGCTCCTCATCGAGATCGGTCATATAGAGCTGCCGACGGAGGTACTCTGTCAGCGTCGGCGTATCGGCAAAGGGGATTTCTGAGGCAGAGGCTCCCTCTGACCGGGCGTTGTGCTTGTAGGCAGAGCCGGGGATATCATCGGCATCGTTGTAGTCGTCCGCATCGATCCCCTCAGTAGATCGCTCCTCAGTGTCGGAGAGCTCCTCGTAGTCGTCCCTCTCCTCACTTCCCTCCTCGAGTGCGGGGTTGCGCTCCAGCTCCTGCTTGATGCGCTGCGACAGCTCCGTCTGCGGGAGCATCACCATCTGCATCAGCTGGATCTGTCGGGCGGAGAGCTTCTGTCTCTGCTTTAGTTTCTGCTTATTACCTCCTGCGGTCATATAGTGTCAGCCTCGTATGGAGCAAATGTACGAAGAAAAGGCGGGTCGCCTCCGATAAGAGACAACCCGCCTGTACTATTTCTGCTCTATCCTATCGGATCAGAAGCGGTAGCCGAGGGTTACGAAGAAGTTGCTGTTGCGGATAGCCTTATCCTCATTAGCCTTCTTCCAGTTGTCGTTACGGATATCACCGATACCGAACTGAGTACCCACACCTACCTGGAAGCGGTTGTACTCCACACCGGCACCGACCTGAGCACCCCAGTCGAGACGATTGAGGAAGCCGTTGTCCTGATCGAAGGGCTTGATGTCCTTGTCTGACTTACCATCGAAGCCAAAGAACTTACCCTCCATGGTAGTCTTACCACCGACACCAACGCCGAGGTACGGACCTGCATTGACGAAGACGCCGAGGTCATTGCCGAGGTCGAATGCGAAGTTGGCGAGGACGGGGATGTCCACGTAGTAGAGGTTGGTGGTGCTGCTGGCACCGATCTTGTCATCCTTCTTGATCTCACCTACCTTGTAGCCCTTCATGGCGAAGTCTACACCGGGCTGGATGGAGATACGGCTCATACCACCGTCATATACGGTGATGTCAGCAGCGACACCGGCACGAGCTCCGTTAGCGATCTTGGTATCAAATGAACTACCGGTTATATTGGCAGCCTGGTAGCCACCACGTACGATGAAGCCGATCTGAGCGTTGGCGGTTGCACCGAGGGCAAATACTCCGAGGAGTGAGCCGAGGATTACATTTCTTAGTTTCATAATCTTCTGTAGTTGTTTAGTGTCAAACTTAAGTCCAAGAGCCGACACTCAGACGAGGTCCGTCACTCTTGCGTAGTGCAAAGTTAGGGATAAATAGCGGTAAAGCAATGGATCAGCTTACGAAAACGACCCCAAAGAGCCACTTATTACGCTTCTTTCAGAAAAACTTAGACCTTGACCGACAGCGTGTGTCAGCCAAGGTCTGTTAGCCTTCAGAGTCACCCGGTGCCTAATTAGCGAGCGGAAAACTCGTCCGAGACACTCAGCTTAGCACGACCCTTAGCACGACGCGCTGCCAGCACGCGACGACCGCCGGCTGATGCCATGCGAGCGCGGAAGCCGTGCTTATTCTTTCTCTTAGTGTTGTGAGGTTGGTATGTTCTCTTCATATCGCTATTAACTCATATGCTCCTCCCTTCCATCGGAGCCGATGGTCAAGATCGCAGATTATTATATCCGAAAAGTAGCGCAAAGGTACTACTATTATTCCGCTAATGCAATGGGAATATAGCTTTTGTCAGGGGTGACGCATCCGAGAGGTACGGATGCCAGCCCACTCATTGTGAAGAGACCGTGGTGCAACAACCCCAGTGGTTTCCCGAAAAGATTGACTCAGCCCGTATTGACCCGGAAGCTTCAGTGGTGCAAATATACCACCTCCGCCGAGAGAGGTTGTCTCACTTTGTCCCTTTCTGTCTCTTCATGTCCAAAGAGGACACACTTGTGCAGCTCTCTGAATTTGGATAAGTTTGAGGATAAAAGAAGACATTACACCACTAACTACCAGAACCAACCATGGAAAAAGACCCGATGAAGAAAAACGGCCTCGAGGACGACCCCTCAAGCCGTAACGCCACCGTCCACCCCGGGCGAATGACCCGCGCAGGAGGCATACCTGTACCCAATAACGATGACTCGCAGAGCGCCGGTGCGCGGGGTCCTCTCACCATGGAGGATCACTGGCTCTTCGAGAAGCATGCGCACTTCAATCGCGAGGTGATCCCCGAGCGGCGTATGCACGCCAAGGGCTGGGGCGCCTGGGGGACCTTCCGCGTCACCCACGACATCACGAAGTACACCAAGGCTAAGATCTTCAGCAAGGTCGGCAACGAGTGCCAGGTGATCGCCCGCTTCTCCACCGTGGCTGGCGAGAGGGGTGCCGCCGATGCGGAGAGAGACATCCGAGGCTTTGCCGTACGCTTCTACACCGAGGAGGGCAATTGGGACATCGTGGGGAATAACACCCCTGTCTTCTTTTTCCGCGACCCCAAGCTCTTCATCGATCTCAATCACGCCGTTCACCGCGACCCGAAGAGCCACCTACGGAGCCCTAACGTCAATTGGGACTTCTGGAGCTCGCTCCCCGAGTCACTCCTCCAAGTGACGATCACGATGTCCGACCGCGGGATCCCCTCCAGCTTCCGCTTCATGCACGGATTCAGCAGCCACACCTACAGCCTGATTAATGCGGACAATGAGCGGGTGTGGGTAAAGTTCCACTTCCGCAGCCAGCAGGGCATCCAAAACCTTACCGACCAGGAGGCGGAGAAGGTGGTCTCCAAGGACCGCGAGAGCAACGGCCGAGACCTACAGGAGGCGATCAATGAGGGGAAATTCCCCCGCTGGAAAATGTACATCCAGGTGATGACCGAGGAGCAGGCAAGGGAGATGAAGAATAACCCCTTCGACCTGACGAAGATGTGGCCAAAGAAGGACTACCCCCTCATGGAGGTGGGCGAGTTTGAGCTCAATCGCAACCCTGAGAATTACTTCCAGGACATCGAGCAGCTCGCCATGGACCCCTCCAACCAAGTACCCGGCATCGGAATCTCGCCCGACCGGATGCTGCAGTTCCGCACCTTTGCCTACGCCGATGCCCAGCGCTACCGGCTCGGGGTCAATTACCACCAGATACCGGTCAATTCCCCTCTCGGGGTCAAGGATCCCCACTCCTACCACCGCGACGGACGTATGCGCGTGGATGGGAATAACGGTGGTGAGCTCCACTACTACCCCAATAGCTATGGCGACTGGGAGAGCAACCCCGAGGCGCAAAACCCTGCTCAGGAGGGTGGTCGCGTCGATTACTACGACTTCCGTGAGGACGACCACGACTACTTCACCCAGCCGGGACAGCTCTTCCGGGCGATGACGCCGGAGCAGCAGCTGGTCCTGGCGGAGAATACGGCGCGCAATATGGGCGACTCCACGATGCAGATCAAGCACCGCCACATCCGCCACTGCTACCAGGCAGACCCCAAGTACGGTGAGATGGTGGCAGAGGCACTCGGCATCGATATCTCCACCGTCGACACCTCATCCAATGGCGAGACCTCCCGTGAGGACTGGCAGGCTGAGCGTGCCCGCGATAAGGAGCTCGACCACCCGACGAAGCCGGCAGAGCCCAAGAGCGCCGAGGATCTGCCCCCCGAGGGGAGAGACACCAATGTCGCCGACCCCACCACGCTGACCCCGTGGGAGGACGATCCCTATCTCCTCTGAGAAGACCTTTGCAAAATGGTCTTTCGCCGAAAATGCGGTGCTTTTTCGGCAGGGACTTTGCAGAATGCCCCAGATGCAAGGAACTGAGAGTGAGGGCGAAGGGAGTGTGCTAACGCACATGACCAAGCCCGAATCTCGAAAGTGACGCCGCAGATGGGGTATTATGCAAAGGTCTCCTGAGGTAACCACTCCTCCTACATACCATATATACGAGAGAGCCCTCTCCCCGAAGGTCGGGAAGAGGGCTCTCTCATGGTTTATAGCAAAGAGGGATTACTGACGATCCTTATAGGCCTTCAGTCCGCCTCTCAGCCA
>NZ_AQWR01000018.1 GCF_000375645.1 Porphyromonas bennonis DSM 23058 = JCM 16335 | reverse complement strand
GAAGGCGGAGGAGGTCGCATGTTGCTGGACAAAAAGGCTCAGATTATCTACTCCAATTTTATCCGACTTACTGGAGACAACCGACCGGCAACTGTTGCTATTCTTCTCCTTGGCGAAGAGTAGGATATTGGTGTCTACGGTCGCATTCTGGAAGATCTTTACGCCGGCAAAGTCTATCAGCAGCCTGGGGTTGGTACACTCTGATAGGAATTGCCTGGTCTTCTCTCCATATCCGGCGCGCATCCACTTATTGGAGGTGATGTAGCAGAGGTGTCCTCCGTCCCTGAGCAGCCTCCAGCCCAGCTCATAGAAGAGGCAGTAGATGTCTCCCGTACGGGCATAGGTCTGGTATCCCACATCAGCGTAGAGCTTTGCCAGTCGTCCATCGTCTTTCTGCAGTTGGATGTATGGCGGATTGCCGATAACTATGTCGAAGCCCCCATTCTCCATAAAGACGTCGCCAAACCAGGTATGCCAGAGGAAGAACTCGTCATTGGCGTGTACGTCGATGTCTCCGAGCGAGACGTCAAACTGCTGCTCCCTCAGCTGCCACTCTATCATAGAGGTGATCTCGTCTCTCATCCTCACTCGCTTCGTGTGATCATCGCAAGCGTAATACTTCCGGATAAGACTGGAGAGCTTGTCGCGCAGTAGGTCGAGATTGTCCTCGAAGAGTGTAAGCCGGCAGCCGGAGACCTGGTCGACCTCCTGATTCATCTTAGTTAGAGAGCTGAGATCCACTCCCGCATACTCCTCCAGGAGGGAGTCGCCCTGCATGATCTTGAAGTCCAGGTTGGGCAAGGCTTCCGGGGTCTTTTCATCCACCACAAGGGTAAGCCAGAAGCGCAGCCGAGCGATGTCCACCGCTCCTCTCTCGAGGTCGACACCATAGATATTATTCTGCAGGATCTCCCTCTTGGTGGCAGCCGGATCTTGGGTAGTGGCGGGATCAAGCGCCGACCTACAGAAGTATAGCTCTCTGAGGAGTCCCATGGGGAAGGCCCCGGAGCCGATGGCAGGGTCACAGATCTTCACCCTCAGGAGCCGCTCCCTGATATCCTCCGTCAGGTCACCGAGGGAGGTACCATCGTGACTCTCGACAAAGTCTCGGATAGTCTCTCGCTCCTCCTCATCCTCCCGGTCGGACTGGAGGTAGGCGATCAGACTCTCCGCGCACATATACCGGACGATCTCCTTAGGGGTGTAGAAGGCTCCCTTATCCTTATTGTCCTCGAGGAGGTTCTCGAATATCCGCCCCAGCATCTCCGGATCAATACCCACCTCGGCATCGTTGGGGTCGTTCTCATCGATGGTAAAGTTATACTGAGACAGCATAGAGAGGAGATCGCGGAAGTAGTCCGCAGGAAAGGCGAGCTGTCTCTCATCTAGTGCGTCACGCTCGAAGAGACCACCATTGAGGTAAGGCACCCGCACGACACCGATACCATCGACCCTTGTGTCGAAGAAGCTCTGACACTGCCGCCGGTCAGTATCGAGGGCCTCAGCGAATAGGGGCTCCAAGACGCTGTCAAGGAAGTTGGCCTGCTGCTCTGGTGATGCTAACTCGAAGAGGTGGAGCATGAAGTCCTTGTCTCCCTCGCCCCACTCCCCGGCTCTTGGGACGCCCATCCAGCCCTTCTTCTGGAGGAAGTGGAGGAAGACGATCCGCCCGAGGAGCTTTTTCACATAGTCGCGGATAGGCTTCTCCTCCTCACGCATGCCGATAGCGCCCTCCTCAGAGATCTCCTGCTCCTCGGGGAGGAGATGACCACGGAGACCATTCTCAGGATCCGCAGCATAACTAACAAAGGTCTCGTAGTGTGCCTTGTATCGTAGGAAAAACTCTCGCGAAAGAGCTTCGACACTGAAGGCCTGCTGCAGATCCTCCATCGTCAGGGGATCCTTACGACTATAGAGACCATAGAAATTGTCTGTCGCTGTACGGCACGACTGCCCCGGACCGAGGAGGAAGGTGTACCGCTTGCTGTCGGTGGTCTCCGCTAAGCTGCCCTCCTTGCGACAAAAGGTAAAGCGCCAGTCCCACCTCGCAGCATCCTCGTAGTGGAAGATCATAAAGGCCGAGGAGTAGCTGCTCATCACCGACCGGATCAGTCGCTGGATGGAGACCCTATTTCGCTCCATCTTGACGCTGTCACTCACAGTAATGTCAAAGACCTGAAGAGGCTCAATGCCGATATACACGCTCCCGAGGAACCTGATGCTGCGTATCCCGGTTGAGGTGGCGAGACGCTTATCATCGCTTCCCTGCAAAACCTCCTTATTGTACCCATCCTCGAAGTTATTTCCGAAGATGGGGATGATGATAGTGTCCAAGAAGGACTGCCCGCCCTGATAGCTGGTGCTCAAGTACTTCCTGAGATACTCCTTGTCCATGATGGTTTACTTGATGATTCCTAATACGATCCCCGGTGTCCCCTGTTGTGTCTCTACCTTCTTGATCAGCTTACCGATGCTGTCCCTCAGGAGGGTCTCTATCTCATCTATGCTGACGGGGATAAGCTGCGACTCCCTCCGGCTCATTTCGTCACCGATCTGGATCATCCTCCGTATCACATCTCGATTGCCGCGATCGACCTGCTTGCGAGCCGACTGCAAGAGTTGCTGGATCTCCTCACTACTCCCCGGGTTTCTCCCGATCTTGACGATGATGCCGAGAGCCTTATCAATAGTGCTCTGACCGACGTGTGACTTAAGGATCCGGACGTAGTGCTGATTGTAAGCATATATAGCGCGCTTCCTGAGTGACGGCCAATCCTCCGGCAGAGGTACCCTCGTATCCTCCGGCAGGGCTTGCAGGCGCTCTAAGAGGTCGAGGAGAGAGAGGATCTTAGTGTCCACTGAAGGATCCTGCTCCACCTCTATGGCCAAAGGGGCGGACTTAGGTGCCCGCACGACAAAGTAAGCGCTCCCCTCAGCGTCCTGCGCCATCTCCCACCCCTCGTCCGTCTCTGCTATGAGCTGATAGCGGTCGGGGTGAGAGTCTCTGTACTGCTTCAGCTCGTAGACATACTTCTGGAGAGGCGACTCCTCACCCTCAACCGCTTCTCGGATGTTGTCGTAGTGGATCAGGCTCTCATCGTCCGTAAAGATCTTGCTGTCCCCACCGAAGAGCACGTGGAAGGACTGCAGCTTGGAGTGTGCTATCTGGACCAGCTGGATCATCTCATCGCCCTGCGCGCTCGGCATAAAGTTATACACATAGATCTTGGGATGCTGAGATCCGATGCGATTGACACGACCGATGCGCTGCATGAGTCGGGTAGAGTTCCATGGGGTGTCGTAGTTGAGTATGACATTGGCACGATGGAGATTCACACCCTCGGCGAGGACGTCCGTGGTGATGATCACATCGTACTCATCCCGCCACTCGCCGGTGTAATTGGCGTCAAAGTTCTCTCGGATCACCTGCTCCTTCTCATCTCTATTGGCAGCGGTTATGACGAGCGCTCTATGCCCCTTGTAGGCCAAGGCGTGCGATAGGGAGTTGACCGTGTCCTTTGCCTCGGAGAAGATCACCAGCTTGCCGGAGGTATTGGTCTGCGGGTCAAAGAGCTTTGTATTGATGCTCTCCTTGAAGGTATCAAACTTTGGATCCTGCGAATTGACGGTACCCCATCTGTCACAGAGGAGGGAGATAAGCTCGCGATCTCTCCTGAGACAGTCGTAGTACTCAGGGCGGAAGTCGCTCTGTCGGTACTCAGCATTCTGTCCCCTCTCATTGCGCCCCTCCTGAGTCAGCTTTGCGATCTTACCTCGTATCTCTCGCACACAGTCCTCGAAGGTGACCTCACTCCCGCGCTGTTCCGTCTTCGCTACGTAGTCCAGCTCCCTATTGATATCGATCTGGGGGCAGATAAAGATCGTGTCCCTCTCCCACATACTGATCATATTGTCTGTATAGCGGCGGAGGTTGAGGAGTGACCTCTTGAATGCCGTAAAGGAGCTTTCCAAGCGCTTCACCAGCATGACCTGCATGATCGTGGCCAGCTGTCCGGCGATATCGCCCACGCCGCGGTTACCACGCGCCATATGCTTCTGCTCATTAGCGTGGTCGACGAAGTACTCAATAGCTCGGTACCGATAGTAGCGGAGCCACTCGTCGGACCGGATCTTCTCCACCTCCGACGGGGCTATGATGCTCATGGTGTCGGCGAAGAGGCGCGCCAGCTCGTCATCCATCCTGTAGACAAGCGCATGGGGACCGGACATCTCCGGGAATACCAGTCCCTGCGCCTCTATATCGGCCTTGTAGTAGGTCTTGACATCCGTTCTCGTGCGCCGCTCCAAGAGATCCTCGAGGATATTGTCCCTGAGCTCCTGAGAGATTGCCTTCAGCCGCTTGGATCGCTCCTCTTCGCTTAGTCCATCGTGCCCCTTGAGGAGATTGTTGTACTCCTGATTGACATTCCTGAAGAAGTCCTCCAGATCACCTCCGGAGGCTCTCTTAAGCGTGCTGTCCTTGTGGTTGCGCTCGAAGAGGTAGATCTGATTCTTGAGATCGTCCGGCCTATTGTTCTGAGGCGTGGCGGAGAGGAGACCTATGTAAGGGTAGGCGCCGCTCCGAGCACCGATATTCTCGATGAGGGTGTCTAAGGACTGATACATCTTGGTGGTGCTGCGACGGAAGCGGTGACTCTCATCGATGATGATCAGCCCGTAGTCTATATCCTGCAGCGCCTGATCCCCGTCTGTGCTCTCTTCATCCAGCAGATACTCCAGCTCCTCCGCCTCCTCTTCGTCGTCTAATAGGCTGCCGATCTTACCGGTGGTGATAAAATCGACGAAGGGTGATATCTTATCTGTATTATCTTTTTGATCAAATAGGTCGATGGTCCTCTCCCAGCCTGCCTTGATGGCCGGCGGTGTGATCACCAGCACCTTCCTCTCCCTGCCGTCATCGCGCAGGTCGGATAGAAATCTCTTGATGATCAGTGTCCCGACGATCGTCTTGCCCAGCCCGACCACATCCGCGAGCATAAAGCCCCCATGCTCCCGCATGATATTGAGGCAGCGCTTCACAGCCTCTATCTGATAGTCCAGTCGGATGATCTCATCGGGGAGGTAGCTCTCTATCTCCTCGGTGAGAGACCTGTCGATGACGTCGCCAAACTTGGTCTGCAGCAGCTTGATATAGAGCTCGTAGGGAGTAAAGGTCTCCTCCTGAGGCCGAGGATGGACGATGGGATCGACCTTGCCTCCGATAGGAGAGCGCTTCAGTATCTGTTCTAGGAAGGTCTCTGTCCACTCCTCGGAGATCTCCCACTTCTCCTCGAACCATATCTTATGCCCCTTGGAGGGGGATCCGTAGCAGGGGACCGCAGTCACGCGCTTGGAGTCAGTCTCCAGATAGTTCAGCTCCGCATTCCCTTCGAGTCCTTTCTTCGTAAAGTTGGAGCTGCCTATGATACCAAAGCAATTACTCTTACCAAGAAATAGGTAACACTTGGAGTGGAGGAACTGCGTCTCATCCTCCTCGTTTCTCCTATAGATACGGATATGGATCTTACCCAGCGGGCCGTACTTGAGCAGCAGCGCTACTACTCGCTCATACTCCTCCCTCAGCTCCAGCTCGTGGATGTCGGTCTTGATGAAGTCATAGGGATACTTGGCGTCCTTGTACTTAGGATTCTTGAGCTGAGAGGCATACACATATGGATCTTTACCGATGAGGAGCTGCAGAGTGGTCCCCTCTCTCTCCAGAAACTGTCTAAGCTCATCCACTATAAGGGCCATACCGGGCAGATCCCAGTAACCTGTCGCTATCTGTAGGGTCTCGAAGGTAGGAAGACTGATGCACTCGCTCAGCCAGTAGCGCATGGAGAGCTCCTCGGTCGAGTTGTCGATGAGCGTGCTGTCTATGTGGATGAGATTATTGGATAGGAAGGGACTCATATGGCCTATTAAAATGGTACATTTTTAAGCAGCACTCCAAATTTAGAAATTTTATTCCTAAAAAGGAAGACTGTCCCATATGTAGGCAGGTCCATTCCCACCTCCTATCCGGTTCTGAGTGGCTGTAAGTATAGATAGGATTGATACACTTATAGGCACAATAAAGCTCAAGCGTGTCGCCCCTGGATAATTATTCCCTCCGCCTCTCTCCTCTTGCCGACCCGATCAGGGGTGACGCATTTGAGAGACACCATAGCCATTCATCTAATAGTGAAGAGTGGGGAACGATGCACCCCTTGTGGGTGCCCGCTCCATAGCCACAGGTCGAGGGGCGTAGCCCCGAAGACCCGTGGACCGAGCAATGCAAGCGATCCCGCGACCCCGACAGGGTGTCGCACATACCAGTCAGTCAANCAGTGCGACACCCTGGCGGGGTCGCTGAAGGCTCTGCTCGGCGACCCACAAGGGGTCGAGGGGGTAGGGATGGGTCTTTGTACATCGGTCACCGCTTCGCGGATGACCGATGCCTATGGAGCGAGCACCCTTCGGGTGCTTCACGGATAAAGACCTTTTCAAAATGGTCTTTCGCCGAAAAAGCGATGCTTTTTCGGTGGAGACTTTGCAGAATACCCCAGATGCAAGGAACTGAGAGTGAGGGCGACGGGAGTGTGCTTACGCACATGACCAAGCCCGAATCTCGAAAGTGACGCCGCAGATGGGGTATTATGCAAAGGTCTCGGATAAGCCCTCTAGGTATATGATTTCCCCAATGCTCAAAGGCGTCACCCCTGACACCAGAGCAGAGGAGAAATGTTCTCCATTTTTTAGTGGACATAAGAACAGAAAAAGGGATAAACTCAGCACTTCAGGCGGAGCACTGAGAGTCAGGGTATTGTATTGTGAGCCTTCTGAGGCAAATCTATTACCGGTAATAGTGTCTACTAATATCGGTAATAGTACTTTCTTTTACCGGTATTAGATCTCAGCCTGAGGGAGCAGCGCAAAAGACCGTTCCCGGTCGACGTGCGCCCTTCGCCCCGACTCCCGCTCCTCTCATACTATTATACCTTTAGAGAGATAGACTTGATGTAATGCTGTAAAGGATGATGAGGAAGGGTGTGGAAAGTGTTGGTGAAACAGTCAGCCCACCGAGGAACGCCCTCCCCAAGCAACTTTGACCGGCTGTTCCAAGTGTGAGTGGGGCTGTGGAAAAGTGGTGCATAACTTTCGGGGAAAAAGTTTGGCTATCTGGATGGCTTTCTGAGTTCCTTTTTTCACCCAGATAAGCAAGTAAAGTCCGAGAAAAAGTTTTCCACACCTCCTAACACCCATTCCTCCTCTACTGACACTCTACCAACACCCAATGTTAGGATAACCATTTCTCTAATAATAGCTATACTTGCACTTGACATCATTATATATGAAGAGAAGCAGTGGGCAACATGGGACAAAATAATAATGATAGTAACCTCATCATTTACCAAGACGATAACGGATTGGTAAGAGTGAGTGCACGCTTTGCAGATGAGGACGTCTGGCTTACACAAGGACAATTGGCGGAGATATATAATACGACGCAGCAAAACATAGCGCTGCATATCAAGAATATCTATGCTGATGGTGAGTTGGCTGACAGTGCAACTCACAAGAAATACTTGTTAGTTAAGAGGGAAGGAGATAGAAATGTACGCCGTAATATTGATCACTATAACCTTGATGTGATTATTTCATTGGGTTATAGGGTGCAATCACAGGTGGCTACCCGCTTCCGTCGCTGGGCAACAGAGCTGCTACATGAGTATGTCCAGAAGGGATTTGCAATGGATGACGATCGTCTGAAGGAAGGTGGCAATCGATACTTCAAAGAGTTGCTGCAACGCATAAGAGATATTAGAGCATCTGAGCGTAATTTCTATCAGCAAGTAACAGATATCTATTCCACGTCGGTGGACTATGATCCTCGCGCTCCCCTTACTCGTACATTTTTTGCTACAGTGCAAAATAAGCTTCATTTCGCCGTACACGAGCATACTGCTGCAGAAATCATATATGATAGGGTAGATAGTAACAAACCTCTAGTGGGTATGACTAATTTCAAGGGTGATTACATTACGAAAGATGATGTAAAAATTGCCAAGAACTATCTCACAGAGATGGAACTAAAACGCCTAAATCTTCTTGTATCACAATTTCTTGACTTCGCTGAGTTTCAAGCTCTCGAGGAGCGTCCTATGCGTATGACAGACTGGATAGAGGCTCTTGACAACCAAATATTAGCCCTAAAAAGAAGGGTGCTGGAGGGTAATGGTACGGTATCACACAAGAATGCTATAGAAAAAGCTGAACGAGAGTTTTCAATTTACCGCCAAAGAGAAATGGCACAGCTCCAAAGCGATTTCGACAAAATGGTGAAGCAACTTCCTAATAGGGAAGAGAAAAAGCCAGATAACTCTCTATGACGACCTCTGACAATGACACATATCTTATACAAGTAGCCTCCAACACCTCCCAAGCGCGGGGGTGACGCATTTGAGCATTAGAGTAGTCATATACCAAGGGGAACTCATCCGTGAGGGGCACCCAAAGGGTGCTCGCTCCATAGGCATGGGTCATCCGCGAAGCGGTGACCGATGTACAGAGACCCGCCCCTACCCCCGCGACCCCTTGCGGGTGGCCGAGCAAAAATCCCCCCTCCCAACGATCCCGCAGGGGTGTCGAACATACCAGTCAGGCAATGAGTGCGACGCCCTCGCGGGGTCGCAGGATTGTATGTGTTGTCTGGTCCACGGGTCTTCGGGGCTGCGCCCCTCGACCTGTGGCTACGAAGCGGGCACCCCGACAGGGGTGCTTCATCCCACACCATTCGCATTGAGTTGAGTGGCTTCTGTACCACTCCATAGCGTCACCTCAGGCCGCCACAATAGGGTGACACTCCCGCTCCTCTCATCCTATTATACCTTTAGAGAGATAGACTTGATGGAATACTGTAAAGGATGATGAGGAAGGGTGTGGAAAGTGTTGGTGAAACAGTCAGTTCCCCCGAGGAACCCCCTACTCCGGCGACTTTGGCAGAGTGCAGAAATTGTGAGTGGGGCTGTGGAAAAGTGGTGCATAACTTCCGGGGTAAAAGTTTGGTCATCCGGATGGCTTTCTGAGTTCCTTTTTTCACCCAGATAAGCAAGCAAAATCCGAGAAAAAGTTTTCCACACCTCCTAACACCCATTCCTCCTCTACTGACACTCTACCAACACCCAATGTTAGGATAAAAAGTAACGGTCCCGATACGGCCCACTGAGGTAGCCCTCTCGGGTGACTCACTCTCTGCCCCCTCTTCTGATAGACACAACTGTATGTGTCCCACCCTTCGACCGGTAGAGAGCTTTAGTCTGCTAACCACCATACGCCCGCTTTTTCGGCGAAAGACCATTTTGCAAAGGTCTTACTTAGTGTAACCGATATGTCATATTGATTAAGGATCGTTGTAATATAGATATCTTATTATTGCGTGCGAATTGATTGGCAATTTTATCAATAATTTATATACACTAGAGACATTATTATGAGTCTTAGGAGAGGAAGGGTACTACTGTGGTGCGTGGCTACAGGTCTTTCACTACTATCCTACAGCCCAAAGGTTTCTGCAGTCGAGTCCTTAATAAGCAGTAGAGAGGAAAGCGAGCTGACCAAAGGCACAGGAAACCTATCAGGTGTTATTCTTGATGAGACCGGGTCGTATCTGCCAGGGGCGATCCTGACATTGGATAGGGATAATAGATACACCGTTTCTGCGGCCGATGGTTCGTTTGTGTTCCTTGGTGTACCCGCTGGTACTTATACTCTGAGCGTTAAGTACATTGGTTTTGAGGAATATAGTTCGCAGGTGACCGTAATCGAAGGCAAAAATAGTAGCATCAAAGTAAAGCTGAAAGAGTCTACCTTTACTACCGGAGAGGTGGTAGTTGTAGGTGAATTGGCGAAAGGTCAAGCACGTGCTATAAATACAGAGAGGAGTAATAGTAATATCACCAATATGGTCTCTGCTGACCACATCGGTAGATTTCCCGACTCCAATGTGGGTGATGCGCTGAAGCGGATCCCCGGTATCACCATGCAGAATGACCAGGGAGAAGCCCGCAACATAGTGATGCGAGGCTTAGCACCTCACCTCAACTCCGTCACCCTAAATGGTGGGCGTATACCCAGTGCTGAGGGAGATAACCGTAACGTGCAGATGGATCTGATACCCAGTGATATGATCTCAATGATAGAGGTAAATAAAACCCTGCTGCCCGATATGGAAGCTGATGCTATCGGAGGGTCGGTCAATCTAGTGACCAAAACAGCACCGAGGAGTCAAAACCTATCCATCAACATGGGTGGTGGCTATAATATGATCAGGAACAGACCAACCATTAATGGCTCGCTCACCTATGGCAATCATTTTTTTGATGAAAAACTGGGTATGGTTGTTTCGCTCTCCTACCAGAATAAAGATTATGGGTCAGACAATATTGAGGGGGAATGGACGTCCAAAGACAGCAATGTCTTTCTGAAGGACTTTCAGATCCGCAAGTACGATGTGCAGCGCATTCGCCGTAGCGGATCCATCAATATGGATTATAAGTTTAATAGCTCTCATTCCATCTACCTTAAGACGCTTTACAACTGGCGTGATGATCGGGAGAATCGCTTCCGATACCGTATGTCCAAGATGAGCTTGGGGAAGGATGGTACCTATTCAGGTCGGATTGATCGCCAAACCAAAGGAGGGATAGACAATGACCGCAATCGCAACCGTCGGTTAGAGGACCAGCGTGTATACGACATCGCAATGGGCGGTGAACACTTACTGAGGAGCAAAATTGATATGAATTGGGGGATCTCTTTTTCTAGAGCTTCCGAGCATCGACCCCACGAGCGGTATATCAATATGCGACAGAAGAAAGTAGTCTTTGGACAAGACCTTTCGGATACTCGCTATCCTATGGTGACAGCACAGAATGAGTCTTTAGATAAGTTTCGCCTAGATACGCTCTCCGAGTCTGAGCAAATGACCTATGAAAATGAGTGGGGTGGCAAGCTCAATTTCCGCTTTCCCTTTTCTGTTATTCCGGAGCAGAAGGGTCGTATCCGTGTGGGAGCCAAGATCCGATTAAAGGAGAAGGATCGTGACAATATCTACTATGAATATGAGCCTAAAACCAGCTTCCCCTCGTTTAAGGAGATGGATCTGGTAGAGTGGAACGACCCGAAGTTTCTCAATGGTAAAGGCTATGTACCGGGCGTATTTCCAAGCAAAACATTTCTTGGGAGTCTAGAGCTTAATGATCCCAGTAAATATGAAAGCGAGGCAATCCTCAGTGAATACTGGACGGCTAATTATAATGCCAAAGAAAATATTTACGCCGGATACCTGAGGTGGGATCAGAATGTCACTAACCGATTTGTGATCATCACAGGGCTACGTATTGAGCACACAGCGATTGACTACATTGGACATACCTTAGTTGAGGATCAGAAGGGCGAAAATGTTGAGGACAACAATAGCTACACCAACTTTTTCCCCAACTTGACCCTCAAATACGAGCCCAATAAGAGGACAGTACTCCGAGCTGCCTACTCAACCTCCATAGCACGTCCCAATTACTATTGGCTGGTACCCTATATGAATATCTCTAATGCCGATCACAATATTTCGCTTGGCAACTCAGATCTCAAGAGTACCTATGCCCACAACGTGGATCTAATCGCTTCGTATTACCCCGGTAATGTTGCTTCACTCTCCGCAGGTCTTTTCTACAAGCGTCTTAATGACTTCATCTACACCTATGCTACCAGTAGCTTTACTCACGATGACTTTGCTCAGCTTTACCCCGACCGCCACAACCCAATTCCAGAGGGTGAGGAGTGGGATTTCAAGACACATCACAATGGTGAGTCGGTAGATATATATGGGCTGGAGATATCCTACAATCGTCAGCTTGACTTCTTGCCCTCGTCTTTTTTGCGGCACATGTCTCTGTACCTAAATTATACCTACACTCACTCCAAGGCTTCGGGTATCACTAATGAGGATGGTGAAGAGCGTAAGGGTATGATGTTGCCGGGATCTGCACCCCATACTGTCAATGCTTCTCTGGCGTATGAAGACAAGCACTTTACTGCACGGATCTCATACAACTTTACAAGCTCTTACGTGGACCAATTGGGCAAAAATGATTTTGAAGATCGTTACTATGGAAGCCAAGCCTTTTTAGACTTCAATGCCAATTATAAGATCAAGCCTAATTTGCAAGTATTCTTTGATGCCAATAATTTACTCAATACCCCTCTCTATTACTATCAAGGCGAAAAGGATCGGCTGATGCAGTTGGAGCTTTATAAGCCTACATTTAACGCCGGCATTCGCTGGAATTTGTAATTCGTTCAGATGATTAATAGTATGACAAATAAGATTAATAGAGTACTTATTGCGCTCTGGTTACTATTGCTACCCTTAGCCGTAGCGGCCCAAAGGACACTCTCTGAGGTGGCTGAGGCAAGCGATGATGGCTTTAACTTCCTTGTTATCACCGACCAGGGTCGCAATGGGTATTACGACCAAAAAACAATAGCTCACAGTATGGGTGAGCTTGCCGGCAAAGGAGATGCCGAGTTTGTACTTACTCTGGGGGATAACTTCCACTACATAGGTTTGGAGAGCGTGTCTGACCCTCTATGGATGACCAATTTTGAATTGATCTATGACCATCCCGAGCTACAAATCCCATGGTACCCAATTATTGGTAATCATGAACAGAAGGGCAATGTGCAAGCCATGATCGACTACTCTAAGATTAGTCGCCGGTGGGAGCTGCATAGACGCTATTATTCTCTAAGCTTCAGGACTGATGAGGGAGAGACTGTCGACCTCTTCTTGCTTGACACTTGCCCTCTAATCGATAAATACCGCAATGATGCTGAGTATAAAAGTGTGAAGGGACAAAGCAGAGAGGAGCAATTGGCATGGCTTGAGAGTGGATTAGCCGGTAGTAATGCTGACTATAAGATTGTTGCCGGCCATCACCCAATCTACGCCGATACCAAAAAAGCGGACTCCGAGCGACTGGATATGCAGAAATATGTCGCTCCACTTTTGGATAAGTATCATGCCGACCTCTATCTATGTGGTCATATACACAACCATCAGCACATAAAGCGAGATAGTAGCAGTGTAGACTATGTGGTGGTGACCTCGGGTGCTCTCTCGCGTAACGTGAAGCCGATAGAGGGGACTCAGTTTTGTAGTCCGGTGACGGGGTTTGCATTCATCTCCATTAAGAGTGGTCGGCTTACGATGTATTTGCTGGACAAAGATGGGAATGAATTGTATCACTTTACCCGCTCAAAAGCCACTCATACATCGTATCGGTAGGAGTAATTTATTGGCTCCTCAGATGAAGAATCTCTAATCAGTAAGCGAGTAACTATTAGAATTATTGCTGTCCGATAAAAGTTTGTCGGACAGCAATAGTCCTTAATAATACCACCCCGTCAGGGTGTCGCACTTATGTCTGAAGTATGCATTTAGGGACAGAAAGAGACAGAAAGAGACACGGAGAGACAACCTCTTCCGGTGGAGGTGGTACATTTGCACCACTGTAGCGTCCGGAGAAGGGTCTACCTCTCTTATGAGACCTTTGCATAATACCCCATCTGCGGCGTCACTTTCGAGATTCGGGCTTGGTCATGTGCGTAAGCACACTCCCTTCGCTCTCACTCTCAGTTCCTTGCATCTGGGGTATTCTGCAAAGTCCCTGCCGAAAAAGCGGAGTTTTTTCGGCGAAAGACCATTTTTCAAAGGTCTTCTTATGCGTCACTGCTGACCGTTTTAGGATAAAAAAGAGCCTACCCGTAGGACTACGGATAGGCTCTATGTGTGTATATGTAGGCGTCAGAGCTTGGCGACCTGCTCCTTGAAGCACTCTCCGCGGTGCTCGTAGTTCTTGAAGAGGTCAAAGGAGGCGCAGGCGGGTGAGAGGAGTACCACATCGCCCTCCAGCGGGTGGAGACTCTGCACGAGGACAAAGGCCTCCTCCATCCCCGTCGCGTCGAAGGAGGGGATAGGCAGGGGATCGAAGGTGGTGTGGAGCTTGGCGCTGTCGGTGGTGAGGTAGATCAGCGCCTTGCACTTCGCCTCCACGAGCGGCTTGATCTCCTCGTAGTCGTTGCCCTTGTCGGTACCGCCGAGGAAGAGGATCGTCCGCCCGTCCGGCATCGCCTCGAGGGCGTGGCGGGTGGCATCGATATTGGTCGCCTTGGAGTCATTGATATACTTCACCCCGTGGAGGACGCGTGTCAGCTCCATGCGGTGCTCTATGCCGGTGAAGTCCTCCAGCGCCTCGGTGACGGTGCCATCCTCGAGGTCGGGATCGAGCCCCAGGGCGTGGAGCACGAGGCAGGCGGCCATGACGTTGCAGGCGTTGTGGGGGCCCTTGAGCTGCAGGCGGGAGTAGTCGATGAGGCACTCCTTCCCCCCCGAGAGACGGATGTGGATCGTCTCGCCATCGAGGTAGGCGGCGGTGTCGGTGCGGGTGAGGGAGAAGGAGAGGGCGTGCGCCGCGCTTGGATCCCTTCGGTCGAGCATGGTTGCTGTCTCAGGATCATCGGCGTAGGTGATGGCGTAGTCCTCCTCGGTCTGGTTTTGGAATACCCTTCCCTTGGCATCGGCGTAGAGCTCCAGCTTATGGTCGTACCGGTCGAGGTGGTCGGGCGTGATATTCATCAGCACCGCGGCGTGCAGGTGGGTGTCGTACATGTGGTCGAGCTGGAAGCTGGAGAGCTCTATGACGTAGACCTTGTGCGGATCGCGGACGAGGCACTGGGCGAGGGAGAGACCGATATTGCCACACGCCACCGCATCTATGCCGCACGCCTGCAGGAGGTGCGCGGTGAGGGTGGTGGTGGTGGTCTTGCCATTGGACCCCGTGATGCCTACAAGGATGCTGCCCTGGGCTACGTGCTGAGCGGCAAACTCGATCTCTGAGACGATCGGCACACCGGCCTCGATGCAGCGCTGCACCACGGCGGCGCTGTCGGGGATGCCGGGGCTCTTGATCACCCTCGTGGCGCGCTCGAGCTCGGGGAGGGAGTGTCCCCGCTCCTCGATCCGTATCCCATGCTGGAGCAGCAGGTCACGAGTGGCATCGCGGAGGGTATTGCTATCGGAGAGGAGGACCTTATGCCCCAGTCGCTTCGCCAGGAGGGCGGCCCACATGCCACTCTCGCCCCCTCCCAGGACTATGGTGTATTCCATACTATATTATCTGAACTTAAGTGTCGCTATCGTCAGCACCGCGAGTACGATGCCTATGAGCCAGAAGCGGGTGGTGATCTTCGCCTCCGGGATCGGTCGGTAGGGCCGCTGCAGGAGGGCGTCTATGCTGCCGTCACCGGGCTTCTGGTAGTGGTGGTGGAGGGGGGTCATCTTGAAGACCCTCTTCCCCACGCCGGTGCGTCGCTTGGTGTATCGGAAGTAGGTGGTCTGGATGATCACCGAGAGCGTCTCCACGAGGAAGACGCCGCAGAGGATCGGCAGGAGCAGCTCCTTGCGGATCACGATGGCAAAGATGGCGATGATGCCACCCAGCGTCAGGCTCCCGGTGTCGCCCATGAAGATCTGAGCGGGGAACGAATTGAACCATAGGAACCCCGCCGTCGCACCTATGAAGGCGGCGGCAAAGACGACCAGCTCCTCCGCTCCGGGGATGAACATGACGTTGAAGTACGCTGCCATCTCGATATGGGAGGAGATGTAGGCGAGGATCCCCAGCACCACACCGATGATCGCTGAGGAGCCGGTGCAGAGGCCGTCGAGCCCGTCGGTGAGGTTGGCGCCATTGGAGACCGCCATCACGATGAAGACGAAGAGCAGGCTGACGAAGATGATGGTGAAGAGCTCACTATTCTGCCCTATACCGAGCCACGGTGCAATGGCAGAGTAGTCGAGGTTGTGCCCCTTGACGAAGGGGATGGTGGTCTGGAGAGACTGCGTCTCTACGGTGGCAAACTGGGTCACCACCCTACCCTCCTCCAGCACCTGGCGGGCATTTTCCTTGATCACCACCGCCGGGGAGGTGAGGAAGACGAGCGCCACCAGTACGCCGAGACCCATCTGGGCGATGAGCTTGTACCGCCCGGCGAGACCCTCCTTATTTTTCTTAAATACCTTGATGTAGTCGTCCGCAAAGCCGAGCCCGCCGAGCCAGAGCGTGGCGATGATCATCAGGATGATGTAGATGTTGTCGAGCCGGCAGAAGAGCAGCGTCGGGATCAGGATCGCCGCGAGGATGATCAGCCCGCCCATAGTTGGGGTGCCCTTCTTGGAGAGCATGCCCTCGATGGTGTAGGGTCGCACGGCGTCGCTGATCTGCTTCTCCCTCAGGAGGGTGATGATTTGGCGGCCGATGACGATGGAGACGATCAGGCTGACGATGACGGCAAAGGTGGCGCGGGTGCTGACGTAATTAAATACCGCCGACCAGCGGAGGTTTTGCTCAGCAAAGTAGTCAAAGAGGTAGTACAGCATAGGCTACTCGCTCCTTCGCTCCTCGTCCTCAAAGACGCGGTGCACCTCCTCCACGTCGCTGAAGTGGTGCCGCACCCCATTGATCTCTTGGTAGGTCTCGTGGCCCTTGCCGGCGATGAGGATGATGTCTCCCGGCTGAGCCATGGTGCAGGCAGTGCGGATCGCCTCCCGCCGGTCCACAAGCCTGAGCGTGGAGGAGAGCTGCTCCCGGGAGAGTCCCTCGCAGAGGTCGTCGAGGATCTGCCGCGGATCCTCGTCGCGGGGGTTATCCGACGTGAGGATCAGCAGGTCGGAGTACTTCGCTGCGGTGGCGGCCATGATCGGTCGCTTGCCCTTATCGCGGTGCCCTCCCGCTCCCACGACCGTGATGACGCGTCCGTGGTGGACCCGCTGCAGGTCGGTCAGCGTGGTGAGGACATTGTCCAGCGCATCAGGCGTGTGGGCAAAGTCGACCACGGCATAGTATCCTCGCTTGGAGGCAAGGGTCTGGAAGCGTCCCGTCACCGCCGTCAGGGTGCTGATCTGGCGGAGGGTCTCCTCCTTAGGTGCCCCGAGCAGTCGCGCCGTGCCGTAGACGGCGAGGAGGTTGTAGGCATTGAAGGCACCGACCAGCCGCACAGAGATCTCCTCCCCGTCGATGATCAGGTCCGTCCCGTCGAGATGCTCCTCCAGGAGCCGTCCCTTATAGTCGGCACTCCGCTTGAGCGCGTAGGTGTGTACCTGGGCGCGGGTGTTCTGCACCATCACCATCCCATTCGTCTCGTCGAGGTTGGTTAGGGCAAAGGCTTCCGCCGGCAGTTCGTCAAAGAAGATCTGCTTGGCTCGGAGGTAATTGGCAAAGGTCTTATGGTAGTCGAGGTGATCCCTCGTGAGATTCGTGAAGATCCCGCCGGCGAAGGTGGTTCCACCGATCCGGTGCTGGTGGATTGCAATGGACGAGACCTCCATGAAGGCGTAGCTGCAGCCCGCCTCCACCATCTCGTGGAGGTATCTCTGGAGCGTCAGTGCGTCGGGAGTGGTGAGGTGACTCGGTGTCGTCTCGTCGTCGATGCGGACGCAGACGGTGGAGATCAGCCCGACCCGGTAGCCCAGCTTGCGGAAGAGCTCATAGAGGAGCGTGGCAATGGTGGTCTTACCATTGGTCCCGGTGACGCCGACGAGCCGTAGCTTGTCGGACGGGTGGTCGTAGAGATTGGCCGCCACATCTCCCAGGATCACGTCGGTATGCTCGACGCGTATGTAGGCGATCCCGGGGCGATACTCGTCGGGGACGGTCTCACAGATGACCGCTGCGGCACCGCGGTCGAGTGCCTGGTCGATGAATCGGTGTCCATCGGTCACCAGACCGCGCAGGGCGACGAAGAGGTCCCCCTTGCCCACGGAGCGCGAGTCGGAGCAGATCTGCCCGATCTCGATGCTGTCCTCCCCGGCGATCAGCTCGTGGGGGACGCCCCGCATGATTTTACTGAGTTTCATTACCTATTGTGAGATAAAGTGATGATTTAATTCTTAGGCTCCCCCAGGGTGAGACGGATCGCTCCCCCACCCTTCAGTGCCGTACCGGGAGAGAGAGACTGGTGGGTGATGTACCCTCCCCGACCGCTGCAGCTGACCTTCAGCCCGAGAGTCTCGCAGAGGTAGAGTGCATCGGAGGTGGCCATGCCGACGACGTTGGGCATCGTATTCATCCGGATGCTCAGGTCGCTGAGGCGCCGGAGACTGTCCTCGGCATGATAGCCGACCCAGTCGGCGCTCCCCTTGGGCCGCTTGACCCCCGTCACGTGAGCCGCCTGCTCCACGCCGCTGCGTAGTCCTCCGCCCATGACGTGGGTAAAGACGGTTGTCGAGTCGCTCTGCACTTCGTCTAAGCGGATCTTATGCTGCGTGGCGCTCACCTGCTCGGCAATGCTGCGGATCACCGCCCCGGGAGAGAGGGAGATATTGCCCTTATAGGGCGCATTGATCACCACCATACAGGAATACTTCGGCTTCTCGGCCGGGAAGTAGGCGGCAAAGGAGTAGCGGTGGCGGTTATTCATATACCGCCCCGCCGCATCGATGCACTGGGCGGTACCGGACTTACCGGAGACGGTCACGTTGGGTGTATTGATTCGCTTCCCCGTTCCCTGGATCACGACACCCCTCAGGATGCTCTGTAGGGAGTCTATCGCCGCCCGCCCGGCGATCTGCTTATTGATCACCTCCGGCTCGCGCTCGTAGTAGGTGCCGCCCTCGCCGGTGACGCGAGAGACGAGATAGGGCTCCATCATCTTGCCGCCATTGGCGACGGCATTGAAGAAGCGGAGCGTATAGATCGGCGGCATCTGAACACTGTAGCCAAAGGAGACCCACGGCAGGGTCCCCGGTCCCCAGTCCTTGATGTCCGCCACGCGGGCGACGGCGGTGCCGGGGATCTCCAGACGAATGGGGGAGAAAATGTTCATCCCCATCAGCTTATTGTAGAAGTCCTCCGGCCGCTTCTCAAATCCCTTCAGCACCGTCTTAGCGACGCCGATATTGGAGGACTGATACATCGCCTCCCGCACCGTGACGCGACCGAAGCCTCCCCCCTTCCAGTCCACGATCGTCAGCCCCTTGCGATAGGTGTAGCGCCCGCTGCCGGTGTCGACGGTGTCGCTCGGTGTGACGTAGCCCTCATCGAGTGCGGCGAGCATGGAGATAGCCTTGAAGGTCGATCCCGGCTCTAGCAGATCTGCCAGCGCGTGATTGGTTCGCTCGATGTAGTGTCCCTCGCCCGCCATGTCGAGATTGGAGAGCGCCTTGATCTGTCCCGTCGCCACCTCCATGACGATGGCGCAGGCCCAGGTGCCACCATACTCCTCGAGGGCGCTGCGGAGCGCTCGCTCGGTGATGTCCTGTATGGTGACATTGATCGTCGTGTAGACGCTCATGCCATTGGTCGGCAGCTTGATCGGGTCGCGGATCCAGCGTGGGGGGACAAAGATGAAGGCGTCCAGTCCCTGCTTCCCGCAGAGGACGGAGTCGAAGGCGAGCTCCAGACCGCTATTGCCGTGCGTGATGCCGAGGCTGTCGGGGTCGCGCCGGAGACTGCCGATGGTGCGCTGGGCAAGCGAACCGTAGGGTCGGATGCGGCGGATGTATCGGGAGGTGGTGAAGCCGGAGACATTCCGATTGCGGGTGCGGAGGTAGGGCATCCGGAGCATCTCCTGCAGCTCGCTGTGGGTCACCTCGCGGGTGGCGACACGCCAGGAGCGGCTCCGCTTACTGTACCCCTGCATCAGATGCTGGCGGTAGCTGGCGGCGGAGCGGTCCTTGAGGAGTCGGGAGAGGTGGTAGGCGAGGCTGTCTACATTATTGGTAAAGAGGCTGTCCACAAAGCCTCCCGCGCGGAAGTCTATGCGGGTGTCGTAGTAGGGGACGCTGATCGCCAGCGGGTGGTCCTCGTCGGAGTAGATATTGCCCCGGAGCGGCTGTGAGGGCTGATTGGCGCGGCGCATGTTGGCATTGAGCTTACTCCACGCCGGAGCATCGGTGGTTGCCGTCACCAGCGTCTTACCAAATATGATCAGCCCCACCACCAGGAGAGCCCCACCGATCAGCATATAGGTCCGGTAGGACTGTCGCAGTCTGTGTCTCTTCTGCCGCTCCTGCTTGGATAGCTTCTGCTCTGTCTCTTCCACCATTTATATCGCCTCTCTCACCGGCTATCGGTCGATGATGATGGGAGGATTCTTAGGGATGGAGATCTCCAGTCCTTCCTCACTTACGCGGCTCTCTATGGCGGACAGGCGCCTCGCACCCATCAGCGTCGACGAGGTGGAGACGTACTCCATCCTCAGCTCGGTGATCTCGCGGTCGAGCCGGTCCACCTTGCTCTTCTGCCGCAGGCTGTGGTACGAATTGAAGATACTGACGAGGCAGAAGAGTGCCACTGCCACCACCCATCTCAGGGTCCGCGTGTTCATCGAGCGAACCAAGTATTTCCCCTCCCAGAAGTCGCCTAAGCGATCCAGGAAGGTCTGACGATTGAGCTTAAACTTGGGCTTCTTCTGCCGATTCCTCTCCATCTTATTCTACTTTGAGCAAAGGTACCGATTTCACTTCATAATATGCTCCGCAAGTTTTGCCCAAAATGCCTTGCCAACTAATACCAGTATTAGTGCAGACTATTACCGGGTTTAGTCGCAACTAAACCCGGTAATAGATTCAGGCTGAGGAATACTCGTTTGACTACAATATTCTTAGTGATTAAAAGGCTGAAGCCCTGGATAAGCTTTCAGAGGTCTCTCATCAGAAGACGCTATAGTGGTTAATTGATTGCACTATTCGGGCAGCAATGATTTTCAAATACTCACATTCGCCCCTTTGTCACTCACCCCGCTTCTTTATGCCTCTTTTTGCCTGTTTGTTTAGAGCCGATATGGTCTCAAGGTAAGCTTTCTCTACGTCGTCTAAGGTCTTAGCTTTGTACTTGCGGTACTCACTTAGCGCTTTTGTCTCCATTTGCTTATGGGAGATTGAGCCAGCGCTGTCCAAAACTTTTCTACCAGTGGTGGAGAGAATGCGATCAAGCTCATCCACATAGTTTTGCATGGTCATAGGGCGTTGCTCTATGGCATTGAGTTCTGCCAAGTCAAAGTAGGCTGATACAAGGTTGTTCATCACTTTGAGTTCTTGCTCGGAGAGATAGTTTTTAGCTATCATCGCTTCGGCTTGTGTCGGCTGGCTACCTTTGAAGTTTGTCATCCCAGCAAAGGGTTTATTGCTGTCCACTCTATAGTATATCACCTCGCTAGCGGTATTTCCGTGAGCTGCAAAGTGAAGTTTGTTCTGAACTATCTTAAAGAAGGCAATACTCTTGCTACTCTTCGGGTCGTAATCAATAGCTGTGGCGTACAGGTCTAGCACTTGCCTGTACATCACCTTTTCACTGCTACGGATATCACGAATGCGATCGAGCAGCTCCTTCCAGTAATTTCCACCCCCAAGATTCTTTAGGCGATCATCATTGAGTGCAAACCCCTTGATGAGATACTCCTTCAGGACCTTGGTAGCCCAGATGCGGAAGTGTGTACCACGCAAGGACTTCACACGATAGCCTACTGAAATAATCACATCGAGATTGTAAAACTCCACATCTCGAGAAACCATTCGATCTCCCTCAGATTGAACTGTTGCAAATTTTGCAACAGTTGAACTTTTCTCTAGCTCCCCCTCTTCAAAGATGTTTTTTATATGCCTTGAAATAGTAGACTTATCTCGGTCAAATAGCTCCGCCATCTGACTGAGAGACAGCCAGACAGTATCGCCTTCAAGCTGAACCGATAGCTCAGCAAGTCCATCAGCACTTCTATATATGATTACTTCGCCTTTATTCATTGCTGTTGTAATGACTTTCACAAAGTGAGACCTACACTTCTCCATTCAAAAATACCGAATTTCTATCACACAGGGAGAGGTGGTAGTCCAAAATTTCAAGTACACATGAAAACTCTTCCTCAGAGACAATAATTTCAAGCAGGCTTGAAATTTCTGAACGGGTTATTTCATGCGTTTGCCTTTATGAGACCTTTGAAAAGGATTACCCCTCGCTGATGCGCTGGTCTCGGAAGTGGCACCAGGCCGCCTCCGCCTGAGCGCGAAGCATCGTCAGACCATTGGCGGTGCGGCAGCCGTGCGCCTGTCCCTCTGCGAGGAAGGGGGTCACCTCCGGTTCGTAGGTGAGGTCGATGAGCAGCTGCCCGGGGTGGAGTGCGTCGTAGGGTAGGGGAGGCTTGGCACCCGGGTACTTGGCGCTGCCGAGCGGGGTCGCATGTACGATCAGCGGGGTGTGGGCGAGCTGCTCCGGGGTCAGGTGGTCGTAGGTGAGTCCGCGGCTCCTCGATACCGTCTCGGAGGGGATGCCCAGCTGCTCGAGCGCCACCCGGACAGCACAGGAGGCGCCACCGCTGCCGAGGATCAGGGCGGAGGAGGGTAGGGGGCCGGCGCCGATCTCCTCTCGGAGTGAGGCAGCAAAGCCCTCCACGTCGGTATTGTAGCCGGTGAGGAGCCCCTCCCGGCAGGTGACACAATTGACCGCACCCACCGCCGATGCCAGCGGTTCGAGACGGTCGAGGTAGGGGATGATGGCGGTCTTGTAGGGCGTGGTGACGTTGAAGCCGTCCCAGTGGGCGGTCCGACGGACTTTGGTGACAAAGGGTTCCACCTCGGGACGATCGATGAGCCGGTAGGTGGAGCCCTCGAGCCCCTCGCGGCAGAAGATCTCTGCGAAGAGCTCCGGCGACCGGCTGTAGCCGATGTCGCGTCCGAGTAGGCCGAGGTGGTAGACTTTTTTCATCACCTTCGGGAGCGATTACGACTTTACCTCACCCCAACTGCTGCGGTCGAGCTTGCGGTAATTGACCGCCTCGCCGATGTGGTGGGTCAGCACCTCGGGCGAGCCCTCCAGGTCGGCGATGGTGCGCGACACCTTGAGGATCCGGTCGTAGGCGCGCGCCGAGAGACCGTAGTGGTCCATGGCGCGGCGGAGGAGCTCCCGCCCGGCGGAGTCGATGTGGATGTATTCCTTCATCAGAGCGGGGGTCATCTGGGCGTTGGTGTAGATGCCGGGGATATCCCTATAGCGTGCCGACTGTATCGCCCGCGCCCGTAGCACTCGCTCACGGATCACGGCGCTCGACTCGCCCGGCTCTCGCGACGAGAGCGCCTCGAAGGGTACCGGCACGATCTCCACCTGGATGTCGATGCGGTCGAGTAGGGGACCGGAGAGGCGTCCGAGGTAGGCGGAGATCTGCCCGGGGAGGCAGGTGCAGTCCTTCGCCGGGTTATTGTAGTTGCCGCAGGGGCAGGGATTCATCGATGCCACGAGCATAAATGAGGCGGGGAAGGTGATCGTCCCGCGAGCTCGTGAGACGGTGACGATCCTATCCTCGAGCGGCTGACGAAGCACCTCCAGCACGTGGCGGGAGAATTCCGGCAGTTCGTCTAAGAAGAGCACCCCATTGTGCGCCAGCGAGATCTCGCCGGGCTTGGGGTAGGTGCCGCCGCCCACGAGAGCGACGCCCGAGGTGGTGTGGTGGGGGGAGCGGAAGGGTCGCTGCGTCATCAGCCCGCTGTCGGGAGGCAGCACACCGGCGACGGAGTGGATCATCGTCGTCTCGATGGCCTCATCTTTCGTCAGCGGAGGGAGGATCGCCGGGAGCCGCTTCGCCATCATCGACTTGCCGCTGCCGGGCGCACCGACCATGAGGATATTGTGATTGCCTGCCGCAGCCACCTCCATGGCGCGCCGCACCTCCTCCTGTCCCTTTACGTCCGCAAAGTCGAGCATGCTGTCTATCGAGGTGACGAAGTCCGACTCTGAAGTGTGGTCGGTCACCACGTCCAGTGTCCCGGTGCCGGAAACGAAGGCGAGCACCTGCGTCAGCGTGTCGGCGGCGTAGACGGTCAGCCCATCGACGACCGCCGCCTCGCGGGCATTGGCACGCGGGACGATGATGGCTCGGAAGCCCTCCCGCACCGCATTGATCGCCATCGGGAGTATGCCGTGGATCGGCTGTATCTGACCGTCTAGTGAGAGCTCCCCCATCACCACCACGCGCTCCAGTGGGGACAGATCCAGGGGACACATTAGCCCGGCGAGGACGACGGCGAGGGGCAGGTCGTAGGCGGCGCCCTCCTTGCGGATGTCGGCGGGGGACATATTGATGATGTAGCGCCGCCGCTTCCAGGCGATACCGGACTCCAGGAGTGCCGCCTCGACCCGCTCACGGCTCTCCTTCACCGCCGTATCGGGCAGCCCGACGAGCGTGTAGCGCACACCGTCCTGGCACTGCGCCTCTATGGTGATCGTGGTGGCGGAGAGTCCGTTGACAGCTTGGCCGTAGATCTTGGCGAGAGCGTGGGAGGGACCTCTCTCTGCCTCTTCTTGATCGCCGGGGTAGCTGAGGTCGTCCGATAGTTCGATCATTTTCTCTTACTCTTCTTCAGGGGAATGGTGTCGTGCTCCAGGATGTACCGGGTCAGCTCGGGGAGGTCCGAGGGGCGATCGATGACGCTCATCAGCGTGTCTACGACGAAGTAGGCGGGGAGCGTCTCCGCCCGGAGGTTGGTGGCGAGGGTAGACGCCTCGCCGATACTGTCGCTGACGATGAGCGTCCTGCGGTCGGGCTTGGGGAAGAGGGGCGCACTCTCTCCCTGACCAATCAGGAGGAGGATGCTCTTGACGCCGAGGCTGTCGGCGGTGTGGTAGAAGGGGCGGAGCAGCGTGCTGTCCAGGTCGCTCTCCCTGAGTGCCAGTACCGCCATGAAGTGATCGGGCTTGATAAAGTCCTTGGTGATCCTCTGCTCCGTACCAAACCAGTCGGGGAAGCGGCTCACTCCGGTCTCGCAACTCAGCCCGAGCGCGCTCATGAGATCGGAGTGGCTGTATCGCGCCGTGGAGAGCAGTCTCTCGAGGAGCGACCGCTCCTGATCGGGGTAGCGCCGCAGCCCATCGAGGGCGTAGAAGAGACTGAGTCGGCGACCGCTCATCCGCCCATAGAAGTCCCTCAGGTCTGGAGTGATGCTGTCCCCCGCCTCGGTGATCAGACGCTGCCACTCCATCACCTCATCGGCGTAGCGCGCTCCCTCGATCTTGCCGGGGCGGTACTTCAGCTTGGTGGTGTCGGGGATCAGGACCGTCTCTATCAGTCCGGTGGTATCGGTAAGGACGAAGAAGTCCAGCGTGTCACGGTCGTAGCGCGCCTTATACTTCCCATCGATCGTGTCTATCCTGATGGCGGTCGTGCCGTAGGTGTAGAGCAGCGCCGGCTGTGTGCCGGGACGGAGGTCGACTGTGAGGGGACTGCCGACCTGATCCTTGCGGCCACAGCCGACGAGGATCAGCAGCAGGGTGGTGAGTAGAAGGAGAAAGGGCTTACTTTGCCTCATAAGACTGTAGGATGATGGTGTCGTAGATCAGTGCTCGCTCCCAGTCGGGGAGGTCGTACTTATCGAGCAGAGCGAGAGGCTCCCGGAGTCGGTCCGGGCTGATCTCCCCTCGGCGCAGAGCGTCGGAGAGGAGCGCTATGCCCTCTGTCCGCTCTCCTGTGGCAATACGAGCGACTCCCTCGTAGAGCGGAAGGGACGAGGAGTGGGCGCGCTTCACCGCCTCCGCCGCCTGACCCGCCTCGAGGAGTAGGGCGCAGAGGGTCTCGGAGATCTCCTTATCCTCCCCGTCGGCGAGGAAGTCCGCCTTGTAGGCTGCCTGGAGTGTCTCCTCCGGTTCTCCCCGCTCTCTCAGCAGTCGGACCCGCTCCGCTACCAGCCGGATCCTCCCGGGACCCTCCACCTGATCCTCCGCCTTACGGATGAAGTCGATGGCGTCGCTCTTTCGACCCAGTTTCACCAAGAGTGAGACCACCCTCTCTGCCGTACCGCTCCGCATTCCCTCCTCGCGGATCGCCTCCTCCAGGGCGTGGAGCGCCTCCTCGTCCCGGTCGTCCATCATGCAGACCACCGCTATGCCGCGCCACACCTCACCGGAGTGGCTCCCATAGTCCCGCTGCGATCGCTCGTAGAGCCTCCCCGCCGAGCCGTAGTGACCATCGTGCGCCACCCGCAGGGCGAGGTCGCAGAGCTGATCCTCGGTGTAGAGGTCTGCCGCCCGGGTGAAGGGTCCGTCGAGGACGAATGGATGTCCCTCGAAGGGACTGATGAAGTCGCTCGCGTCGCTGTAGAGCGTGTAGAAGCGGTAGGCCCCGAAGAGGAAGTCCCTCATCTGCTCCCGCAGCGTCATCGGCTCGCTCTCCCCGAGAGAGACCCCTGCCGGCAGGTCCATCTGCGGGATTATCCGGTCCAGACCCGGGATGAGGGAGAAGGAGTAGCGGTCGGAGGAGACCAGTCGTCGACCACCGAAGAGTGCCGTCCCCCAGTCGGCCAGCATCCTCACATTCCCCTCGATCAGGTCAGGATGGGTCGGGATATAGGGATAAAACCAATGTGCAGGGCTGCTGAAGAAGGGGAAGACCTTAAGATTCTTCACCGACGAGTACTCCATATCGAAGCGGTCCTTCTGCATGTCCCCCAGTCGTCCCATCGCATCGGCGAGGAGGCTCTCTATCTGACCGTCCTGGTGCTCGTCGAGGCTGTGGTAGAAGTTCTGCACCTGATCCTCCATCGTCGCCCCCGGCATACCGCGCAGGTGTTCCCCGAGTCCCTGCAACTTCGGCAGCACCTCCTCCGTAAAGATCCGGTCGTTCCGCTCCGTGGAGTAGGTATTGTAGAGCTCCTCCACCGCCATATGGAGCTCCTCCCGCAGCCGTCGCAGTGCGGCGAGACCACGCTCCGCCAGCTCCGGATAGAGCCTCACGATCTCGCTCTGATGCCGTCGTCCGCCCATCAGCAGGGAGGGTAGGGCGATCGCCACATCCGCCGGCTCGCGATCCTCCAGCACCTCGATGAGGAGAAGGACCTTGGCGGGATCAAACTCCTCACACAGCCCGACAAAGAGCCCTGAGAGAATGATCCGCCGCTCGATGCCGTCGGTGGACCGTCGGATCGCCTCACAGTCCGCCTCCGTCAGCCGGTCGGTCGCCCAGAGGTAGTCGAAGAGCCGATCCAGTCGGTCGAAGTACCCCGGCTCCCGCCGCATCAGCGGACGCCCCAGATCCTCGGCAAAGTCGTACCCCTCCCCCAGCCGCTCCCTCGCGGCAATGCAGCTGTAGGGCAGCCGCACATTGATCTCCCGCTCTCGCCGTATCAGCGCCATCAGCTCCCGCCCGATCTTACGCAGGATCTCATCCCGAGAGGGATCCTCCGCCCCTCGTGCGTAGTAGCTGCAGAGGAGCCGGTAAGTCTCACTCAGCTGCTCGAGTCGGCTCTTCTCAGGCAGAGAGCCCTCGCTCAGCATCCTGAGGGCGAGGGCGTAATTGCCCCGCAGGGTCTCCTCGACGAGGAGCCTGCTTCGGGCATCGGTATAGTCTTTCATCTCGTTCTCCGAAGTGGAGTAGGGGTGTCTCATAGGTAAGGCTTAGGACGTCGTGACGTGAAGGGGATCAAGGTAAAAGAGGAGGCTGCAGGCGAGGAGCAGCAGGCCGACGACGATCGTGGCGATGCGGCTGCCCTTTCGCCCAAAGACACGGAGCCAGATCTGCGCCTGAGGATTGGAGAAGAACCACTCTCTGTTAGCGATACCGACCCAGAGAGCCAGCAGCCCGGGGAGGACAAACATCCCCACTACCGCGATCTCTATCAGCAGCCTGGCGGTCATAGGAGCGCTCAGTCGACGGTGAGACGGCGCGCCCGTCCGTCGTCGATGATCTCAATGTGGAGCGTCAGAGCCTCCTCGTCGAGGAGCGGCGTCACCACCTCCGGCCACTCGATGAAGCAGTACTCGCCGCTCTCTATGTACTCCTCGAGGCCGATGCGGTAGGCACCCGCCAGGTCATCGAGCCGGTAGCAGTCGATGTGGTAGACGGCGCGATCGTCCTCGGTGTGGTACTCATTGACGATCGCAAAGGTGGGACTGCTGGTCACCTCCTGGATCCGGAGCAGCTTGCAGATCTCATCGATCAGCGTCGTCTTGCCCGCCCCCATAGGTGCATCAAAGGCCCAGACCCGGTGGTCTCCAAACTTCTCTAAGAGCTCCTCCGCCACCTCAGGCAGCCGGTCGAGTGTATAGGTGATATCGTACTTCATATCGGAATCATTCTCTTCCCACAAAAGTAGCCATTTCCCCCCTATTTCCCTTCCCTGACAGGCGCATACCGACAGCAGTGGAATCATTGCAAGGATGTTCATAGAGAAGGCAGAGGTGAATGCCGTCTCGTGCTATCAGTCCCCTTTTAGCCGTTTGATCTCTTTGTCAAAGTAATATACTCAGCATCCTGTTTTTGTCGAGAACATACCCCTTGGTGATAAAGGCATTGAGCGTTTTAGTTGCCCACTTTCTGAATCGTGTAGCTTGATCTGAATTGACTCGATAACCGACAGCAATAATAGCATCTAATGGATAAAACGTTACACTCCTGACCACCTGTCTGTCACCCTCCTTCTGAACTATTCGGAATTTCCGAATAGTTCCCTCTTCTGCCAGCTCCCCTGTGGTAAATATGTTCTTCAGATGCTCGTTGATGGTGCTTGTACTGACATCAAAGAGTTCCGCCATACGCTTCTGAGTAAGCCAAAATGTACCATCCACATAGCGCACCTGTATGCTTACGTCTCCGGAGTCATTGGTGTATAAAATGATATTGCTCTCCATTTTTCTGATTCTTTCTTTGGTGTGGCTCAAAAGTAGCCATTTCCCCACTATTCTCTCTCATCATCAGGATGCCCCTCGCACCTGCCTTCCGGCGCGTGTCAGACTAATGTCGGTCTGGGTGAAATCTATTACCGGTAAAAGAAAGAACTATTACCGGTATTAGTCGACACTATTACCGGTAATAGAATGGCCTCAGGTCAATGGCCGGAAATGACCACTGAAATGTGAGGTATATAATAGTGTGTGTGAAGTTATAGAGAGCGAAGGTCTACCCAGACGGTGTCGCAGGGAGATAGCCAGAGAAGCAGTGTGCTATTGTTGCTTTGCTGGGAGCCGGACCTTATTGCTTACGGGGGAGGAGCACCCGGTCGGGGGCGTCCGGTAGAGGATCGAAGGGGGAGGTGTAGACGACGACGGTGCCGGGGACGAGGGAGAGCATATCGGTGAGGACCGCAGCCGCTTCGCTCCGAGCACGAGAGAGATTCTCAGCCGAGGAGACGCGACGCCGGGCTTCCTCCACAGCCTTGAGTCGCATCTCATTCTCCTGCGTCGTCGAGAGGTGTGGTCCGATGAGATTGGTCCCGAAGTCACGGCTCCAGACATCTACGAGGACGAAGCCGCGGGTCTCGTCCTCCAGGACCGCCACCTCAGGCTGAGGCAGTCGGACAAAGAGCGTGTCGCCATGCTGCACCGCCGCCAGTCGCTCGACATCGAAGTAGATCCTCGTCCGGTAGTGTCCCACGCCGAAGGCCTCCGTTCGTCCGGTGCGGTACCGGACCGGCACCACCTCCTCGCTCTCCAGCACGGTCACCCGCAGCACATCGGTAATGTCGGTGATGACGGTGTCGTAGAGGTGGGAGAGCCGGGTCCGCTCCTTTGCTCTCTCTCCCCGGAGGATCAGGACGGCCCCGACGATCAGGAGGAGAAGCACCGGGATAGCTATGTAAAGCCCTTTTCGCTGCTTACTCATGGCGGTCAAATGCTATGTGAACCATCTCGTAGCCTCGAGCATGGAGCAGGCCGCTGAAGTAGGCAGTCGCCTGACGCTCCCCCCTGCGGCAGAGCAGATCGTATGTGGCACTGCCGGGGCGCAGCCGTGCAGTGGTCCGCTGGGATGCTTCATCCTGCAGCTTCTTTCGTTCCTCAGAGGTGATGGGTCTCTTGGTGCCTGTAACCCGTTCGTGGAGCACCTCGAGCGTGGGAGAGCGGCCGGCGAGCTTCACCTCCACAGGCGGCAGGGTGAGCCAGACCTTCTTCCCCTCCACTCGCACTTTATCTGTACTGAGCCGGCTCAGATCCAGGTAGGCGATGGCGGTGTGGGTAAAGGAGTAGACGCCGATGCGGTCGCCGGGACGGAGGAGATTATCGACATAGTCCGCCGCCTCGCTGAGTGAGCGGATGCCCTCGATCGTGGTGCCGCTGCCGCGGATGATGAAGCTCTCCGTCAGCTCCATCTCTGTCAGCTCAAAGTGCTGGACAGAGCGGATCTCGCCGAGGATCACCTCCTCGTTCGGGGTGCCCTCACCGCATCCGGCAAGGAGGAGGAGAAGGAGGAGAAGCGAGAACCTACTTTTTTTCATCATCATCGGGGACAGGAAGCTTCTCTCTGAGGGAGCAGACGAAGAAGAGGACCATCGATGTGATCTCGATGATCAGCCAGGTGGTGAGCTGGAAGTCGGGGACGTAGATAGGATTGAAGACCGTACCGACGCCCAGCATCAGGATCGCGAGGAGACTGATCCTCGGCTTATCCATCAGCCGCTTGTAGACGTAGTAGAGCGCAATGCCGCAGATCAGCAGGTGCATCAGGTGCATCACCCACGGCAGCCCGCCGTCAGGCATATCCAGCCGGTCGCCTCTCACCCTCAGGAAGAGCGAGATCAGGCAGGCAAGCGACCCGACGGTATAGAAAAACTTATTATTCATATCCACCGACAAAGGTACCAACTCCCCCGCTTTGCCCCAATGCTCTGGTCGAGGGGGAGCGAGTGACCAAGCAATTTTGATCAAGAAGAGACAGAAAGAGACAGAGAGAGACAACCGCTGTCGGCTGAGGTGGTACATTTGCAGTTATCCACTCGAGGGGGGCAAAGGGTGTGCATTGCAATTTTGATTACCTTTGTCGTGGGGTGTGGGGGGCTTATTCACATGCACCAAGAGTAGCAAGAGACGACATGGGTATAAAGAAAGTGTACAATAGCAGTCAGGGTCGGTGGTTCAGAAGACTCCTCGGCATCACGAAGGGCGAGGTACTGCCTACCCCGCATGAGCTGCGCATCGTGCGCGTGACGAGCAAGAGCATGCTGCGTGACTTTGTCGAGTACCCCGTGAAGCTCTACAAGGGGAGCCCCTACTACTGTCCGCCTCTCATCGATGGCGATATGGATACCCTTACGAAGGGGAAAAATCCTAACCTCGAGCACTGCGACTATGTCTGCTACCTTGCTTACCGAGGCGACCGCATCGTTGGGCGCATCGCCGGGATCATCAACCATAACTGCAACGAGCGATGGCACCAAAATCGTGCCCGCTTCGGCTTCTTTGACTTCGAGGACGATGAAGAGGTGGTCGATGCGCTGATGGATGCGGTGACGAAGTGGGCGAATGACTATGCCTGCGACGAGCTGGTGGGTCCGCTGGGCTTCACTGACATGGACCGCGAGGGGATGCTGATCGAGGGCTTCAACCAAGTCGCCACCTTCATCGAGAGCTACAACTACCCCTACTACCCCAAGCATATGGAGCGATTGGGATTTGAGAAGGATGTCGACTGGCTCGGCTTCCGCATCATCCCACCGCACACCGTGCCGGAGCGGTACCGCAAGGGGGCTGATCTCGTCCGGCGGAGGTACAATCTTGAGGCATTCTTCATTCACGACCGAAAACGCCTCGTGGAGGAGTATGCGGATGACATCTTCGACCTCTTCAATCGCACCTACAGCAACCTCTATGGCGCCAGCGTCCTCACCAAGGCGGAGACGCAGCAGCTGATCGACACCTTCCTCCCGCTGATCAATACCGATCTCATCGGGCTTGTGCGACAGGTCTCGGATGGGAAGCTCGTCGGCTTCGGTGTCGCCATGCCCTCGATCACCAAGGCGCTGCAGCGCTCTCAGGGTAAGCTCTGGCCCTTTGGCTTCATCCCGATCCTCAAGGCACTAAAGAGCCGGAAGGCGGAGGTGATGGACCTGATGCTCATCGCTGTCGATCCGGAGTATCAGGGCAAGGGACTGATTGCGCTCATCTTTGAGCTCATGATCCCGGTCGTACAGCAGTATGGCGTCCGCTTCCTCGAGTCCAATCTGGAGCTGGAGCACAACGTCCACGTGCAGGTGCAGTGGAATTTCTTCCGCAAGATCCACCACAAGACCCACCGCTGCTACGTCACTCCGCTGACGGAGAAGGGCGAGGAGCTCGCCAAGAGACGGCGCGAGAAGAGGGCAAAGGAGGAGGAGACACGCAGTGAGGAGCAGCCCAATAGGCTGCTGATGCCGCGCGCCTCCGTGGAGGAAATGCAGAAATACGAAGGAGAGAATAGCTAAATGACCGACGCAGAAGAGAAGCTTACCCCCACACCACTAACATCTACACCTGACCCCCTCTACCAGGAGGATAAGATCGTTACCCTCAATCCGATGGAGCACATCCGGCTCCGTCCCGGTATGTACATCGGTAAGCTGGGCGACGGTACCGCTCCCGACGATGGTATCTACGTGCTCCTAAAGGAGGTGATCGACAACTCCATCGACGAGTACACGATGGGGTACGGTAAGCATATCTACATCACGATCGACGAGGAGGAGCGCCGCCACGTCACCGTCCGCGACCACGGCCGAGGCATTCCTCAGGGCTCTCTCGCCAAGGCTGTAGGCACGATGAATACTGGCGCCAAGTACGACAACGAGGTCTTCAAGAAGTCGGTCGGGCTCAATGGCGTCGGGCTTAAGGCGGTCAACGCCCTCTCCACCCGTATGGCTGTCTCCTCCTACCGCGATGGGACGGTGAAGACAGTCGTCTTCGAGAAGGGGAAGCTCGTCGAGGAGAGCGACATAGTGCCCGCACCGGGCGAGCACGACGGCACCTTCGTCGACTACTACGCAGACCCGGATATTTTCCGCAACTACCGCTACCAGCAGGACTTCGTCCACAGCATGATCCGGATGTATACCTATCTCCAGCCGGGTCTGACGATTCACCTCAATGGCACCCGCTTCATCTCCCGTAATGGCCTCCTCGATCTCCTGGAGGATAATATGACAGCCACACCGCTCTATCCCATCATCCATCTGCAGGGAGACGACATCGAGGTGGCGATCACGCACTCCACGCAGTACGGCGAGGAGTACTACTCCTTTGTCAACGGTCAGAATACCCTCCACGGTGGGACGCATCTGTCGGCCTTCAAGGAGGCGATCGGCAAGACGGTGAAGGAATTCTTCGACAAGAACTACGACTACAACGACATCCGCTCCGGCATCACCGCCGCCATCAGCATCCGGATCCAGGAGCCGGTCTTCGAGTCGCAGACCAAGACCAAGCTCGGCAGCCGTGAGATCTCCGAGGGCGGCATCTCGATCCAGAAGTTTGTCATCGACTTCGTCAAGCTTCAGCTCGACAACTACCTTCACAAGCACCCCGACACCGCTGAGATCCTGCAGAAGAAGGTGGTCGACAACGAGCGGGAGCGGAAGGCTCTACAGGGCATCTCCAAGAAAGCTAAGGAGCGGGTCAAGAAAGCCTCGCTCTACAATAAGAAACTCCGCGACTGCACCGTCCACTTCAATGACCCCAAGGCGAAAGACCCGGAGCGCACCGAGATCTTCATCACCGAGGGACTCTCCGCCAGCGGCAGCATTACCCAGAGCCGCGACCCGGAGTACCAGGCGGTCTTCTCCCTCCGCGGTAAGCCGCTCAACTCGTACGGCCTCTCGAAGAAAGTGGTGTACGAGAATGAGGAATTCAACCTCCTCCAAGCTGCCCTCAATATCGAGGACGGACTCGAGGACCTCCGCTACAATCGCGTCATCGTCGCCACCGATGCTGATGTGGACGGCATGCACATACGCCTGCTGATCATCACCTTCTTCCTCCAGTTCTTCCCCGAACTGATCCGTGAGAATCACGTTTTCATCCTCCAGACGCCCCTCTTCCGTGTGCGAGACCGCCAGGGCAAGGAGATCATCTACTGCTACGACGAGCGGGAGCGCAATGAGGCGATGAAGAAGATCGGCAAGAGCGCCTCCGTCACCCGGTTTAAGGGACTGGGAGAGATCAAGCCGGAGGAGTTTGGCAACTTCATCGGCGAGAATATGCGGCTCGACCCCGTGGTGATGAAGAAGGAGGACAACGTCCCCGAGCTGCTGAAGTTCTACATGGGCACCAACAGCCGCGAGCGGCAGGACTTCATTGTAGAGAACCTTGAGACTGACGACGTTTGATGAGTAAGCCACTGATCGGCCTCTTTGCCGGATCCTTTGACCCCTTCACGATAGGTCATGATGACCTCGTCCGCCGCGCCCTTGGCGTCGTCGATGAGCTGCACATCCTCGTGGGCATCAATGTCGGCAAGCAGTACGACACCACACCCGAGCAGCGGGTGGAGCAGATCGCCCGGCTCTATGCGAATGAGCCGCGCATCACCGTCGCCTCCTACGAGGGGCTCACTGCCCACTATGCTCGTCGGGTCGGAGCCACCGTACTGGTCCGCGGCATCCGCTCCGTGAGAGATATGGAGACTGAGCGGGAGATGGCGGAGACACACCTGAGCCACTTCGGACTCGACACGATCTTCTTCTTCACCCGCCCGGAGCTCGCCGCCATCTCTTCACACCTCGTCCGAGAGCTCGCCCACTTCGGTGAAGACACCGGTCGTTACCTCCCCACGCCTCCCACTCCCTGACGTGAGGCACCAGTCTCAGGACTAAGGTCGGACAGCTAAGTTTTTGGTACCTTTGAGACGATAGATTATGACACATACACTCATTAGTATCCATATATGAAAGGACGCGTACTTATTATCGGTGCCGGTGGCGTCGGTACCGTCGTGGCTCAGAAGGTAGCCATGAATAGGGACATCTTCACCGACATCACCATCGCCAGTCGGACGAAGAGCACCATCGATGCCCTCGTGGCCAAGATCCCCGGAGGAAAGGACTTCATCAAGACCGCTCAGGTCGATGCCGATGACGTGGAGCAGCTCTGCGTGCTTATGCAGCGCGTACAGCCCGAGCTGGTGATCAATGTCGCCCTCCCGTACCAGGACCTCCCCATCATGGATGCCTGCCTCCGCTGCGGGGTCAATTACCTCGATACCGCCAACTACGAGCCCAAGGACGAGGCGAAGTATGAGTACAGCTGGCAGTGGGCGTATCAGGATCGATTCAAGGAAGCGGGCCTCACCGCCATCCTCGGCTGCGGATTTGATCCCGGTGTCTGCAGCGTCTACACCGCCTACGCCGCCAAGCACCACTTCGACGAGATCACCCACCTCGACATTGTCGACTGCAATGCGGGAGATCACCACAAGGCCTTCGCCACTAACTTCAATCCCGAGATCAACATCCGCGAGGTAACCCAGCACGGGCGCTACTATGAGGACGGCAAGTGGATCACCACCGAGCCGCTCGAGATCCACAAGACCCTCACCTACCCCGAGGTGGGTCCCCGTGAGAGCTACCTGATGTACCACGAGGAGCTGGAGAGCTTGGTCAAGAATTACCCCTCCCTCCGCCGGGCGCGCTTCTGGATGACCTTCGGACAGGAGTACCTGACCCACCTCCGTGTGATCCAGAATATCGGCATGGCCGGCATCGAGCCGATCAAGTACAAGGGCGTCGACATCATCCCCCTGCAGTTCCTCAAGGCAGTCCTCCCCGACCCCAAGGAGCTCGGGAGTGACTACACCGGCCAGACCTCCATTGGCTGCCGCATCCGCGGGCTACGTGGCGGCGAGGAGCACACCTACTACATTTACAATAATACCGACCACGCTGAGGCCTACAAGGAGACCGGCGCCCAGGGCGTGAGCTACACCACCGGTGTCCCCGCGACCACCGGCGCGATCATGTTCTTCAAGGGCCTCTGGAGTGGTCATGGCGTCTTCAATGTCGAGGAGTTTGACCCCGATCCCTTCCTCGAGGAGGTGGCCAAGCAGGGGCTCCCCTGGCACGAGCTGCACGACATCGATCTGGAGCTCTGATGACCTCTTTTATAAAGGAAAAAATAAGTGACAAGCACTACTATGGCAGATAAGAAAGAGATGGGCGAGGATCAGAGCATCACCGACGAGATCGAGGGTGCAGCCTCCAAGTCTCACCGCATCGAGGCGGATCCCAATAAGCTCAAGGCAATGCAGGCAGCTCAGGCCAAGATCGAGAAGACCTTCGGCAAGGGCTCGCTGATGAACATGGCCTCACAGGAGGTGCAGCCCATAGAGGCGATCCCCACCGGCTCCCTCACGCTCGACCTCGCGCTCGGCATCGGCGGCTATCCCCGCGGGCGCATCGTGGAGATCTACGGGCCGGAGTCCTCCGGTAAGACGACGCTCGCGATCCACGCCATCGCCGAGGCTCAGAAGCTCGGTGGGCTCGCCGCCTACATCGATGCGGAGCACGCCTTTGACCGCGTCTATGCCGAGGCCCTTGGTGTCGACCTCTCTCGTCTCTGGATCTCCCAGCCCGACGACGGCGAGCAGGCGCTCGACATTGCTGAGAACCTCATCCGCTCCTCCGCCGTCGACGTCGTCGTCATCGACTCCGTCGCCGCCCTCACCCCTAAGAGTGAGATCGACGGCGAGATGGGAGAGAATAAGCTCGGCCTCCAGGCACGACTCATGAGCCAGGCGCTCCGCAAGCTCGCCGCCCTCATCAGCAAGACCCGCACCTGCTGCATCTTCATCAATCAGCTTCGCGAGAAGATCGGCGCCTACGGCAACCCCGAGACCACCACCGGCGGCAACGCACTTAAGTACTACGCCACCATCCGCATCGACATCCGTCGCAGCACCGCCCTCAAGGACGGTGATGAGCAGGTGGGTAACCTCACGAAGGTGAAGGTGGCCAAGAATAAGGTGGCCCCGCCCTTCCGTCGTGCAGAGTTTGACATCATGTACGGCAAGGGCATCGCCAAGTCCGGTGAGCTGGTCGACATAGCCGTCGACATGGGCATCATCGACAAGAGCGGCTCCTGGTACAGCTACGGAGACATGCGCATGGGACAGGGACGCGAGGCGGCCAAGACCCTCCTGGAGGAGAATCCTGACCTCGCCGACGAGGTAGAGGCCAAGATCAAGGCTCGCATCGCTGAGGACAACGCACAGTAAGAAGTAGTCGGTAGGAGAGAGGCAGAAAGCGCTCTTTGATAGATGCAGTTGGCAATTTCGGCTCTTTAAGTCAAAAAGTTTGCTAATAAGCTGATTCGTTACTGCTAAGTAACAGCTTTGGGCACCTTGACGTACAGCCCATTTTGTCGCACCTTTGCACCATTACAATCACAAGATGCGTAACCTAATCAATCTTTCTTACCTAACATCCTAATATATTTTGTGGAACCTATAGTAGGGGTTGCACGTGAGTGCAACCCTTATTTACTCCACAGGAGTGAAAGGGCCACACAATAAGAGAGGGCAGATCCGTTGCAAGCGGGGTCTGCCCTCTTTTTTGCGTCTCGGCTCTGGGGGAAATCTAATACCGGTAATAGTGCGAGGGCTGATGGGAGCGGGGTCTCTGCTCCTGTCTCGGGTAGGGTTGTTTAGTGGAGGAGTGGATTTCTTTTGGGCTGATTTTCAGGATAGTGTGAGATTTCTTTGAGGAATTATCGGGACAGGGCTTGCGAGGAATGAGAAAAGTTGTACCTTTGCACTCGCAAAGCCGAGAGGGGGTACGCTCCTGAGGTGCTCCGGCAGAGGTCGGGGCGAGCGGGTCGCAGAAAAAGAATTTTTTCGGATCGCTTGCAGGAATGAAAAACTTTCGTACCTTTGCACTCACATCACCGCCCGAGGGGCTGGAGATGCTGAAACAGAGATCATAGACATAAAGATAAGACAAGGGCATCGCCCTTCTTAGAGATAGGGAGTGAGCGATGTGAATTGTGTAAGTACAAGACAAGAAAACAAGTAGTATACCAGTTTTCACGATGGGACAGTAATAGTGTCACTTCGTCTGAGACCTAGAGAGATACAACTTGGGTGAAAGTTTAAGTGACGATATATATACGTCAACGTACGAAACCAATAAAGCGAAGAGCAACATACGAGCAGCTCTTGATCCGCTACNTGATAGTAGAGGAAGAAGAGCAAAGGAACAAAATTTTCTTAACAATGGAGAGTTTGATCCTGGCTCAGGATGAACGCTAGCGATAGGCTTAACACATGCAAGTCGAGGGGTAACGTGTTGGAAGCTTGCTTCCGATGACGACGACCGGCGGATGGGTGCGTAACGCGTATGCAACTT